>NZ_JBTNDK010000013.1:0-122935 GCF_054511035.1 Pseudarthrobacter sp. MDT1-22 | reverse complement strand
CGGACAAAAAAGCAGCCCTCGCGTGCATGGCCGCCTTCGGCGGCACCGACTTCCGTGACGACCTGCCCAAAGTAACCGTGCCCGTACTCGTGCTCCACGGAGACGGCGACGCCACCGTACCCTTCGAAGGATCCGGTCAGCGCACCCACGCCGCCCTTCCCGGCAGCGAACTGCGCGTCATCACCGGAGCCCCCCACGGATGCAACGTAAGCCACCCCGACGAATGGAACCAAGCCCTTATCCAGTTCCTGGCGAAGTAGCCTCAACACATCCGAACCGCCTTCACCCGCTGCCGGGTGGGGCTGCCCGGGCACAGGAGGTGCCCGGGCGGCACGCCTTCACCCGGCAGGCTGACGCGTTCGGAGGCCGGAGCTGAGGTTGACTGTTCCAGGGCTCACTGTTGCGAACATAAGGACGTCGAGCACCATGGAAGGGGCGGGAGGGCTGCGATCAGGGCCGCAACGATCAGGCCCGCCCAGCAGACCTGGCCCTGGCCCGGGCAGGGTGAAGACCGGGATCATGCTCTGGGCCGATCGTCGAGCCGAGACAGATGACGGACGCATCATATATGCCCAGCCGACGCCGTCCATACGAAAAGGACTCAGCGACCCATGCTCAGCTGCCCGACTGACGACATGCTGTTGCCCGCCGCCGTTGAGGTCCGCGGCGGCTTATCGCCTCAGGATGAATGCGCCTCAGCTGCCGCCGCTCCTGTGAGCTTTCCGTTGACGCCGGCGGGGAAGAACCCGCCGGATTTGACCGATTCCGGGGTCAGGTAGGCGATGTTCAGGACCTGCGCGGGGGTACGGCTGAACGCGAGAGCGTTGGCGTCGGCCGGCACGAGGTTGGCTACCTGGGCGGTTCCGATGCCCTGATCGAGGTCCGATGTGCCGTCCAGGCTGTCGCGGGCGTTCGAGATGGCCTTTGCAGGTGCCTGCAGGTCCCGGGCGTACATGGTGGTTCTAATGATGCCCGCGTGGTGAGCCTCCACGGCAAGGATCCCGGCGGCCGCCTCGAGATAGGTCTTGTTGTCGATGAACGGGGCAGCACCCTTATAGGCGGTGACGCCGACGTCTTCAAAAATGAACGCCCCGAGCAGGAAACTGGTTTCGTCCGTGAACGGGCTGAAGGTCTGCCCGGCCACGTAGGCATCTACGTCGGCAACGGCCAGGTCCTCAGCTCCGGCCTGAACGGCAAGAACGAAACCGCCGTCCGCTCGGTCAGGAACCCGCTCCCGCCCTTGGGATCTCCCTGGCGTAGTGAAGCGGGCCGCCCGGGGTCATTTGAAAAAGTACATACGCACCTTGGCTACTATGTCACGTAGTAAATAAGCTACTATGTCATTTAGTAACTAAGCTATTTGTCAGGTAGTAAATCGAAGGGATTCATGATGTTGGTACGTACTTCCGTAGTGGTGGCCGCAACGGCAGCCGCACTGGCTGCAGGGGCCGTCATAGCAGGACCGGCGGTTGCGGCCGCAACCCCGCGCCCACCAGTTGTGGCTTCCGAAGAGGGCAACCCGGGCATGGAGCGCATGCACGAACTCATGACCGAGGGCAACCCCGGCATGGAGCGCATGCACGAACTCATGACCGAGGGCAACCCCGGCATGGCGCGAATGCACGAACTTACGATGACCCCCACCGACGCCACTGGACGCAACTGACGATGACCAGGGCGTTGCATGCAGTACCACTGCTGGGTGGCACTGTGGCCGTCGGGCTGCTGATGTCGTTCATGAAAGGCTAAAGGGACGCTTCCTCGGACGACTCCGCCGCCCCGGACGAGGCCCAGCACCTTCGCTTAGAGACCGAACGCAGCCGCGACGCCGAACCGCTGGACGCCGACACCACTCGTAATGCCGTCGATCCAACTGATGAATACGTGATTTGACGCCCTAGACCAAAGTTGCACGGGGCCTGTGGGTCGGAATCGTTGGGATTCCGACCCACAGGCCTTTCTTGTATCAACATTCGTTAGCCGCTAAAAAGATTACCTATCGAACACGCCCAGATGTCCGAACGGACCCGGGACGGGCTGCCGCCGCCGGGCGCTGGGCCGGAAAGCCGTCAGAAACCAAAACTCGGGCCCCGCCAGGTCAAGCTGGCCCGCAATCTACCGGCACTCCGGCGCAACCGGCGATCCTGCGAATGCCACGCATCGCATGTCTTGCCCGCGGACCCCACCACCGGCAGACTCCGCCGGCGCATTCGCTCAGCTCACGCGGGTAAGCGATTTCTCACGCCGGCTCAGCGATGGCGTCGGTGAGAAGGGCCTTCAGGGTGCTCTTTTCGGCCACTCCCAGGATCCTGGCGGCCACGCGCCCCTGCTTGTCAATCACCAGCGTCGTGGGCACGGCCTGCGGCGGAACGTACTGGCTCATGGCCAGCAGCACCGTGCCGGACTTGTCCAGCACGCTCGGATAGCTGATGCCAAAGGACCGCTCGAACGCCTCCCCTGTCGGAGCCTCGTCGCGGATGTTGACGCCATTGAAGACGACGCCCTTCGAGGTGAACTCCTGATGCAGGGATTCCAGAGTGGGGGCCTCGAGGCGGCACGGCGCACAGGCGGCGTACCAGAAGTTGAGCACGGCCACCTTGCCGCGGAGGTCCGCGGAGGTCAGCTGAGTTCCGTCCATCATCGGCACATCCAACTCAATGGGCGCCCCTCGGAGTGCGGCCGAATACTCGGTCACTGACCCGTCGCCGGCCACGTAGTTCTTGTTATCTCCCGCCTCGGCCTGCTGAGCCAACGAGCCGTTGGCTGCGGCGCAGGAGCTGAGTGACAGGCCCAAAACGAGCGCTGCGACGGCTGCTCCAAGCACCCGGTGTGTCTTTGGCCCCCCGGTCCTGACACCTGGGCGGGCTGTTTGCTTCGGCGTATCTCTTGGGGAAGGACTCATCATTTGCTTGCTGCACCCTCACGTTCACGAACTCGGCCCCTGGGCATCCGGCCTGCACCGCCGATGCCCGCCGGCGTCCATTCGGCCGGGCGAGACACAACACTTCTACTAGGCTATATAGTAATACATGTCCGGCATCCGTCCCTCCCCCCTGAGGGCGGATGTCGGCTCCTCGGGTTCAGGATCAGTCATCCGTAATGGTGCCTGCACGCCCATACGAGGCAGGCGGGGCGTGGATCACCGAGATACGGAAAGTGCGCTGGATGCCCGTAGGAGGCGTTCGGGATGGCGACTCCGAGCACGTAACCCCACCTGCGAACCGCTGCTAGATACCCCTAGGGGGTACTTGACCAATACCCCCTAGGGGTATATTCTGGGTCTAGTCATCCGTTCCGAAGGGAAAACAATGAGTGACCGGCATTCCGCAGACCCCGCTGCGGGGCCAGGACAGGCCGCATGGGGATACTCGCCCCACAAGGCCGCTTACCTGCTCCGGCTCAAACGCATCGAGGGCCAGGTGCGCGGCATTGCCCGCATGGTCGAAGAGGATAAGTACTGCATCGACATCCTCACGCAGGTTTCGGCGGTGACGAAGGCCCTGCACGCCGTCAGCATCGGCCTCATGGAGGAACACCTCGCGCACTGCGTGGCCAGCGCCGCCGCAGAGGCTGACACAGCCACAAGAAACGACCAAATCGACCTCAAAGTCCGCGAAGCCTCCGGCGCCATTGCACGGCTGCTGCGCTGACGTCGAGCTACCCACCACCACCGCCCTCCGAGGAGCATTCCATGTCCCCCGTCACAACCACCCTCAACATCCCCGGAATGACCTGCGGCCACTGTGTGGCTTCTGTCACGGAAGAGCTTGAAGCGCTGGAGGACGTCACCAGCGTCACCGTCGAACTGAACAAAGGCGGGATCTCCCGGGCCGCCGTCACCTCCGGAAGCAGACTTCCCCCGGCACGGCTTGCAGAAGCCGTGGCCGCGGCTGGGTACTCCGTCGTCTCCGGCGACGCCTAGGACCACCTTTCAACAGAGGATCGATCATGAGAACCGAAGAACTCCTTCACCAGCCCCGGACACGGATCATCGAGCTCGACATAGACGGCATGACCTGTGCCTCCTGCGTGGGCCGGGTGGAGCGCAGACTCGGCAAGCTTGAGGGCGTCAAGGCATCGGTGAACCTGCCGCTGGAGTCAGCGCATGTGTCCGTGCCGGAGGGGATCAGCGATCAGCAGATCTTGGACGCCGTGAAATCGGTCGGCTACGCGGCGCGCGCGAAGACGTACGGAAGCGCGGTACCGTCTGCCGGTGTCCCGGCGGAGCTGGACCGTCCGACCGCCCCCGGAGGGCCGCGCCGCCGCAGCAAGCCGGACTTGCTGTTGCTCCTCCGGCTGGTGGTTGCCGCGGCCCTGACCGTCCCGGTCGTGCTGATCGCCATGGTTCCGCCTTTGCAGTTCCCGAACTGGGGGTGGGTCGCCGGGGCGCTGACGCTGCCTGTCTGGGCGTGGTCGGCGTGGCCGTTCCACCGTGCAGCGGTCATCAACGCCCGCCATTTTGCCTCGACGATGGACACTCTGGTGTCCATCGGTGTCAGCGCCGCGTTCATGGTCTCCACCTACCTGCTGTTCACCAACCCGACGCTGACGGAAGACCCGGCCCACGGCGGCCACGTTCCGCTGTACTACGAAGTCACCGCTGTGGTCATCACCTTCCTGCTGCTGGGCCGCCACCTGGAGGCCAACGCCAAACGAAAAGCAGGCGACGCGCTCCGGGCCTTGCTGGATCTGGGAGCCAAGGACGTCACCGTGATCCGTGACGGTGAAGAAATCCGCATCCCCGTTGAAGATCTCGTCCGCGGAGACGTGTTCCTTGTCCGGCCCGGGGAAAAGATCGCAACGGACGGCGTTGTCACCGACGGTCACGGTGCCGTCGACACCTCCCTGATCACCGGTGAATCACTTCCCGTCGAAGTGGTTCCCGGCGACACTGTCACGGGAGCGACAATCAACACTGACGGCCGGCTGCTCGTGCGCGCCACGAGGATAGGCAGCGAGACCACACTGGCCCAGATGGGCCGGCTGGTCAGCGAGGCCCAGGGCGGCAAGGCCCCGATCGCCCGCCTGGCTGACCGCATCAGCGCCGTCTTCGTTCCCATCGTCCTGGGAATAGCCGCCCTGACCTTCACCCTCTGGGCAGTCGTGGGCCAGGACGTGCAGGGCGGACTCCTGGCGGCTGTGGCTGTCCTCGTCATCGCCTGCCCCTGCGCCCTGGGGCTGGCCACGCCGACAGCTTTGCTCACTGGCACCGGCCGGGCGGCGCAGCTGGGCATCCTCATCAAGGGCCCTCAGGTCCTTGAGGACACCCGCACCGTGAACACCGTCTTGCTTGACAAGACAGGCACCGTTACCACCGGCAAACTCGCCGTCAGCAGGATCATCAGCCTCGGAGAGATGGGCCAGGACAAGGAACTGCACCTGGCCGGCTCGGTCGAAGCAGCCAGCGAACACCCCGTTGCCCGCGCCATCGCCGCCGCCGCCAAGAGCCACACCCCGCTCGCCGCGGTCTCGGGCTTCCGGAACGCCGCCGGCGGCGGCGTCCGCGGAACTGTTAACGGGTCCCTCGTGATCGCCGGCAAGACCGGCTGGCTGGAAGAGAACGGCGTTTTTCCCAGCGTTGCGGAGACAAAAAGGCTCCATGAGGAGCAGGCCTCCGGCGCCACTGCCATCTGGGTCGCCGTGGATGGCAGGGTAGAGTGCATCATCAGCCTGCAGGACTCAGTTAAGGAAGGGTCGGCGGCCGCGATCGCCAAACTCAAGACCTTGGGATTGCGGCCGATCCTGCTCACCGGAGACAACGCGGCCGTCGCGGCCGCCGTGGCGGCCCAAGTGGGGATCGCCCCGGGAGACGTCTTCGCTGACGTGCTCCCCGAGGGCAAGGTGGACGCGGTCAGGAAACTGCAGAACTCCGGCGCCACTGTCGCCATGGTCGGCGACGGCGTCAACGACGCCGCCGCCCTGGCCCAGGCGGATCTGGGAATCGCGATGGGATCAGGGACGGACGTGGCCATCGAGGCCGCCGACCTGACCGTCATGGGCAGTGAGCTCGCCCAAGTCGCCACCGCCATCGAACTTTCCCGGAAGACGCTGTCGACCATCAAAGCCAACCTGTTCTGGGCGTTCTTCTACAACACCATCGGCATCCCCATCGCAGCCCTGGGCCTGCTGAACCCGATCATCGCCGGCGCCGCCATGGCGCTGAGCTCCGTCCTTGTCGTCGGCAACTCCCTCCTCCTCAGGCGGTTCCACCGATAGGAGTGCCAGCAAACATCCTGGTGCACCCACGCTCTGATCCCCCGCACGGTGCAGGGCAATGACTCGATCCCAAACTCCTGGGGTCCGCCGCCCCAGCCTGTGGCCGGCAGGCGCGCATCCCGCGGCTGCCGGCCTCCTGGCACGTCCCGGCCGGGAGGAAACGCAGTCCGAAAATTCAACCGGCTAGCGCCTACCTGAACGGGCATTGGCGTCGCTGCCACAGTTCGCCGCGCGAAGGCCCATCACAAGACCGGCAAGGAGCAGACGAGTCTCCCTCGGGAACTTCGCCGCGAGCCTGCCAAACAAATCACTCTGTGCGCTGCGCCGCCCGATGGCTTGTGCCTCCTCCGGCGCCAAGGTGTCCAGCAGCTTAGGCAATCCGGCGAATTCTGCCACGTCGGCTGAGCACTGTGCGCATTCGGCCAGATGCGTCTCATATTCGCGCCGCTCCCCGGGAGTGAGGGAGCCCAGGACATAGACGGCAGCCCAATGCCGGTACGTATCTGCCTCGTTCATATTCATGCCGTGAAAACCTTTCTCGGTAACTTGCAGCGCGTCAGTACGGGCCCCCGCCGGACTGCAGGGCTGCTTCCACAAATGATTGGCGCGGCCGTCCATCAAGCATGGTCCCGGCAGGCTATTCCCTGCTGTGGACCTCGTCGGCCTCTTCGCATGTCGCCTGGGCGCTGCTGCCCGGCGACGCTCTGGTTAAGCGACAGCAGCCGCTCTTTCCGGTGAATCAGCACTTCACCTCCTGCCACTAAAACGAACGCGGAGCGGTCATTGGTTCACATGGCTCCGAACTGTCATCGACGGATGATGGGGGACCAATGACCGGCTACTACGTGACCGGGCGATGCAGAAGTATTGTGCCGATGAAGCCCGGCAGCGCTGACCTTCCCTCCGCAGAGGCGGGATCAGCCGCGCCTCTGGGGCCCGATCGCTTCTTTGGCAGGCCGATCAGCGTTTTCCGGTGGTGTTGGTAGTGGATTGCGGGACGTAACGGCAGGCTGCAGGACAGCCACGCCGAGCGCGAGCAGCGGCACCAGGGCTGACCCCCATAGCACCTCACCCGCGGTGCCTTGCTGCGCTGTAGCGGAGTAGTTCCACAATGACTGGATGTAGGCATACCATTCATCGCCGTGCATGCCGCCGGCCATCACCGCCACTCCCGCTCCGGCGTGTACGGTCGCGGCCGCCGCCAGGACCCACATGACGGCGCTGCCGGCGGTGCCCGTCGCGCGGTCGCGTGACTTGAGCAGGGCAGCGGCCAGATTCAGTCCGGCGCCCAGGGCCGAGGTCATGGCTGCGAGTCTGAAGGGGTTGTTGCTCAGGGACAGCTGCAGCACGGGGGTGAACCAGTATCCGGCCACAAAGACGGCGTACAGGGCCAGGGCCGGCATCGGCCGGCCGATCCAGAGCATCGCGCGGGATTTCAGAAACACGGCAGCCCATTCCCGCAGGCCGCGGCTTCCGTCCGTGCGCCGGGGGAGTGTGGTGCCGGCGAGGATCCCGGGACGGCCCAGGAGGAGCAGCACGGGGACTGTCAGGCCGACGATCATTTCTCCGAGCACGTGCATACCCGGCAGTAGCCGGCCGTAGACGGCCGGTGCGCCGCTGGTGGCCCATGCCAGGAATACGCAGCCCAGCAGCCAGAAGAACGTGCGGGTGCGCGGCCACGGCCCGGTGCTGCGGTTCCACCGGGCGACTGCGGTCAGGTATCCGGCGACCAGCAGCACGGTCACAGGTGCCCAGACGACGTCCGCATGCCACTGGGTCAACCACTCGGCCGCGCCCAGCCATGGCGGCAGTTCGGAGCCGAGAAAGGACTCGGCGGTGCTCTGCACGGGGCTGGTCGCAAACGGTGAAGTGCGGCCCAAGGCGACCGCCAGACCCACCGTGACGGCCATCAGGGCCAGCTCGGCGCCGGCAAGGCGGACGAAGCTCGCCATGCGGTGCGGATTGCTTTCCAGGGCCCGGATGGTGCGTGCCCGGTGCAACCAGCCGGCGAAGCCGAGCAGGACCAGGGCCGCAGACTTGAGCACCAGGAGCACCCCGTACGCGCTGCCCAGAAGGTCGGCGCCATTCAGCCGCAGCACCGCACTCCAGAGGCCCGAGAGCAGCACCAGGAGGAAGCACCATCCGGCCAGCCGGGAGTAGCGGCGGACCGAGACTACGAGGTCGCGGCCCATCTGTTGGCGCAGGACGTACATGGCGGCCAGGCCGCCGACCCAGATCGTCGCGCCGATCAGGTGAAGGGCCAGCAGGTTGACGGCGTCCTCGTGGTTGGAGGCCCCATGGGCGGTCACCGTCAGCGGGAACAGCGCGCCCAGGGCCAGCAGCGTGCACACGCCGGCCGTCGTGGTGCGGGTTGCCAGCCACGCTCCGGTGGTTGCGGTCGCTGCCAGCAGGACATTTACAGCCAGCGAGCGGCCGAGTGCCAGGTCGAAGATGAAGGACGTGACTGCATCGAGGGAGGCTTCCGGGCCGAACGGGTCGGTGCCGGCCATATCGGCGTAGGAGAAGGTCAGCGCCGCTGTGCCGGTGAGAGTCCACACGCTGCCCGCGATGGCGGCGTAGAACATGGCCCGCGAAGCAGACGGGCCGAGACTGCCGGGCCGGTCCGGGTCCTGCGGCAGCACGGTGGCCGCGAGGGCAAGAAAGCCGATCGTCACGGTCGCCGCCACATCATGAAGGGCACGGGATGCCGGCAGTGCCCACCGGGTCAGATCCCCGGGGTCCGGAAGGCCGGGCGAGGGCGCTTCCATGGCGCCGACCAGATTCAGGACAAAGAGGGCCGTGATGGGAACAAGCAGGACCAGGGCACCGGCAAATGCGGCGCGGGCAAAACGGCTCACTGGCGTCCGGACCTCTGCGCCCGGAGGGCGAACAGCCAGAACACGCCGGCCACGGCCAGCGTCACCGCGGAGAGCAGACCCACAGTCGGCCATGGGAACGGTTCCGGGGCGTCCGGCACCGCCTGCTGCGCGGGGGCGCCGGCCCCGGCCGCGGACGATTTCCCGGGTTCGGTGGGTTGTGTAACGGCTTGCGGCGCCGCGGGTGCTGACGGAGCGGATGCAGTAACAGCGAAGGTCAGGGCCCCCTCCACCGGGTGACCGTCGGCGGCCACCGTCCGGTAGGTAATCTTCCACGGCTCGGTGCTGCCTTCGGGCTGACGGCCGGCGATGCTGGCAGGGACCGGGACAACGACGTTTTGCTCGGTGATTTCCGTTGCCAAGGTGGCCGGCGCGCCCGACCCGACAGCCAGGGTCACCTTCGTGAACTGGGCCTGAATGCCCTCAGCGAAGACCAGACTCACCCGGGTCGGGGCGGCGGGCAGTTGCGTGTCCGGGGCCGGGTCGCTGCTCTGCAGATAGGTGTGCGCCGATGCCGGCGCTGCCGGAATCACCGTCGCCGCCAGTCCCAGCAGGAGGGCCAGGAGTACTGTCTCCCGGCGGGCGCGCTTGCGCCCCGCGTCGTGTGGCATGACCTTCTTTTCCCTGTCAGTCGTTCGGGGACGGACCCTACCGTCCTGCCCGGAGGCATATCGAAACATCGTGTACTACTATACTCAATAGTAATTGCTACTATGTTCAATAGTACTTCAGTGGCGACCCGACTATTCCGATTGGAGCTGGTCCATGGAGCAGGTTCTGCTCTCCACAACCATCCTCGCGTCGTTCCTCGGCGGCATTGTGGCGCTGATGGCGCCGTGCTGCGTCTCGGTGATGCTTCCCGCGTTCTTCGCCTCCAGCTTCCGGCGCCGCAGCCGGATACTGGCCATGACTCTCGTTTTTGCGGCGGGCGTCGGAACAATCATCCTGCCCATCGCTTTGGGTGCGGCGGCCATCAGCCGGGTGCTGTTCGGCTACCACATCTGGATCTTCAGCACTGTGGGCTTGGCGATGATGGCCGTCGGAGCCGCCACCCTGGCTGGCTGGAAGATGATGCTGCCGATGCCCTCCGGGCGCGGCGGCGGCACAGGCATCGGATCGGTTTACGGGCTGGGTGTCTTCTCCGGCGCGGCCAGTGCCTGCTGCGCACCGGTCCTGGCCGGCGTGGCCGCACTGTCCGGCGCCGCTTCTTCCTTCCCGGCTGCGATGGCTGTCGGTGTCGCCTACGTGTTCGGCATGGTGGCCCCGCTGTGTGTCCTGGCCCTGGTGTGGGACAAAAAGAACTGGGGTGCGAGCCGGCTGCTCTCGGCCCGGACCGTCCCGCTGTGGCCCGGCGCGGCAAGGCGTGTGCCGCTGGTAACACTGCTCTCAGGCGCCCTGATGATCGCCATGGGCCTGATCACGGTCATCATCGCCATCCAGGGCCCGGGAATGGCTCCGGACGGGTGGCAGGTGGAAGTCACCGCCGCCCTCAACCACGCAGCGTCCAACATCGAAGAGTTCCTTGCGTTCGTGCCCGGCTGGCTCTCAGCCGCCGCAGTATTTACGGTCTTTGGCGTTCTGGTCTGGAAGGCCGTCCGGCGCAGGAAGCCCTCAACCGCCCCCACGGCCGGCGGCGCCGTCCCGGCGGGATCCTGCACCGCCTGCCCCTCTGAGCCGGACAGCAACGACGGCCCTGGAACGTCAACACAGACATCGTCCCCTGAAGGGGACCACCCCGCACCCATAAAGGAGACCAGCTAATGGCATCGACCAAAACCGACCGGCGCCCCGCCAACAACCCAAAAAGCCGGCCGAAGCGTCGGGGCCTGCTCTGGGGCGGTATTGCCGCCGGCATCGTGGCGGTCCTGGCCGCCGGCATTCTTCTCATCACGACCAACCAGCCGACCGCCACCACAGGGGGGCCGGCGCAGTCTTCCGCTGCGGGCTACGCGATCGGCAACCCAGGACCGGGCGCCCAGGCCCCGGGCTTCTCGCTGCCCTCAACCTCCGGCAGCACCGTGAACCTGAGCGACTACCGCGGCAAGACAGTGCTGCTGTACTTCCATGAGGGTCTGGGCTGCCAGCCGTGCTGGGACCAGATCCGCGACCTGGACGCGGCCCGGCCGGAGCTGAAAGCAGCCGGGATCGACCAGCTCCTGACCATCACCAGCGGACCGGTCAACCTCATCGCCCAGAAAATGGACGATGACAAGCTCTCCGCCATCGCCCTGGCCGACACCCGACTGGACATCTCCCGCACGTACGAGGCCAATAAGTACGGCATGATGGGCGATTCCCGCGACGGACACAGCTTCATCCTGGTCGGGGCGGACGGAACCATTCAGTGGCGGGCGGACTACGGCGGAGCCCCCGACTACACCATGTACGTTCCGGTCAACAAGCTCCTGTCCGACCTTCTCAATGGAAAGACAACCAAGTGACCGATCCGCAAACGACAGACATCACCATCCTCACCAAGGCCTCGTGCGCCTCCTGCGTGCAGGCCAAGGAGGTCCTCTCCGGGCTGCGCCAGGACTACTCCCTGGAGATCCGCGAGGTCAGCCTGGAGACCGAAGAGGGACGTGAACTCGCCGGCCGGACCGGCGTCGTCTTCGCGCCCGGCATCCTGATTAACGGGAAACTGTTCAGCTACGGACGGTTATCGGAAAAGAAACTCCGCCGCCACCTCACGCACCCCCCGCCCCCCGTTCAATAAGCCGCATCTGGCCGGAGGAGCAGAGGAGCAGCCAGAAGGAGGCCCCGGCATGTGACTGGCCCGCCTACAGGGCTCAGAGAACGGCAAGCCCTCGTGGCGGAAATGCGGCCCAAACAGCAGCGGCAGGAATTGCGGAGGGCGCTGGGATCTACGGAACCGCGGCCGTTTTCATCCTTGCCCTGGCGGCCGCGGTGCAGGAATAGTCCAGACCACTACTGGAGCGTCCCGGCCAATCAATGGGCGTCCAAAGCTTTGGCGGGCTGGCCGAAACCTCTCCGCCAGCGGGCCGCCCTACCCGCAGACACCGCCGATCGGCGGGGAACCTGCACCTTGATGGCTCAGTTGCGGGACCTGCACCCGGCCGGTCAGCCCTTGGCCAGTGGTGCACTCCCTCGGAACACGGCGCCGTCTGGCTCATCTACTGCCCGGACCTGCGGAAAGGAGCAGATCGACGTACTGGCCAAGACGTATTGGCCAAGCAGGCGGCAGCGGGCTGCCGAGCCCTTTCCCGGGCCTTCAGTCAGCGGTGGTGGCCGGCGCTTGGGGCAAGCAACTGATGCTGGAGAGCGCCGGTTACCCCCACCTGCAGGCGGGTCCTGAAGTCACACCTTCAGGGCCTGCAGACTCCGGAGCCCGGCCGGCATCCAGGGCTGAGCCCCACTGTCCGCTAAGAAACCGCGCCGGTGTCCCTCTGGGATACTATGGAGGATAGTTCAGTGCGGCCGCCCTGGCCGGACTAAGAAAGGCTCGTCCCGTGGTGCGTCAGCTCGGAGAACTCGAAAAGTTGGTCATGGACCGGGTGTGGTCCTGGGATCATCCTGTTGCCGTGCGGGAGGTCCTTGAAGACCTCCAGCGCGACAGGGTCCTGGCCTATACGACGGTCATGACCGTCATGGACAACCTGCACCGTAAGGGTGTGCTCACACGGCAGAAGGACGGGCGGGCCTATATGTACCGTCCCGCGCAGACCCGCGAACAGCACACGGCTGCCTTCATGAGCGAGGTCCTGGCCGGCAGTGCTGACCGGGAGGTGACCCTGCTCCATTTCCTGGAGCAAATACCCCCCGAAGAAGCAGCCCGCCTGCGCCAGGCACTGGGTGGACACGCCCCGGACGGAAGCGCACAATGATTGCCCCGGTCGTCCTGACCCTTCTCGCCGTGGTGCTTGCCGTGTTTGGCCCGATGCTGCTGAAGCGAAGCAGCTGGCTGGAGCGCGCCCCGCGGATCGGCATTGCCGCGTGGCAGGCCCTGAGCATCTCCCTGCTGTCTACGGTCGTGCTCGCTGGGCTGGCCCTGGCTGTTCCCGTGATTCCCTGGACGACAGACCTGGCACAGCTCGTCCGCGCCTGCGCGATGGCCCTCCTGGAGCAGTATTCCACCCCGGGCGGTGCCATTGTCAGCACAACCGGCCTCGTCGCCGCCGGCGCCGTACTGGCCCGGGTTGGTTACAGTCTTGCCAGGGGCCTGACGAATGCTGCCCGGAGCAGAAGGCGGCAGCTG
This sequence comes from Pseudarthrobacter sp. MDT1-22, assembly GCF_054511035.1. Classification (NCBI taxonomy): domain Bacteria; kingdom Bacillati; phylum Actinomycetota; class Actinomycetes; order Micrococcales; family Micrococcaceae; genus Pseudarthrobacter; species Pseudarthrobacter sp. MDT1-22. Next base: position 109,627 of record NZ_JBTNDK010000013.1, on the reverse strand, counting down.
GAGGCACTGGCCATGATCGCCAGCCCGCACGAGAACCTGGACGCGCTGGTCATCGAGCACACCGCCCCTGCCGCCTACTGCCTTCCCGGGCGGAACAGCCAGATCGTTCTGACCAGTGCAGCCCTCTCGGCCCTGGACCCGAATCAGCTCGACGCGGTGCTTGCCCACGAACGCGCCCACCTGAGCGGACGCCATCACCTGATACTCGCAGCGGCCGATGCCCTGCTGCACGCCTTCCCCGGAGTTCCCGCGTTCCGCGAGGCCCGCGCTGCGCTCGGACGTCTGGTGGAGATGCTGGCCGACGACGACGCCGCGGAAAGCAGTGACCGCCTGACCGTGGCCACGGCCCTCGTCCGCCTGGCCGAGCGCAGCACGACCCCCGCGGCGGCCCTGGGCGCCGGCAGCGAGGCTGCCATGAGCCGTGTCCGGCGCCTCGTCGCCCCGGCCCGTCCTCTGGGCACGGGACGCACTGTTGTGGCAACGATGGCAACGGGCGCCATCCTGGCCCTGCCTATGTTCTTCGCCATTGTCCCGGCAGCCGCCGCAGGGACCATGCCCCCCTGCCCGGTGGACGGCATTTCGACGGCTGCATAACGCCCGGGCTGCGGATGGTCGGGTGCGCCCCCGGCACCGTACCCGCTCCTCAAGCGGCGGGTACGGTGACCGCTGATCAGGATGTGGCTGCCAGCAGGATGACGGCACCCAGGACGAGGATGCACACCGCGATCGTCAGTGTCCGTCCCCACAGGGTCCTGGAGTCCTCGCGTAGCGGGAACAGCAGTTGCCGGCCGAGGGTGTAGGCGGTCACGGTTGTGATGAAGACCAGTCCTGGAATGTTCGGCGGCCCCGCCAGCATGAAGGGCAGCGACCCGAGTCCGATCAGCAGTGCCAGGAATGCCTCGTACAGCTGGACAGGGTGCCTGCGGCGGCCCAGCCGCCTGTCGGAGGACCATAGTCCCCACCGTGAGGCGGTGGGGCGTCCGGCGCAACAGCCTGTGAAGAAACAGCCGGGCCGTCCCAGTGCCATTCCGAAGAAGAGTCCGGCCGCCGTTGCATCGAGGATTCGCCCCACGGGCAGGCCAAAGATCAGCGAACCGACAATGACGGTGGCCAGTGCGCCGGCCAGAAAGCCCTGGATGCAGGCACCTGCCTGAAGAAAATTACCCAGCGGCTGGCGTTTCAGCGCCAGCCACCAGAGCCGCGCGCCCACTCCTCCCACGGTATTCGCAAGTACTGTCAGCCAGAGCGCTCCAACAGGGTCAATGCCCTGCAGTGTCAGGAAAATGGCCTGGAGCACTACGGCCAGGATGGCACCCGAACCCACCAACAGCGGCCACGAGGCGAGATTGACGCCTGGTCCTTGGGCGAGGGCGGCAAACCGGGTCTGAACTGTCGAGGATGCCGGCGCCGTCCCTGGCAGCGCTGTGCGCGCGGCGGGTGATGCTGCGCGCTCGGCCCGGGGAACAGGTGACAATGTGAGGTTCCAGGTGCCCGCGCGGATGCCGGTCACCCGCGATGTGACCGCGATCCGACCGGTTCCGGGCATGATGGAATCCACGTCTTCGTACGTCTCGAATTGTTCGGGAGGTGCTCCGGGTTCGCTGGCGGCCCTGGTGCCGGAGAACCGCACCGACACGATTTCTGGGCCCTCCCACGTGTCGGTGTCGATCCAGTACGTCCCCGCCAGCCCCTGCGGGTCCAGGCTGTCGAAGAATCCGCGGTGATCCTTGTCTGCGGTGGGAGCCGGGACTGAGTCTGCGGGCGGAGCCGGCACAGGCGCGACCGTCGAAGCCGTCGCGGACGCGGCCGCCATGCGCAGGGCAGGGCGTGGCGCAGTTTTCGGGAAGGGATGGGGGCTGCGTGGTGCGTCGGCGGGTTCGTCCGTCCGTCCCCGTGCCCCGGCGGGCGCGCTCTGCCTGGCGGCTACGGCTGCGACGATGTCGATTCCCCCGGGATGGCCGGGAACGGGACGGGGTGCCCCGCGGGGATGGTTCGTGGTGGCCTCGTACGGCCTCTTTTTTACCGGCCTGTGCTGTTTCTTGGTCATGGTGAAAACGTGTCCTTTAAAATGATGGGCCGGGAATTTTTCGCTGTTAGGGTCCCGGAAGGGTTGGCGGGTTGCCGCAGAGGGGCAATTGCGAGATCAGTTGGGAACTGACGACTGCCGGGGCAGGCCGGAATGAACGCGGCGGCCAGGGCAGCGGGACCATCTGCGGGCAGCAAAGCCACGGCGGACGGATCTGGATGGGGGCTCTATGTCCGGCTGATCGAAAGCTGCGTCAGAGACGGTGTGCTTGGGGGGCGTGTCCGGATAACCCGTGTCGCCCCGGGAAGCGCGTGCGGAGCGGCCATTGCGCGGGAGATCGGCGTCGCGTCAGCCAGCTGGGCCAACTGGGCCGGCTGGGCCTGGTCCCGTGCGCTGGCGGGGACAGGAATGTCACTGGCGCACGGTGCAATCGGAGCGGGTGCGGCAGCCTTCTCGCTTCCCGGGGCGGTGCATGATTCGTCCGGAGCCGGTGTCGCCGCTGCTGATTGCACGGCGGGAAGAGGTGCCGCCGCAGAGCCCGGCACCGCGGAGAAGTCGGTGCCGGACGGAGGAAAGTTTGTGGCACACACAAAAGAGAGGGCCAGCGCGATCAGGACCAGCAGCGCCGAGGCTGCAGGGGTCAGCCGCTGTCCTGCCAGCCGGCGCCTGGATGGACCCGCCGAGCGGGCGGCCGTCACCGCAGGCCCTTGCCGACGGCGAGCCCCGCGGGCCTGTCAGGGTCAACGGGCGGGAAAGGACCAGTCGCGGGGCACAGAGCGGCAGAGGCCAAGCCAAAACAGCTCCGCGGCTTAGAACCGGACATGGAGTTTCCTTGCGGTTAGGGGGGCGGTGGCTGGCCGGGCTACTTGGTTTCCGGCATTGCCGACTGCGTGCGCAGGGCGGTGATCTCGGCTTTAAGGCGCGCAGCTTCCTCTGCGGCCGCGGGGTCCTGGCACGCCGTGCCGCTACCGGAGACCGTCTGGCCCATAGCGCAGCTGCCCTTGCGCATGGGCCGGACGCAGAAGAAGTAAGTTGCTCCAAGAGAGAGCAGCAACACCATGAGGGCGATGACGGTTCCCGTCATCGGGGTCCCTTGTCGGCAGCGCCGCTTTCATGAGCGAGGCTCTGGCCCGCGCGCAGCCTGTCAAGATCTGCTCGCAGCTGGGCGAGTTCGGCCGCGGACGCTTCAGTAGGGGCGGCATCTCCTGACGTTTTTTTGCCCGAACGCATCATCAGCCACATCATCGCGCCCATGCCCAGGGGGCAAGCCAAAACTGCCAGGCCGTAGAAGATTTGTTCCATTGTTGTGCTCCTCGAGTCAGTGATTGATAAAGACGTTCTACTACGTTACATAGTAGTCCATGCGGGCTGCAGTCGTCGAGTGCTTGCGTCCCGCCGAACCTCGCCCGACCCCTTACGGACCGTCCAGCACGGTAAGGCGCCGCCTGAACTCCTCGTCGTCAATGTCGCCCGCCGCGAAGCGCCGCCGCAGGATCTCACCGGCCTCCTACCCTCCGCCCCCGACCCCTCCCTGCGCGGCGGGCGCCCGCCGGACGAGCCAGGCGACCAGCAGCGCCACGGACGCCACGGCGGCCAGCACCAACATCAGGGCCAGAATGCTCCATGTAAGGGACCAGCCGCCCATCATGGAATTCCCGTTCCAGCCGCCCATCATTCCGTCGCCGTAGCCCATCATCCCGATCTCACTCTCTCTCGCGCTGCAGTTGCCATCACTATAATACTATTCCCCATAGTAGATGGGAAGAAGCAGCATGCGCACGTCGGGTTGGAAAGCAGCAGCAGCCGGCGCCGAAGCGGTGCCGAGGCAGGTTTCACCGGCCGCGGGATCCGTGCTTTGCGGTGATTCGCTGTAGCGGCCCAGTGAATATGTCAGTCTGATCGGAGCCCACCAGGACGGCCCGAACGGTACCCACCTAAGCGAGATACCGGACCTGATGACGGCTTGAATGGTACCCACCTGTTGAGCGTTGATTCCATCAATATCGGGGTCAGGTGCAGGAGGGCCGGGATGTAGTTGTTCGCGAGTATCCGCAGGGACGCCAGAATCGAGGGCGCGTCGATCCGGGAACTTGCGCGCAGGCACCACGTGGCGAGAAAGACTGTGCGGAAGGCTTTGAACTCCCCACTACCGCCGGAGCGAAAATCTCCGGTACGGTCCTTGCCCCGTCTCGATCCGTTCAAAGCAGCGATCAACGCAATGCTCATCGAAGACACCACGGCGCCGCGGAAGCAGCGCCATACCGCCCGCCGGCTGGCTCTATGACCGGATCGGGTTGAAGGTACTCCTTGCTCTTCCGGTACTCGCCGCGGCCGTCCCGTGGCTCGGTTTCAGCAACAGCACGCCGCTGGCAGTCATGGGAGTGCTGCTCTGGGGAGCCGCAATGGGCGTTCAGGAAAGCACCATGCGGGCCGCCGTCGCCGAGCTGGCCCCGGCAGGAAGGCGAGGCAGCGCCTACGGCATCTTCACCGCCTGCTACGGCATTGCCTGGCTGGCCGGAAGCGTACTCATCGGGGTCCTCGACGAGCAGTCCGTCTTCGCCCTCGCCGTCACCCTGACCACCATCCAGGCCGCCGCCCTGGCCATATTCATCGCCGTCAGGCCCCATCGGGCTGCAAACGGCGCCTAATCCAAGACCTTGTTCTGATGTGAACCCCGCAAGTTGGAGTCGCAGCAAAATCAAGGATTTACCCGAGGGCTTGGAAGAGGGAGGTCCTGTCCGGTGCAGACCTCATTCGTGATCCGGGTGGATTCAGTCCCCTTCGAGAGAGCCTGCGGAAATGTTGCTAGCCGTGGCTCCAGACTTTGATCGAGGACAGCAGCAGGAGCAGGACGAGGAGGGGAATGAGGACCACGCTGGGAACAATTCCCAGCAGGAGACCGCCGACCACGGTCCCGCTGATCGAACCCAGGGTCATCGCAACGAGGAAGGGCTTGTTCTGCCCCAGGACGGAGAAGCTTTTGTCTCTGCTGAAGCGGGCGAACGCTACGAGCATCGTGGGAAGTGAAACGGCCAGGGACAGGCTTCCTGCGATCTTGATGTCGGTGCCAAAGAGCAGGACGATCGTGGGGATGAGCAACTCCCCGCCGGCGACGCCCATCAGGGCCGCCACGATGCCGATGATGATCCCGGCCGCGATGCCCAGCACGGTCCTGGGGGCCGGGGCAATGTTGAGCGGGTCCATCGCGAAGAAGTGGGTGACGAAGAGCAGAGCCGCGATCAGCACGAGCAACACCGCGATCACGCGGTAGAGCGTTTTGGATTTGAGCCGGGTGGCCCAGTGCGCCCCGATCCAGGCACCGAAAAGACTTCCGGCCAGGAGGTTCAGGACAATGAACCAGTAGGGCGAGAGCTCGCCGAGGGGAACGCCGACGAGGCGGGCCGGCAGGGCCGTGATGACCACGATAAGGCTCATGGCCTTGTTCATGATCACAGCCTGCAATGCGGCGAAGCCGAAGACCCCAATGAGCAGGGGCAGCCGGAATTCGGCACCGCCCAGGCCGATCATGCCGCCCAGGACACCGATGATGGCACCGGCGAGGAAGACCAGGGCCAACAACTGTTGTCGTGCCGGCCCTGGTGGTAACAGCGGCAAAGCAGTGCTTTCCATGCCTAGAAATTATCAGCTTCACGCCTTTAGACATGGCGCCCGGAATTGGTGCTGACACATTCGTGAAGCTTTTGCCCTGGCAGAACTGCCTCAACCCTGCCAGCAGCTTGATGTACGAAAGGAGGGCCCCGCCAATTCAGCGGGGCCCTCAGCGCAGCTATCGTAACCGGCCGGCGTCAGCAGCACGCGTTGCCGCATTCCTCCGGCGAGCAATTACCGTCCTGGCAGCAATCATTCATGTGAGATCACCTCCTCCCTCTGGGAACTCTGCGGGGAAGCCTTGTTCAGTCATCGTCATCGTCGTCTTCGACGAGTTCGCCCTCCCAGGCTTCTTTGCCTTCGTGGATGGCGAAGGCCGCGATGATGAACCCGGCCACGGGATCGAGCCAGGCGGCGCCGGTGAGCATAAAGATTCCAACACCGAGCAGGGTGGAGATGCTCAGGAGCACGCAGATTTTCGTTTCGGCCGCGTCGGCAAGGATCAGCTTGTCGTTCAACCTGGTCCCGACGCGCCTTTTCATTACGGCAAGGAACGGCATCACGATCAGAGACAGCACCAAGATCCCGATGCCCAGGGGTGAACTTTCCGGGGCCTCCCCGCCCACCAGAGACCGGATGCCTTCGAAGACGACGTAGGCGGCCAGGATGAAGAAGCTGACGGCTACCAGCCTAAGGGCCAGGCGTTCCTTGCGTTCGTCCGCATGGCCGTGACGGAGGCGGGCCGCGAGCCGAATCCCCACCAGGACCGCGGCGATGGATTCAATGCCCGAATCAATGCCGAAACCGACCACGGATACCAGGCCTGCCAGCACGCCGGCAGTGACCGCGATGATGCCTTCAACGACGTTGTAGCCGACTGTGAACTGGGCCAGGCGCAGCCCTTTGCGAGTGAGCTGTTCGGTATCTTCGGCGGTAAGGGTCGCTGCCGTGTCCACCTACTTCCCTCCTGCTTCCGGAGTGCCGTAGTTGGAGCAGAGCGCGACCTTGTATCCGGTGGCGGCCAGCAGTTTCTCTGCCGAGGCCAGGGTATCGATCAGCTCCGGCCGGCTCAGCACGTAGAAAGTCTGGCGTCCTTCAGGACGACCCTCCACCAAGCCGCAGTCCCGCAGGCACGCCACATGGGCAGAAACCGTGGACTGCGCCAGCGCGAGGTGTTCCACCAGATCACTGACGCGCTGCTCGCCCTGGGCAAGCTGCTGGATAATCGCCAACCTGGCAGGGTCCGCCAGGGAACGGAACAATGCGACAGCAGGGGAAACGTCGGGCTTGCACTCTTGAATCGTCACACGCCGATAATATCGTTAAACAACGATCAATAGTAGCGGGGCTGCCGGGCATAACTCATGAGAAGTGGGTCGGGCTGCAAAGAGAGCTTGTTCACTTCCTCGACCGCAGCTGACATCCCATATCCCGGCCGATTCAAGCTCTGATTGATCAACGCTCACAGGTGGGTGACCATTCAAGCCGTCATTAGGTCCGGTATGTCGCTTAGGTGGGTACCGTTCGGGCCGTCCCGGCGGGCTCCGATCAACTTGACACAATCAGCCCAGACCGGTGTTGTGCTCAGACCGGTGTTGTGAAGGTCCCGATAAGGTTCTGGAGCCGGTAAATCCACTGGGTCCAGACGCCGGAGACCATGAGCAGACCCAGGGCCGCCAGGATGATGCCGCCGCCGATGTTGAATTTACGAATGTGCCGCCTGATGAACGAGACCGCTCCGCTGACCCAGTTAACACCCAGCGCCACCAGGAGAAACGGGATGCCGAGGCCGATGCAGTAGGCGAAGGCAAGCAGGGCGCCACGCCAGGCAGAGCCGCTGGCGGTACTCAGAGCCAGGACGGCACTGAGTGTGGGTCCGATGCACGGCGTCCAGCCCAGACCGAAGACAACACCCAGGAAAGGTGCGCCCGCAATCCCGGACGATGGCTTCCACGGCAGTTTCACTGTCCGCTGCAGGAAGGGCAGACGGCCTATGAGCACAAGACCCATCACGATGACCACGAGGCCCAGAATTCGGATCAGCAGATCCTGCCACCGGGCCAGCCAGCCGCCGACCGCCCCGAAGGCAGCACCGTAGAGCACAAAAACCACCGCGAAGCCCAGAACGAACAAACTGACCCCGAGGACGATCCGGCGCTTTGCCCGTGCATGGTCCGCGCCGGCCAAGCCCGATACGTAGCCAAGATAGCCTGGCACCAAAGGCAGCACGCAGGGGGAGATGAAGGAAACGATCCCGGCGATAACGGCCAACGGGACCGCGATCAGGAGCGCACCGGACAGCGCCGTCTGCGCGAAGAATTCACCGGGACTCATTGTGCTCCTGTAATTCATCGGGAACTGGAGGCCCGCTAATACTACCGGATATAGTACTGGCGTTCTGTGAGGGCACCCGTCCAGGAGAGCGCGCCTTCCCGGCAAACGCCTATTCCGGCACGCCGGATGCCGGTCCACCCGGCGGTTGGTCCGAAGACCTGGGCCCCTGCAGCGGGGAACCACGATCAAGGATTCGGCCGGGCGCTCCATGAAAGGTCAGCACAGTAGCTTAAGAACGGGGGAGTCACACGGGAGCAGGAAGCCACCAGGCGGCGTCCCGCTTCAGGAAGGTGGGTAACCTCGGATGGCGGTTCTTGTGAAATATTCCCTGATCCGGTCCGGCTTGCCCTCTTCGTGCCACTGCTTTCCCTGTTCGTATTCCTGAAGTTGGGTTGGCTGTTGGCCGTGGTCTGCGCGGGACTGATGTCCTACGCCATCACCTACCTGTTTTTCCAGAAGCAGCGCGATGCCGCTGTTTGCGAGGCAATTTGCCCTTAGGATCGGGGGCGGCAGCCGGTGTCCGGACAGCGCGCCCTTAGGCACGGGCAGTCTCCTAGGAAAAATCAGGGAGAGAACAGGACGGGCCGGACGTTAGGAAACTGTGCAGGCAATCAACGACTTCATCCTGGCGGCCGCGGCCCAGCCTTGGGTGCTCCTGCTCGTGCTGGCCTGCAGCACCATTGACGGCTTCTTTCCTCCGATTCCCAGCGAATCCGTCGTGGTGGGGCTGGCCGCCCTTTCCGCAAGCGCCGGTGTGCCCAACACGTGGCTCCTGTTCCTCCTGGCAGCTGTCGGCGCATTCACGGGCGACAACATCGCCTACCTCATCGGTCGGAAGGTGGGCCTGGAACGCTATCGTTGGATGCGGTCCGGGCGCGCCCGGGCCGCCTTCCGGTGGTCCGGCAGGGAGCTACGCCGACGTCCGGCCTCGGTGATCATCGTCGCCCGGTTCGTCCCGGTGGGCAGAGTCGCGGTCAATCTCACTGCCGGCGCGACGCATTACCCCCATAGCCGTTTCACGGCATTGACAGCCGTTTCCGGAGTCCTCTGGGCAGGCTATTCGGTGACGATGGGATTGTTCTTTGGGCAGTGGTTCAGCGACAACCGTCTTCTGGGCGTTGCTCTGGCAATCATCTGCGCCGTCACTCTTGGCATCGTGCTGGATGTGGTCATCAGCCGGTTCCTGAACAGACGCCCTGACGGCATGGAGGAACCTGCAGCGGACCCCTAGGCTCCTCCCGGAAACATGCCCTGAGCCCGCCTGGTCACCTCACCCTTTGTGACCATACGAGGAACAGCAGCCTTCACTCCAGCCGTGCCAACTGCGATCCGCATACAGCGCGGCTCCCGCCAGGCCGGTTTAAGCGCCGGCACGCGGCCATGGGTTTTGCGTGTGGACATGAAAGGGCCTCTCCCTATGCCTGCGGGGTGAGCTGTGGCGTTCGGGTGGGAGACACCCGGCCGTCCGCCCTGCCCAAGGCGGGGGCGCGGCTTCCCCCCGCGGCCAGCGGAAGCTGGCCAAATTGTCGTTCCCCGTCTCTGCCGAACGAATTGTGCGAAGGGGTCCCGCGGCGGCGAGTTAGGCAATGCGGCTCGGGAGTGCAGTCCTGAAGATAACCGGCACGGACCCGACCGTACGTGAAAGCTTCCCATTGCCACATTTGGGTAACGGTGGGGGAGTGTCGCATCTGGATGACACCAAAAGCGCAGGGATGGGGCGGGCCGGAGGCGCACCTTGACCACTATGCACGATAGTATTCAAGGGGCGGCGCTTGCGATACGGCCCAGGTGGCCTGGGCCGCCCGCTTCGCTGGCGGGGCCGCCGCCGCGACGTCAAAAGGGCCGGCCCGTCACCGTGCAACTGCGGAGTCGGGACGGGTAGTGGCAGAGTTTCGTGGATGGGAGAAGGGCAATGGACCTTGTCGATGTTGTGGTGATTCTCGCTGGCGTGGTCCTGGTGGGGTTTCTTGCCTGGTTCTTCTTTGCCCCGCGCCGGGCGGTTTCGGCGCATCCTCGCGGCGGTGTGCAGGTCGTCGACATCGCAGTCCGGGGTGGATACTCGCCTAACTTTGTGCGCGTCACCGCTGGGGTTCCGGTGCAGCTTCGCTTTGACCGGCGGGACAACAGCGACTGCACGAGCCGGGTGGTGTTTCCGGATCTGCGCAAGAGCGTCTCGCTGGCAGCCTTCGACACGACGGTCCTGGACCTGACCGTTGATGAGCCGGGCGAGTATCCCTGGGCGTGCGGGATGAACATGCTCCATGGCCGGCTGCTCGTTGAACCCGATGGCGGCGCGGCGGGCCACAGCACCCGGAATGATGACACGGATGAGCCCGCGGCGCCGACGGGCCCCACCGCTGCCGGCGGCACACCGGCAGCGGAGACGCATGTCCCGGGCGGGGAGACCGCACGGGCCGTCGGCGTCGGTCCGGTGGTTGAGCCGCAGGACCGGCCCGAACGGGCGGAGTTCATGCTTCCCGGTGCACTGCGGAGCATGCCGATTGATACCGGCCGGGCTGAGGGGGTCCTCCGCCGGATCCCGGGCGTGGACAGCGCCACCGTCAATTTCGGTGCTGAGCGGGCCGTGATTCTCTATGATCCGCAACAGGCCGATGTGCGGGACCTCGAACGGGCCGTCGCCGACGCCACAGGTTTTCCCGCCCGGCTGCGGGCCGAGCCGGGCTCGGCGGAGACTGAGGACGCGGAGGCCCAGGCACGGGAGGCCGAACTGCGTGATCTGCGCTGGCGCGTGGGCCTGGGAACGCTGTTGACCCTGCCGGTCCTGTACGGGGCAATGGCGCCATATTTTATCGACGAACTGTTTGTGCCGGATATCCTGCAAAGTCCGTGGGTGCAGCTACTGCTGACTCTGCCGGTCATGGTCCTCGTCGGATGGCCGATACACAGGATCGGATGGCGCGCCCTCGCCAACCGTTCGGCGGAGATGAACAGCCTCATCACCCTGGGCACTACGGCCGCCTTCGCCTACAGCCTTCTCGTTACCTTTGCTCCTCAGATTTTGCCTGCCGATGTCCGCGACGTCTACTACGAGGTCGTGTCCTTCATCATTACGCTGATTCTCCTGGGCCGGCTCGTGGAGGCCAGGGCGCGGGCAGGCACCGGCAATGCCATCCGGGCGCTGATAGCCCTCACCCCCGCAACCGCGAAGGTCATCCGGAACGGACAGGAAATTGAAACGGCAGTCGAAGATGTCCGGCCCGGGGACGAGATCCGGGTCCGGCCGGGTGAAAAAATCCCCGTCGACGGTGAGGTCATCCAGGGCCGATCCGCGGTGGACGAATCCATGGTGACCGGTGAGAGCCTGCCGGTGACAAAGCAGGCCGGCGACACCATCATCGGCGCCACCGTCAACGGCACGGGGACCTTCAGTATGCGCGCCACCCGTGTCGGCGCCGACACGGCGCTGGCGGAGATCATCCGGCTGGTTCAGGAGGCCCAGAGCTCAAAGGCTCCGATCCAGCGGCTTGCAGACGCTGTCTCCGGATACTTCGTGCCCGCCGTGGTGTTCATCGCGATCGCCACCTTCGTTCTGTGGTTTACGGTGGGAGATTCCCTCTCGCTGGCCGTCGTCGCGGCTGTCAGCGTCCTCATCATTGCCTGCCCGTGCGCGCTTGGGCTCGCGACGCCATTGTCCATCATGGTTGCCACCGGCAAGGGCGCAGCACTGGGCGTGCTCGTCAAGGACGCCGCGGCCCTGGAAACAGTAGACAAGCTCCACACTGTGGTGCTGGATAAAACCGGCACCTTGACGCGCGGCGAACCTGCACTCACTGACACCGTCCCAACCCCCGGATACGAGGCCGGGCAGCTCCTGCGCCTGGCCGGGGCGGCGGAAGCGGACAGCGAACATCCGCTCGCGGCGGCCATCGTCGCCGCGGCCCGCAAAAACGGCGGCCTTCCGCAGGCAACCGCCTTCGACTCGATCACCGGCAAAGGGATCCGGGCAGCAGTGGAACACCACGAAGTGCTCATCGGAAACAGCCGCCTTCTGGCCGATGCCAACATCCCAACCGGCGCATTGGAGGCCGAGGCGGAACGGTTGGCCAAGGACGGGAAAACACCCATGTATGTTGCCGTGGACGGAAAACCGGCCGGAATCCTCGCCGTGGCCGACACCCTCAAGCCCGGCTCCGCTGCCGCCGTCGCCCAGCTGCAGCAAAGGGGGCTGGAGGTGGTCATGATCACCGGTGACAACAAGGGGACCGCGGAGGCAATCGCGCGTCAGACCGGCATCACCCGCGTGCTCGCGGACGTGCTGCCCGCGGACAAGGCAACGGCAATCCGGTCCCTCCAGGATGAAGGGAAACTGGTGGCGATGGTAGGTGACGGCATCAACGACGCCCCCGCCCTGGCCCAGGCCGACGTCGGCATAGCCATCGGCACCGGAACCGACGTTGCCATCGAGGCCGCCGACGTCACGCTGATGTCCGGTGAACTCTCCGGCCTGATCACCACAATCGCGCTCTCCCGGTCCAGCATGCGCAACATCCGGCAAAATCTTGTGCTGGCCTTCGGCTACAACACCGCCGCAATCCCGCTGGCGGCCGGCCTGCTATACCCAGTGACGGGCGCACTCCTGTCCCCTATGGTCGCCGGAGCCGCCATGGCGCTCTCAAGCATCAGTGTTGTCCTCAATTCCACCCGCCTGAACGCCTTCAAAGCCCCTCCTATCACCGGATCCCGACACGACGACGAAGCCCAAAGCCGAAAAATGGCCCAAGAAAGCCGCTAATAATCTCATCAGTCAAACAAGCATGAATCACGAACAAGCCGATCCGTCCCCTTCAATCTGCGGGGCGGCCAGCGGGCTGCAGAGCGCACAACGGCCCCCGCAATTTCCTCCCCGCCCCGGCACGACCCGCACCGCCGGTGCCCTGCCTCCGCAGGATCCGCTCCCAGTTCCGGCAATCCGCATCCCTTCACACAGCCCCGTCCCTTCACCCTCACCATCACTTCCAGGAGCCTCCATGCCGTCCAGCCCCCGTTTGCTCACCATCCGATACGCCAGCATCCCGGCGACCGCTGCCTCGCTGCTGCTGGTACTGGCCGCGTGCACCGCACCAGCAGGAGCCCCGGAGTCATCCTCGTCCGCCGCCACCGGCTACCCGTCCGCCCACGTCCATGGCATCGCTGTTGACGAGGCCACCGGAAAGATCATGGTGGCGACTCATGAGGGCCTCTTCGATGTCACCGCCCGGCCGGCGGTCAAGATCAGCCCGACCATCGACCTGATGGGGTTCTCGCCCACGGAAGATCCGGACGTCTTTTACGCCTCCGGCCACCCGGGGAAGGGCTCGACCCTTCCGAATCCCGTGGGCCTGATCCGATCCGGCGACGGCGGCAAGACTTGGGAAGAGCTTTCACGCCAGGGCGAGTCCGATTTCCATGCCATGACCATGACCAAAAGCGGCGTTGTAGCCTTTGACGGAATCCTGCGCACCAGCCCGGACGGGAAAACCTGGAACACGTCCTCCGCAGGGTTCCAGGCCGCCGTGCTGGCCGGCAACCCCGGCTCCGACACCGTCCTGGCCACCACGCAGCAAGGACTGCAGCGCTCCACCGACGGCGGCAAGACCTGGCAACTGCTGGGTTCGGGGCCCCTCGTTCAGTTCGCCGCGTTCGCCACCAACACCGACGCGATCGGCATTGAGCCCTCCGGCGCGGTGCACTACTCCGCAGATGGCGGCGCAACGTGGGCCCCCAAAGGCAGCCTCAACGGGGAGATCCAGGCGGTCACCACGGCCAAAGCGGCCGATGGTCAGCTGAACATCTGGGCCGCCACCGGCGACGGTGTGCTCGTTTCCAAGGACAGCGGCGCCAGCTTCACCCCGTATGACCCGTCCTGACTGACTTCCCTTCGAGGGTTTTCTTCCCTCACATGAGGAGAAGCCACCGTCCAGGCCTAGTCTCGCGAACAACTGATCGCGAAACCACAAGCCAGGCCCGCCGCCGTTCTCATGAAACTGGCGCTGCGGTGTTTTCCTGGCACAGGATGACCTGAAGCACGGCCGGATGCAGGACAATACCGGGACGGGCCGCCACTGTTCCCCACGGCCTGCCGGCAAAGTTGAGTTTCATTCCCTCTGTCATCTGCAGGACAGGGCGGGGGCCTCGCTGCGCGCATCCGCAGACATCGGTCCGGGCGCCTGAATCACTGGATTGCAGGGCTGACCGGCAGCGCCGTTTTGCTGTCAGCCGTCGACGCCGCCGGTGCAGACGGCGCCGGGTTCGGGGGCCTCGGGGCTCTGCCGGTATTTTTTAATGAAGGTGGCGATGCGTTCGTCGCTGCTGCTGTCCACCGAGAGCTGTTTACCCCAGGCGGTCGCGGTAACGGGCGAGGTCTGATCGGTGACCGGGCTGAGCAGAAGGTAATCCTGGGCGCCGGCCAGTGAGGTCAGTTCGGCAACCTGGTCCTTGGGAAGGTCCTGCCGGTAGGAAAGCCAGACGGCCCCGTGTTCAAGGGAATGCACCGCCCGCGTCGGTTCGATCGGGGCGGTGTAGATGCCGCAGTTCGTCCATACGGGTGCGTGGTCACCGCCGGTCGGCGGGTTCCGGGGGTAGCTGACAGGCCCGCCGATGTGGTTTCTGGACTGGTCGGGGAAGTCCTGGACGCCTTCGACCGGCCGGGCGGCCTCAGCCTTGGCGGTCTCCTGTTTCTGGACCTCGCCGACGACGACGAAGCCCGTGGCAGCGATGATGGAGGCGACGACGGCGCTGCCGGTGCCGTATATCAACCAGGCCTTGCGCCGATCGGCCGCGCGGTGTTTGGACCGCATTGCCTTGACAAGGGCTTTTCGTTCCTCAGAGCTCATCCTGGGTGACGGCATCTGTGTTCTCGCTTTCCTTAGGGCGGTCAGAGTCTGCGGCGCAGCTCTTGGAGGGCGGTGATTTCCGCGGTCTGGGCGTCCACGATCAGGGCCGCGAAATCCCGTACCGTCGAGGTCTTAGCCAGGCGTACTCCGGCAGAGGCCATGGCGACGCCGCCCTGGTGGTGGCGGATCATCAGGTCAGTGAACAACCGGTCCGCCTCGGCGCCGGAGGACCGGCGCAGCGCCTGCATCTGCTCTGGGGTGGCCATGCCCTCCATCGCACCGTCAGCACCGCCGGCGCCACTCTGCGCGGCATGCGGCGAAGCGCTTCCATGACCGCCGGCCCCTGAGCCCATCCATGCCATGGGCGGGATCGGGCGTGCTTGCGACAGCCCCCAGTCCTGCAGCCAGGCGTACATCTGCCCATTCTGGTGCTGCTGGCTGGTGGCAACGTCGTAAGCGACAGCCCGGATCTCCTCGTTACTTGACCTGTCACGGATCAGCAGGGCCATCTCGACAGCCTGCGCGTGGTGTGCCTGCATGTCCCGGGCAAACCCGGCGTCCGCGCCCGTATCCGACACGGGCCGCGGCGTGGCGGACGACCAGCCAATACCGAAAAAGATCAGCGCAGTGAGGACAACAACAGCAACGGAACCAAGCCACAGATATCCGGCCGGGAGCCGGGAAATACCCGGTCCGACGCCCTCCGGCGGGACTGCTGATGAAAGCGGCATCGGGAATCCTTCGGGTGTCAACGTCCGCTAAGACGTTCGTTCTACGGTGCTGGCCGTCGGCGAATCCCCAACGTCATATGAACTGGTTTCGGCGTGATCGACGGTTGAGCGGAAAGGAGAAAACCCCTTTCCTCCCTCAACCGGTCGTATCCATGTTAGCCAGCCCGCGAGGCGAGGCCCCTGATGGTCGATCAGTTCCCGCGTGCGCTGAAGGCCGGAATGCCAGCCTCAAGGACCGGGTCCTTGACCCCCCGCTGGATCAGCCATCGGACGGCCGGGTAGGCGGTAGCGAATCCGAGGATGTTTCCGATCCCCATCAGGAACAAGAAAGTCACGTCGGTGGGTGCGGGCATGAACATCCCGAAGTGCAGGAAAATCATCCAGCCGCCCATGCCGATGTCAAAGGCCAGTACTGTCACCGTCGCCGCCAGCAAGGCAGCACCTGTGCCCTTCCTGGCCTGAGGCTCGCCCCAGACAGGGGATGCAAAACGCTCGAAGAAGAACAGGATCGCGATCGCAAGTAGGGCGATCACGATGATCAGCACCCACAGTTTGATTCCGGCTATGGTGAGGCCGCTGGCGATCACCAGGGGAACACCAATGACGTGCGCCACCGTGGCCGCTGCTCCGCCGGGAGTTCCGCCGGCCAGCGCCTTCAACGACAGACGTTGTTCAGGAAGAGCCCCGTTCTCCTGCTGCCATTTCGGGCTGCCTGCGCGGCCCAGCCGGTAGTAGGCCCACAGAGCGAAGGGCCCGAGGTACAGGGCCGTTATGGGCCATACGATCTCCATCATGCGTTCGCTTTGGCGGTAACGCCGCCCGTAAAAGTCATAGAGAACGACGGCCGCCGATAGAACTCCCACTGCGACATAGATCCAAGCGACGGGGGTCAGCCACTCGGGGATGGCGGATTCCATGGCCATCATTTCTGTGGGGTCATTGTGCATGCTCATACAGGTTCCTTCGCAATAACTGTCGATTCGGGGTGCCGGCGTGATTTCTTCCCATAGGCAATATGTCTCTGACCGCATCGCGGTTGAGACAAGACACCCCGCGGGCGAAGTACTACCCTACATAGGATGTGCGGCAGTACTATCCTACATAGGAGCAGGACAAACCTGAAACGGTCACTGCTGCGCCTTTTACCTGATGATCGCGATGCCGCCGCGTCGACACTGCAGGGGGCCTTCCGATGACCGGTGAAAGTGTTTTTCCTGACTTCGGGGCTTTGGCCTCGCTCGGTGACGTTCTTTCACAGCTGCCCTGGTCGGACCCCGACGGGGCGATTGAATTTTTTTGTCCGCTGCGTTTTGATGCCCCGGCGCTCGTGTTTCCGCTGCTTGACCGCCGACGTGGAGGCCGGCTGCGGGCAGGCCCCCTCAGCCCCGGGCGAACCCTTTTCCTGCAGCCGCCGCTATGGTCCGGCCAGCGCCGTCCTGAACCTGGAATGAGCCGGGCCCGCAACAAAGGCACGGCTGCAGATGGCCACGACGTGGCCCCCGCGCGAATCAGGCCAGGAACTCCCTTGGCTGCTCGATGGAAGGAACGGAAGGGCCGTTTACCATCGCCAGCTTCTGGCTGGTCGAAGCCCTCACCTGGCCGGGCGGGGCAGGCAGACCAAAAACTCTTCGAGGACCTGCTGGCCTGGGCGCAGACTTGGGAATCTTCGCCGAAGAGATTGATCCGCGCACCGGCGCACAACTGGGAAACACCCCTCAGGCCTTCAGGCATGTCGGTCTCATCAACGCCGCACTGCGTTTGGCCGGCACCTCGGCCAAAGGCGGCAAGGCAAGCGCGCCGGCGGCCGCGAAGGACTGACCCAGTACAGCGGCAAGCCTGTGGAAATTATGAACAGCGGCGAGAAGTACTCGCGGGCTTTATGAATCAACCCTTCTCGGCCCAACCGTAATTGTCGATATTGGACCTTCCGTCAAGCTTAGGGTGGCGAGGAGCAGGGGAGTAGCCTATTCGCTCTTCCAGGTTAGGCCGAGGAGCTGAAAGGCGTCCTTGATCGCGTCGCTGTTGTGGTGGAGTTCCTCTAGCCTCGTGCGCCGAAGCTTCGGGCTGACAGCACCGTCGCCTGGTCGTTCGAAGATTGCCCATAGCCGCAGATCGTCGCCGTGGCGGGAGGTGAAGGTAACGCCGTCGAGGTCTGTGGTCTCGTAGATCCAGGCGGCGACTGCCTGGGTTCAGTCGGCGTGGTCGGGCGTCTTTCAAGGCTGCGCCGTCAAGGTCCGCCAGACCAAGGCTGAGAGCCATGCCGATGAAGTGGGGATACAGGACTGCAATGGACTTGGAGTCTGTCACAGTGCAGTATGTGCCTATCAGGTCGGCTGAGGTCGCAGCCCGGGCGCCAACCCATTCGGGAGCTGTGCGTTGACTGGGAACTTCGGGACCGGGCTGCAATCCGGCCGCCACCGTAATGGTGTCGACCTTTTCCCGGGACTGGACCCATCCGTGCCCCGCACTGTGTCGAAGCACTTTCAAAGCATTACATGAGGACGAACTATTCCCCAGGGTTCTGGGGGCGTTTCTGCCGGTCTGAGAAAGTGGCGGGGACCGAAAAGTATTTGCCGGTGGACACCGGCAGTTGATCGGAGGTGGGATGGACCGCACAACCCGGAACATAGTCCCTGCCCTCCGCTTGCTCCTTGTCGGTGGGCTTTTCGCGATGTTCTGGATCATCTTCGGCGCCGGCAGCGCCCACGCCGCCGCGCCCCCTCCCCCCGGTGAGAGCTCGCACACCTCCGACGGACTCGTCCCTTCCCTGACGGCACCCGTGAAACCGCTCATCACCACGGTTCAGGCCCGGACAGAACCGTCACAGGCGAGCACAGCAGCGCCCGCGCCCGCCCCGGGACCCGCATCATCGGCCCCGCCCTTGGGCGGCAACACTCCGGCCGCCGCTCCCGTACGGACCGCCACAGTGCCCCTGACCGACGCACCCACGACGGTCCAGGGACCAGCAACCGTGATCCAAGAGGTAACGGCCCCGGTCATGGGACTTGCCGGCAGCTCCGTTGCCCCGCTCACCGCCCCCGTCACCGAACTCATTACCAGTACTGTCCAGCCGCTCCTGGGCCCGGTTACGGGACTTGCCGGCAGCTCCGTTGCCCCGCTCACCGCCCCCGTCACCGAACTCATTACCAGTACTGTCCAGCCGCTCCTGGCCCCGGTTACGGGACTTGCCGGCAGCTTCCTCATCCCGGTAGCAAACCCGGTGGATGCCATCACTCACCCCGTGGCAGGGTTGATCAACGGCACTACGTCGGCAAAAAATTCCCCGGGCGGCGCCGACCAATCCACCACCGTGGAGTTCAGGCCGGCTGCGGTTAGCAGCGCAAACCCGTCCCCCTCCACCGTGCTTCCCCGCCTGCTCACGGGCATTACGGACGGCAGCGCCCCGAGAGGTGCCGCGTCCATGGACGGCGGCGGTCCTTCCCTTCAGAGCCCGTCTGGGTTTCCCCGCGGAAACGAAACCGCAACGGCGCCGGTGCTCTCACCGGTGTCCGGCGGGGCCGGTGCATCTAGCCCGACCGGTGCCGGTGCACAGGCTGCAGGGGATCTTTCCTACCGTTTCGTCCTGCCCATGACCCAGGGCGGGGAAGGATCACTGTTCAGCTTCGCCCTTCCGGGGTCACCGGACGATGACCCCGGGTTCTCACCGGATTGATGATGCCCGCGCCGCGCACCTAATACCGCGGCATATGCAGGCATACCGGCCCCCTGGCCGGAACAACATTCATTCCATGTGAGGAAAAACAGTCATGAATTCATTTGTCCGCAACACCCTCTGCGCCGCAGCTTTCGCCGGCGGCGTCCTCGTGCTCGGCGCCGGAGCGGCCTCAGCCGACACAGGCACAAGCACCGGTCTTGGTATCGGTACGCAGAACCAGAGCAGCATCAGTTCCGCGTCCTCGACCACAAACCGCGACAGCATCGCGTCGAACCTTGGCCTGAACCTGGGCGCCAACGCCGGTGTTGCCAGCACCATTCAGAACACCACGGATGAGAACAGCACGACCGGGACTGACGGTGGTTCGTTCGCTTCGGCGTCGAACCNACGCCGGTGTTGCCAGCACCATTCAGAACACCACGGATGAGAACAGCACGACCGGGACTGACGGTGGTTCGTTCGCTTCGGCGTCGAACCTTGGCCTGAACCTGGGCGCCAACGCCGGTGTTGCCAGCACCATTCAGAACACCACGGATGAGAACAGCGGAATCATCGGCGGCTAATCCAGCCAGCCGGGGGGCCGGATGCCGTGTTCGGCATCCGGCCCTTTCCGTCCAACCAATGTCGCCGCCCCCGCACTGGCACAGGGCCTCGAAGCAGACAACCAGTTCGATCCCGGCGAAAATTTGGCGAAGGCACCCATCCCCGAGAGCATGAGGTTAGCCGTCGGGGAGCCTCGCCGGTGAAGAGCAAGTTTTCCTTGACGAACTCCACGCGCACGCCTTTGCGGTCATTGCTTGGACCACTGAACGCAGGCCATCGAGGTTGCTGGCGAGCCGGTCCATGCTGTGGACCACGACAGTGCCTCAGTCACGGGCGAAGCGCTTCAGTTCGGCCAGCTGGGGACGGGGTGTACGACCGGAGGCCTTGTTTCTGAAAATCCGATCCCGACCTGCGCGCCGAGCCCGTCTGGGACCGGCGCGCAGACTGGATGAAGCATCGATGGCCCGGGCGCGGCAATTGGTCGGATTGAAGAGCTACGTGACCGTGAAGACGAAGGGAACCCATGAACAGCGCACCGTCAGTCATTGTTTTCGATGTCAACGAAACACTTTCGGACATGTCGCCTATGGGGGTGCGGTTCGCCGAAGTCGGCGCTCCGGCCCAATTGGCGAAACTTTGGTTTGCCACGCTGCTGCGGGACGGCTTCGCGCTCACCGCTGCCGGCGGCAACGGCGCCTTCGCCGAGATCGGCGCAGAGGCCCTGCGCGGGCTGCTACCCACTTCGGACATAGGGATGGACCTGGACCAGGCGGTGGCGCATGTCATGGCGGGAATGACAGGACTCAGCCTGCATCCCGACGTCCCGCATGGCGTCCGGGCCTTGCGGGCAGCCGGATACCGGCTGGTCACGCTGACCAACGGCTCCGCCCAGGTCGCAGAAAAACTGTTCACGCCCGCCGGAATCCTGGACCAGTTCGAGCTACTTCTTTCCGTGGAGGATGCCCCAGCGTGGAAGCCGGCAGCGACCGCTTACCACTACGCCTCCGGGGCCTGCGGCGTGGAACCTGGCGAAATGATGCTCGTTGCCGTGCACCCCTGGGACGTCCACGGGGCAGCCCGGGCCGGGCTGGGAACAGCGTGGATCAACCGGAACGGGGCCAACTACCCGGACTATTTCGCCGCCCCCGACTACACCGTCGCGACCTTGACCGAACTCCCGGAAGCGCTGGGGCAGTGCGGGCGTAGCGTTCCTTAAGCGGTGGAGGTTAACCCACCGACGGCAGGGCTCCACTCCACCCGCGGCCGGACGGGCGGAGGAGTCAGCTCAGGCACCGAGCTGGTGAGCCAGCCCGGTGATGCTCGACGCCGTGAGGTCCCAATCGCTCTCCGGCGTCAGGTCCGCATCCTGGCTCGGGCCGTATTCGGTGGGGCGCGCGATGAACGCCGTTGCCAGCCCGGCCTCCCGGGCAGCACGCAGGTCGTTGTTGTGTGCGGCCGCGAGCATCACCTCACCGGGCCTGAGGTCCAGGAACTCCGCAGTTCGAAGGTAGGCCGCCGGCAGCGGCTTGTACGTGCGCGTCATGTCCGAGCCGATGATCACGTCCCACGGAAGCCCTGCGTTTCTGGCCATGTCCACAAGCAGCGAGGTGTTGCCATTGGACAAGGGGCCCACGATGTAGCCGCGGCGGACGGCGGCCAGGCCCTCCACGCTGTCGGGCCATGGGGGCAGGCGGTGCCAGGATTTGTTCAACTCCTCCAAGGCCCGTGCGTCCAGCAGGTCCGGATCGAAGCCGTGGCTGCGGAGCACCTCGTCCAGGTTTTCACGGTGGAGTGAGTCCAGCGTGGCGAATTCACGGGATCCGGAGCGGATGGCCTCCATGGCTGGCTGGTATAGGGCGCGCCAGTCATCAGCGAACGCCTCGGCGTCGAGCTCCTGCCCGCGCGCCGCGGCGAAGGCGGCGGCCTGCCCGGCGACGCCGGTGCGCCAGTCCACCACCGTGCCGAAGGTGTCGAAGAGGACGGCGCGTACCCCGCACCCCGTTGATGGTGAATGGTATGGCTGGAACGTCATGTCCTGTGTCCTTTCCTTTGCTTACCTGCCCGTAGTCTGGCAGCATGCGAACTGATTTCAGCCCCACTGACACGTCCGCCCGCGATTTCTACCGGCTGCTCACCGCGGTGGTGGTGCCCCGGCCCATCGCATGGGTGTCGAGCGTATCGCCGGAGGGCGTTGACAATCTTGCCCCGCACTCGTTCTTCACCGTTGCGTCCACAAATCCGCCCATCGTGCAGTTCACCTCCGTGGGGGAGAAGGATTCGCTCCGCAACATCACCGAGTCCGGAGAGTTCGTGGTGAACCTTGCCCCGGCCGCGCTGCTGGAGGAGGTCAACGCCACCGGCACAAATTTCCCGCCGGATGTCAGCGAGTTCGACGCCGCCGGCCTCACCCGGGAGCCGAGCCTCACCGTGGGCGCGCCGCGGGTCAAGGAATCACCGGCGGTGCTCGAATGCCGCCTCCATACGCTCCTGCCGATGGGAGACTCCATCCTGGTCTTCGGCGAAGTGACGCACGCTGCCGTGAGCGACGCGGTGCTGGAAGACGGCCACCCGCGGATCGACCTGTTGGAGCCGCTGTCCCGGCTGGGCCTGGACGAGTGGGGCACCCTGGGCACGATCCATGACCTCAACCGGATCCGGCTCAAGGACTGGCCCGGGCACTTCCGCCCGAAGGCGTAAAAAGTTAGGGAAGCGGGAAAGGGGTGCCCGGCCAGGACACCCCTTCCCTTCAGCTTCGCAGTGTTTAGCCGAGGCCGAGCTGCACGAACACGAACCACACCAGGAGCGGCACCACGGCGATCATCGCAATGGCCCACACCAGCAGCGCCCGGAAGAACATCCGCTCGTCCTTGGGCTGCGCACTCGCCATCAGCAGGGCACCGCTGGTGGACATCGGGCTCACGTCAACCACCGAGGAACTGATGGCAATGGCCGTCACAACCCCAATGGGGGTGAGCAGCGGATCCATGGCAATGGGTGCCACCACCGGGCTGATCACGCCGAGGGTGCCGGTGGTGGAGGCGAAGGCCGAGACGATGGCAACCACATAGCTGGTGAGCAGAGCGGCAAGGGAGCTGTTGCCCAGGCCGGCGATGCCTTCCTGGAGTTCCTTCAACGCACCCATCTTTTCCAGCATGCCCACGTAGGTGACGATGCCAGTCACCAGGATGATCGCGGACCACGGCATGCTTTCCACTGCCGGCTTCTGCACGCTCGAGTCCAGGACGATCAGCACGGTGGCAATGACCAGCGAAGCGACGCCGACGTCCAGGCCCAGGACGGTGGTGAGCACCAGCAGGGCGCCGATGCCCACCAGGGTGAGGATCCGCATGGGCGTTGCGGCCACCTTCTCGGGACCGGTCCTGATGGTGGTTCCGGCAGCCACGGAAGTGTGCGCCGGGGCGGTAAGGACAGCCGTTGCTGTCCCGGACGGGCCTGTCGCGCTGCTTCCGGCGGGAGCGGCAGCACCGCCGTCGTGCCTTGCATCTCCAGCGTCACCGGTCTGGTGACGGGCCCCCACCTTGGCGGCGCGGCGCTTCATAATGGCCTGGACCAGGACGTAAGCGATCGCGGCCAGGATGGCATTGAAGACGAAGCAGTAAGCGTAAAGCTTGAAGGAACCGTCCGAGGCGCCGGCGCCGTCCAGCATCTTGTTGGCCAGCACGCCGAAAGGGTTGACCGGGGAGAAAGCGCCGGCGTTGGCGCCCTGGACTATGACGAGGCCCATGGCCAGGGTGCTGATGCCGAACCGCATGCCCAGCGCCAGGCCCACCGGGGCCACGATGGCGATGGCCGCGGGGGTGAACGCGCCGGCCGAAGCCAAGGCGGCCGTCAGCAGGAACATCAGGATGGGGACCAGGATCTTCCGGTCGCCGGCAAGCCGTTCAGCCCAGTACGCCAGCAGATCGATGGTTCCGTTGATCCGGACAATTGCGAAGAGCAGGGTGGCACCCACCAGGATGAAGAACAATCCGGCGGGGAACTGGCCGATGACGTCCTTGATGGACATGCCGGCCAGGAGGGTTCCGACGCCGAAAGCAGCGACGGTGGCCAGCAGACCGGCGTTGATTTTGGTGAAGGAACCGATGGCGAAGGCCGCCACCAGGACCAGGAACGCGATAAGTGACAGGGACATGGTGCCGGCCGCCTAGGAGTCCGCGGGGGTGAGGACACCGGCGCCGGACAGCAGGCTGCCGGCACCGGTGATGGCGGGCTGGTGACCGAGCGCCTTGAGGATCTCGTACGTGGTGGCGATGGCCGCAGTGATGACCGGCAGCCCGAGCTCGTCCTCAACTGCCTGGACGGCAGCCAGAGAGGGCATCTGGACGCAGGCGGAAAGTACGACGGCGTCCGCGCCTTCGCGCTGCAGGCTGCGGGCAAGCGCGGGCAGGTTCTGCGGGTCCAGGCAGCCGACGTCAAGGTTGTCGGCCACCTCGAGGCTGATCGCGTCCAGCACCGTGATGCCCGAGCCTTCGATGTAGTCCACAACCATCTGGGTGAGCGGCTTCATGTAGGGGGTGATCATGGCCACCTTGCGTGCCCCGATTTCCTGCAGGGTCCGGACCAGGGCGCCCGCGCTGCTGGTGACCGGGGCAGGGTGGCCGTTGCCGGCGGCGGCCTCCGCGATAACTTTCTCCGAACCCACATGGGCCTCGGGGCCCTGGGCCATGACGGCAACCAGGCACGCGTAGGCGATGACGTCCACGTCGGCGTCGGAGACTGCCTCAGCGCAGTCCGCTGCCTTGCCCACCATGGCCAGCAGCTCTTCGTGGGTGACCTTCTTCATGCCCGCCCGGGCGGAGTGGAACGTGTATTTGTGGCCGGTTGCCTCGGCCTGGCGGCGGAACAGCTCCGGCAGTTCAGTCTCCATGGTGGTGTTGGAGCTGGGGACGATCAGTCCCACCCGGGAGGAGCCCGGGCGCTTGGGCTCGGGCGCGGTTTCGCAAGTGACTTCGGGGGTGCTCATGGTTTCTCCACGTCTTTGTGCTGGGGCTTGAGGGATATGACCCACACCGTGGGTTCTTGTCCCATGATGTGGGTCACCCGGCTAGGATGTCAAATAGATCACGTTCCGAAGGTCCGCTTCCGGCTCACTAAGCTGGAGGCTCTCACGGAACAGTAGCTGAAGGGATGTACAAAAAGTGGCGATGGAACCGGGCGCTGGGGCCTCACCCCTGCTGGTCCTGCATAAGGTGGCGGAGATCCTGGACTGTTTTTCGGTCGACGCTCCGGAGCCGACGCTTCAGCAGATCATCCGGAAGACGGGCCTGCCTTCCAGCACCTGCCAGCGGCTGGTGCAGAACATGCTGCGGGAAGGCTTCCTGGACCGCGAGGGCGACCGGTACCGGATCGGCATCGGGCTGGTGCGCTGGGCTACTCCCGGGACGTTCGGGCTGGACGTGGTCCGCTTGGTGAAACCGGTCTTGCAGCAATTGCGCGACGACACAGGTGAGACCGCATGCCTATACGTCCGGGATGGGGCCTTCCGGACCATCGTTGCCGTTGCCGAGACGCGCCACGTGGTGATGCGGCCGTTCATGGTGGGCATGGTGATGCCGCTGCATGCCGGAGCCCCGGGCAAAATTTTTCTTGCATTCGACCCCGAGGCGTGGGATGCCCTGGACGAGCACGGACTCGACAGTTTTACCCCCGGCACGCCGGCGTCCTTGGAAAAGCTCCAGAAACAGGCGGCTATGGCCCGGGAACAGGGGTTTTATGCGGCTTTTGGGGAACGGAACGAGGACGTCGGTTCCATCAGTGCACCCGTATTCGACCACGCCGGGCGGCTCACTTGCGCTATCGGCCTGGGGTTTCCTAACCAGCGGATTGGGCCCGCCGACGTCGAACGGCTGGGACCCGTGGTTGCCCGCGCTGGCCTGGAAGCCAGCCGTGCTCTGGGGTATGACTGCAGTGCGTCAACTTAGATGGACACGGACACGGAACGGGAGTTCTCGCATCCACTGCAACTCCCGCGCTTTGAAACGCCGATAACCCACCTTTCGTCAACCTGACATCAAGGAACACGGCTGGCCACGGAAGCTCCGGCCAGTGCGGGTGCGCTTGCGATGATGTAGTCCAACGCGGCCGGTCTTGTCATCGCCAGGCCGTTCCTGCTTGGCAGGATGCCCTTGCGTCGCAGTGCGCGCAAAATCTTCTGGAGATTCGACTGAGTATGAGTTCAGCAGGCACCAACTCGTATTCAGCCCGTAGAGCTCCTCATAACCCAAGACCTATGTAGCTGCGTGCCGCTCTGGGAACGTAGGACACTATCCGCAGAAGGGGCGGCCCAACAGGTGAGCCGCCCTTCTACAGGAGATCACTCTCAAGGGCTATGGACGAGATTGCTCAACCGAAGCACTGTATGACCAGCCCTCAACGAAGCCGTCGTCAGCCTTCGTTAGCGCTTGAATGAGTCCGACCGGGACGAGCACACCATGCCCCGGGTAGTTCGGATTGTCAGCACCATAGTTCATTCCCACCAACAGGCCAGATGAACTTACAACTGGGCCACCCGAGTCGCCCTTTAGCCCCTCAGGTTTACAGAGCAGTAGTTCAAAGAACACCTCACTCAAGGTATGCGTTTCAGTACTGAGTGCAGGCCATGGGCGGCGGCCCAGCATGGTGACAGTATCGCCCTGCCTGTAGGGAGCAATGGCGCCCGGTAAGTGGAAAATGTCCGACATACTCGACATCGGTTCCTCAGGGGAAAGTGGCAGCAGAATTACGTCAGCCAGAACTCCAGGCGTGTCAGTAGAACGTCCGTACTTGAACCTGGGGATCTTCACGCCCTCATCGTTCACGTCGAAAAGTGGAACTCTCGCCAAAGCCGCCTGCTTTTCGTTGTGAAGGGTAATCTCGTCGGCCCAGAGCGACCAATCGTCCGTTTGCGACGTCTCACCTGTGGCGAGATGCGCCACTGTGACCAGATAAATTCGACCATCCGACTGGACGAGGAAACCGCTTCCGACGTTGCTCTCGGGACCCTGTTGCGTGGGTGCCGCTAGGGGAGCCACCATACTGTTGAAGTTCACAACACGACCGTACCGGCCGCATCAAAGATGCTGCACTATTTGATGCCGTTTTCTCTTACCGGATGCGGGATTTTGGCGTCTGATGCGAGGCCTAGCTGAACGCCGATAAGAGATAATGCTAAAGCTGGTTGCCCTTAGGCGACAGTTCTGCTGACTG
The DNA here is from genome assembly GCF_054511035.1 of Pseudarthrobacter sp. MDT1-22. Lineage (NCBI taxonomy): Bacteria > Bacillati > Actinomycetota > Actinomycetes > Micrococcales > Micrococcaceae > Pseudarthrobacter > Pseudarthrobacter sp. MDT1-22. The sequence continues at coordinate 82,669 of NZ_JBTNDK010000013.1, read as the reverse complement.
ATTGTTCAGCCAGCAACCTCCGACATCCTCACCAAGGGGACATGCACTGTCAGCCCCAACCCATAGGATTTGCGTGACGACAAACCGAGGAGACAACTATGGGCCAACTGTGGGAAGGCATCAACCAGTACTTGGCTGACCGCGCTCCAAAGGAATGGGAGAAGGCTGAAGTGCGCCGGTACCGTCAGCGCCTGCACGACATCTTTAATGCCAAGTACCGGCTCATGTCGTTCTACCAGAGCGGCTCGTTCCAGCACGGAACCGCGATCACCCCGCATAGCGACGTCGACTACGTCGCAAGAATTCACTTCGAAGACCGGCCCGTCTCGTCGACCACCGTCCTCAATAACGTGCGGCAACTGCTGAAGGACGAGTTGTACGAGGCAATCAGCGTGAGCGTTTCCCGCCCCACAGTGACCGTCCAATTTCCGGGTCTAGTCACCCGTTACGAAATCACGCCCGCCTACCTTATTCGTGGAACTTCGGATGATGACCGGGTGGTTTCCATCCCAGCTGCCGGCGGAGGGTGGCGTGAAGCTGCACCGAAGGCACACAACAAGTTCGTTGCCGATGTTGATCGGCAGCGCAATGGGAACGTCCGGGAACTCGCGCGCCTGCTCAAGGCGTGGAAGTACGAGCACGGGGTTCCCATTTCATCGTTCTATCTGGAAATGCGCTGCGCTGAGCATGGGAAGAACAACGACTTCATCTGGTCGCTGTCCTCGCTGAAGGCGATCGTCAACAGACTCATAACGACAAACCTGGCCGCGATGAACGACCCGACTGGCCTTGTTTCCCGCATCAGCCCATGCTCAGCGGAGAGCAGTCGCTTGACGTCGATGGCTCGACTCCGAGACCTCCACAAGAATCTGGACGCGGCATACACCGCCTGGGCAGCCGGGGAGTCGAGACGATGGGAGATGAACCAGGCACTGCGGGCCATCTGGGGAACCAGTTTCCCCTACTGCGACCCCTACTCCGCGTGAGAGGCGATGGTACGACGGCGGCCGCTCGGACTCCGATCGCTGTGGCCCAAAACACCGACCATTCCCAGCGCCTCCTCGCCGCTCAATCACGGCTGTACACCGATGCGAAGAGGATCCACGACGGCCGGGTGATCATCGTGGTCCTCCTCGCCGTTGTCACCATCGCCGTTGCCCTCGCCGTCCCGGAGGCGCGACAGGCGGTTGGCGCTACCGGAGGCGCGCTCACCTTCCTGTGGTCTGTCCTGGGCAGCAGCCGGGAAAAGCGCCGACGCCGCGAAGCCGTTAGTGTTCAAGAGGAGTTCGACACTAACGTCTTTGACATTCCCACAAACGAGTTTGCCATCGACAGGCCCTCGCCCACGCTCATTGCTGAGGCCGCAGCCCGTTACAAAGGCAACCGAACCAAGGACTGGTACCCTGATCCGCGGCCCGTCGCCCGTCCGCTGGACGTCCTGATTTGTCAGCGGAGCAACCTCGGATGGGGCTCGTCAGTACACCGGTACTACGCGGCATGCCTCACGGCCGGTCTCCTCGCGCTCATCTTCTCCGGGTTCGCTGTCGCCGCGGTGGCAGGCCTGTCTATGGTCGACGCCCTGGTCGCCGTGCTGGTGCCGCTCCTCAGCCCCGCCCGCGAACTCATCGAGGCGATTCGTGCCAATCACGACAGCGCCGACATGAAAGCAAAAGCTGAGTCAAAGGTCCTCAGACTCTGGCAACGCGGTCTGGAAGATCACGGCGCTATAACCGCTGAGGATTGCCGCAGCGTTCAAGACCGTATTCTCCAGATCCGTCAGACCAATGCGCACGTCCCGGACTGGCTCGACAACTTGAGGCGCAGCCGCAACGAGACCGTGATGCACGAAAGTGCTCAGCACCTCATCGAAGACGCGATCCAGCACGGTCGTACGACTTAAAGGCTTGATCAACCAGGTACTCGGCCCAGGAACAAGGTCCGCCACGATGATTCTGACTTAGTCAGAGTGCCTCCCATACCTCAGCGCCGCAACAGGTGCCGCTAACGGGTCAGGCCTTTCTGAGCTTGCTTGTAGGGTCCGGCCGCTGTGCGAGATTTTCGCGCCTTGGACCCGCGCGTGGCCGGAACCTATCGCTGATTTACGCCGATATTGGATTTCGTCAAGCTACTCTCAAAGACGGGGAGCCCTTGTTCCTGAGAGAGTTCCTGTAACCGGACGGCCTAGGACGCCACTTGCTAATGGCAGGCACAGACCCTTTGGCGGGCACTCCCCCGTTCGTTTTCTTACGCCGATAATGGAGATTATGTAAAGCTAATGGATTGAAGCTTCAACTAACGGCCTCTTCTCAGCCTACACGGGCGGGCTCTCCCGCGGCTAACCGGACGTCGCCAGGGCCAGCGAAAACATCAGTGCTGCCACCGCAGTGTGCTTCCGCGCACCGAAGGTCCTGTGCGAGGTACTGCCCAAACATTCGCTCCACAGTACTTGGCGGCAGCGGAAGTGCATGGTTATGACGCCTAAAGGGGCCCCGAACATAGCGGTTATCCCCGCGGTCCGCCCTAGCCCGTGAAGGAGTTGGGGATCGCAGACCCTTCTGCGGGGACCTGCCCCTTCACCTCGCAAGCGACCAGCGGACCTGGGAAATACAGCAGCAGGGAACCGGGTATGGCCGCTGAATACCAGTACTTCACGTTTTGGACGGTGTGCTTCCAGCTCTGACTAATGGCGGTGTACGCCACCGAGGCGCCCGGTTCAAGGACGAACTCGCCCATGCACGGCTGTCCGGGCGGCGGCGCCCAGTCATACGTCCCGTAGAGCTCGATGACAATGGACTGCCCTCTGTCATCCAGCCCTTGGAAGTTAGGGATGTCATCTTCCCCCACGGCGATTGGAGAGGACGTGCCGTTGGTCAGAACGCCGCGCGCTCTTACATCAATGTCGTACATAGTGGGGTTTTCCACATCAAATTCCACAGACGTAAGTCGGGCAGATACCGCACCGGACGGGCATTCCCTGCGTTGCTGCGGACCAGGTACATGGACTGGGGGAGGCGCGTCAGCCAATGGTGCCGGAATGATTGGCTGTTCGGGCGCAAGCACGGGTGCAGGTTCGGGCGCCGGCAGAGCAGGCTGAGTTGAGGGATCTGCGGCCGCGGTCTCGGTCTCTTCGGGCTCTTCCCGCCAAGTCGGCTGGATAGTTTCGCTTTGCCGCTCGGCCGCCGCGGTCGGCGCCTTCGCTAGGGGCTTCTTCCCTGATTCGATTACCCCTGCCGCGATCGCACCAGCTGCGACGGCCACTGCCAGAATCACAAGGACCACGGTTACCCAAACCGGCATCCCGGGCCGTGAAGATTTCATACGGGCATATTACGTCCGGGCGCCCTGAGACCTATCAGTGGAAGCGCGATACGGGGTTTCGTTACGTGTTTTCAACTGGCTTCCTTGCCCTTCCCTCAGAAGAGGGTGAGCTGTCCTTCGGAGACATCCCGCCAGTGCGCCGGCCGGTCACGTGCCACCCAGGCGCACTCGATGGAGCAGAACTTCCGACCCTTCGCCCCTTTCCATCCAGGCAGCGTGAAGGTCTTCGCGCAGAGCGGGTTCAGGCAAACCTTGTCGATCGTTGTGCTAGTGCGCGATTTGAACACGCACTCCTGCGAGCAGTACTTGCGCGTCCGAGCCAGGTGGGCTCTGATCAAATCCGTTTTTCCGCACTGCGGACAGGTCCAATGGACCCGTGGCTGGCGCTCGGTACCCTCGTCGCGGGCGCTGCCTTCACGTGGTGAGGGATGCCGGAAGTTGGCCCGAAGCGACTCGGCCGGCAACGGCCAGGCGCCTCGTTTCGTCGTGTTGCACCTCTTGCAGATGGGGCGAAGGTTGGACAGGCAGTGGGACCCGCCCTTGGAGATGGGTTTGACGTGATCCTCTTCGGTCGCGTCGGCAATCCCGCACATCCAGCAGTGTCCGCCCCAGAGTGCGAACCGTACCGCTTTCTGGGCCGACGTGAAGTTGACCATGATCCCGCCGGGCGCCGCCTGGTACTGGTAGCGGCGCCGCTGATAGGCGCCCTTGTTTTCCTCGTAGTAGGCCCGGCTGCAGTCCTTGCAGTCGTTGGAGAGCCCGTTGCGGTGCTTGCGTTCCTTGGTAAACCGCTCGGCCGGCAGGATGTGTTTGCACCTGCGGCAGACCGCGAAAAGCTCACCGGTCTCGCGGGCGAGCTCCTCCAGTTGGGAGGTCAGCGCACACCGGTTCGAGCAATGAGTGTCCCCCGCCATTCTGCGTTCTTCCGGCCGGATTTTCGAGCAGACCGCGCAGCCCCACTCTGCGAACATGCACTTGCGGCTGCAGAAGTGGCGGTCCGCTGCTTCGCTGGCTTTCCTGCTGAAAACCAGGCCGCAGTGTTTGCAGGTGACGTCCCGGCGGCCGGATGCGGACCGGCAGGCAACCGAGCAGAACCGTGCCTGCTTCTGCCGCGCCACGGTCTGGCGCCCCTTCATGGTGAACTGCTCCTTGCAGTGCTCACATGCCTTGTAGATGTACGTGTGCGCCATGGCCTACCCTCCCCCCTGGATTGAAAAGAAACTACCACCTGCGTGCTGGACTGGTGTTCCCTCTAGGCTGCCTGAAGCTGGTGGTGCCAATGTCCATACATGAACCGAGAGCCACGAGGAAACATGGGACGGCAAAGAAGCTGGAGCAGCGGAAAGCATCGCCCAATCACCTCCACAGAGCGACCGGCAGTAGATCGCGGCGCTGTGGGAGGGCCTGTCTTCTCGTTACTGGTAAGCGTGCATATTGGATCTCGAACTAATCGTGCCCTCTGAGGCGCGAGATCGTCCGACTGCGCACACCCCAACCTGACGAACAGGACGCGTATGTCTTGACGTTCTTCTGGGGCGGGCCTAGAACTCAACCTGACAGAACAGACTGGGGAGGTCTTGACTTTCAGCTGGAGCGGGCCTAGAAGTCATCCTGACAGAACGAAGGTTGGAGGAAATCGTGGCTGGCCAGCGGATCGGATACGTGCGAGTGAGCACTCTGGATCAGAACGAGAAGCGCCAGCTCGAAGGCCAGGTTCTGGACCGGGTCTTCATGGACAAGGCCTCCGGCAGGGACACCGCCAGACCACAGCTCACAGAGCTGCTGCGGTTCGCCCGTGACGGGGACACCCTGGTTGTGCACAGCATGGACCGGCTCGCACGCAACCTCGATGACCTTCGCGCCCTGGTTCACGTCCTAACCCGCATTGGCGTGCGGGTGGAGTTCGCCAAAGAAGGCCTCGTCTTCACCGGCGAGGACTCGCCCATGGCCAACCTCATGCTCTCCGTCATGGGCGCCTTCGCCGAATTCGAACGCTCCCTCATCAGGGAACGCCAAAGGGAAGGCATCGCTCTGGCCAAGCAGCGCGGCGCCTATAAAGGACGAAAAAAGACACTCACACCGGAACGGGCCGCCGAACTGGTCCAGCGCGCCAGCAGCGGTGTACCTAAAGCCCTCCTTGCCCGTGACTACGGGATCAGCCGGGAGACCGTCTACCAGTACCTGCGCCACGCCAAGCTGGACTGAACCTCTTGCCGCCGGCGCGGCTGTTACTGCTAGGGAACGCAATTTGCTTGATGGAAGGTCCCATATCGGCCAGTTTCGAAGAGGGTCGGAATGCGCAGCTCTCGTGTCCGGTTTCAGTTTTGTTGGCAAGAATCTCAATAGCCCTGGCAATCTACGGACTGTCGGGATCTGCCTCGCCGTACTTGGCAAACGCAGCTGGCGGACTCTATTGGCGTTACCTTGCTAGGGGCACCTCGCGGCCGCTCACCGGACTTCGGCTCCGCCTACGATGGCACCGAAAGACATTTTCGAATCCGGATCCATGGCCGAGTCCACGCCACATTTCACCGCGGCCTGCGCAGCGATGCGGTTGCGGAGGCCAGCTGCCTGGCGGATGTGCCTTCAGTCTGGGCCCTGGAGACCGCTAATCTCCGGGCTGGCAGCTCTGATGGACACGTAGGACGGCTCTTCTCCGCTGAAGGTTCGCACGCCTCCTGCGGGCCGGGTAGCTTGGGACCATGAGACTGAAAATGTGCAGCATCCATGTCCAGGATCCGGTCACCGCCCATACGTTCTACACCGGGACCCTCGGGTTCGAGACACTCATGGCGATGCCTGAGTACAACCTCTTCATCATCAAGGATCCGGGCTCCGACGCCGGGTCGGTGGGGCTGCTGCTGGAGCCTAGCGACAACCCGATCGGCGCCAATTACATGAACGCACTGCACGACGCCGGTATCGCGGCCATCACCTTCGGGGTTCCGGATGTACAGGCTGAGTACGACCGGCTGGTGGCTGCCGGTGTGAAATTCCAGGGCGAACCGTCAGAGGATCCGTCTGGGATCAGTGCGGTCTTCGACGACGGCTGCGGCAACTTCGTGCAGCTGCACCAGGACTGATTAGCCGGCCTTCGGCACGGCGAGGAATGTGCTTTCCTGAAGTTCACACGTGGTTTCGATGCTGCCTGGCAGGTGGTACCAGCGGGGTGCGGGGCCGAAGTTGAAGACTCTGATGAGGTGGAAGACCTCAGCTTGCTCTTGGGAAAGCTGTAATTCGTTGCGGGACACGAAGAACGGCGTCTCGGCGCGCGACTTTGTGGTTTTGACCTCGAGGAGCCGTTCTTTTCCGCTCTCTTCGAAGGACAGGATGTCGTACCCGAGGCCATCCCCGCGGGTCTTGGACACCTGCTCAACCGACTCCGCAAGCTTGCGCTTTCCGGCACTGTGCAGCCGCCGTCGTTCAAGGTCGACGACGGCTTCCTCGCCGCCTTCGCCGAGCTTGCGGTTGCTGGACTCTACCGTGGCGTAGTCGTAGTGACGCGCTGACCGGGCGCCGGCCCGGGCGTCCGGGAGGACGATTTCGGGGATCGGGGACCACTCGAAGTCGAGTGCGCCAATTGCTGCGGCGTCAGGCGTGTGCAGCGCCTCGGCCAAGACTTGCTCAATGATCGACGGCGAGGACGCCAGTTGCGCTTGAACTTCAGCGATCAGCGCGTGCTGGTAGTTCTTGGCTGGCTGGTATCCCTTGATGGGGCGAAGGCCCAGCCTCATCATGACGGCCGAGATGTTCTGGTGCTTATACTCGACGGCGGTGCTGGTCCGGTTGTTCAGCAGGGCCAGCAGCCGATCCCGGAACATCGTTTTACTGTAGGGCTGCCCTAGCACTTCCAATCGCAGCATCTCAAGGTAGCTGGCTACGGTTGCCGCGATTTCAGCTGCTGACCAGTCTCTGGCCGTCAAGGTGTTTCGCTCCCGGTGCGCATAGCGTCCAGGCTATCGCTTCGGCGCACGGACCTGGCCCGGAATGGGTTGGATTGTCAGTCCCGCACTCAGTCGCCTGCCTCCAGGATCTCCACCACATCTTCGACCAACTCGAAGTCCCTGGCGTTGCGGGTCATCAACGGGATGCCAAGAGAGTGGGCTTGCGCGGCGATCATTATGTCCTTACTCCTGGCATGTTGGGGCCTCAGGCGCTTGACCCGCGCAGCCAGCTCGCCATAACTCTCGGCGGCATGCTCGTCAAAGAGAATCCAGTCCATCAGTTCCCGCCAGACGGCAAGGCGGTGCACCCGGGTCCGGCGGATCTCCTCAGACGCTGACGATCGGATTCCGAATTGGAGCTCCGCCAGCGAGATGATGCTCGAGCCGAGTACGGCGCCGGCCGGCCACACGGCCGGTGGTGCGATCAGGACATTCGTGTCAAGGAGGATCACTGGGTAGTCCACGGATCAACAAGGGGATCGGCATCTCTTGATTCGTCATGTTCCTCGAGCCACCCGGTCTCGTCTGCGCCGAGTTGGGCAAGCTTCAGGGCAATTGCCACTTCAGCGGCTGACGTCCACTTCTTGCGATGCGTTACAGGTGAGATCACTGCAACCGCGCGGCCCTGAAGGGTTATCTCAAGAGTGGCTCCGTGCTCGACCCGCTCAATGACAGCCCTCGGATTTTGCTTGAGTTCCCGAACCCCTACCTTGTCCATGGCTGCATTCTACGCTTGATGTAGCCCTTGTTCTACGGGTGGCAGACCAGGAAAACAACAGAGGCCTGTCCGCGGATCCAAACCTTCAAGGTTCGGATCCGCGGACAAGCCTAGGAAAGCGCAGGTGACTCAGAAAGCGAAGGCTACTCGGCCTGGGCGCGGGCTTTCTTGGCGTCCTTTTTGGCGGCTTCGTCCTTGACGCGCTGGGCTTCGGTGCGGACGGCGGCGTGGGTGGAGCGCTCGGTGACCAGCCAGGCCGGGGGAGCCTGCAGCAGCGCGGTGATTTCCGCCGTCGTCAGCGCTTCCTCAACACCGCCGCGGGCCAGGCCGCTGATGGAGACGTTCAGCTTCTGGGCCACCACCGGGCGGGGGTGGGGGCCGTTGCGGCGCAGCTCCACGAGCCACTCCGGCGGGTTGGACTGGAGTTCGGCGAAATCGGCGCGGCTGATGGTTGAATCCTGGAACTCCTGCGGTGTTGCCGGCAGGTAGATGCCAAGCTTCTTGGCAACGGTGGCCGGCTTCATGGACTGGGAGTTTGCAGAGGTCATGGTTCAAGGGTATCCGGCTGCTTGCCTGAAAGGCACCAGTCCCGCACCAGCTCCGCGCCATCTCAGCGCCGGTTCCGGCATTGCGGGGCCGCGCGGGCGGTACTGTGAAGACGTGCCCGCAGACAATGAATCCCCCCAGAACGCCAGCCCCGACGAATCGCCGGAGCAGGAGGCGCCCCGTGTGCTCCGCTTCGCCTATGTGGCCGGCGTAACCCCGGGCAAGTGGATCCGCCGCTGGGAAGAGCGCGTGCTGGACATCCCGCTGGAGTCGTTTATGTCCGACGACGGCGCCCAGCTTTCCGTATTGCGTGACGGTTCCGCGGACCTCAGCTTTGTCCGGCTTCCGGTGGAGCGGGAAGGCCTCAACGTGATCCCGCTGTATGAGGAGCAGCCCGTGGTGGTGGCGCCCAAGGGGCACGAGATTTCAGTGTTTGAGGAAGTGGCCCTGGCCGACCTGTCGGCAGAGACTTTCCTGGACGTCGCCGAAATGGGTGGCCCGGAAGCGGCCATGCAGGTGGTGGCGTCCGGTGCGGGCCTGGTGATTTTGCCCATGTCCGTGGCCCGGCATTTCAACGTCAAGGACACCGTGGCCCGCCGGCTGACGGGTGCCCCGGTCACGGAGATCGCGCTGGCCTGGCCCAGCGATTCCTCGGACGACATCATTGAGGAGTTCATCGGGATTGTCCGCGGCCGCACCGCGGCGAGCTCCCGGCAGCCGTCGGCCCAGCAGGAGAAGCCCAAGAAGGAGCCGAAGCCGGACCGGCGCGGCAACGCGGTCAAGAAACCGAAGGTGGCCCAGCGCTACGCCCCGAATCCGGACAAGGGCCGCGGCAAGGGCTCACGCAAAAAGGGCAAGCGCTAACTTGTGAGCCCGCGTTGCTCTAACAGGAACAGCCGGAACTAAGCCGAGCAGGCTTCCGTCAGTGCTGTGACTGACTCAGCCGGCACCTGGTCTCCGGCTTCGGCGATCTGGCCCAGCGGCGTCGTAATTTCCGCGGGCACCCCGGCAGTGTCCGCGGCGGACACCAGCCCGCCCAGCAATGCCTTGTCCTGGACGCTGACCAGCCCGTCCTCCACAACGGTGCAGACCTGCTTCCTGACCTCGTCCGAGGCTGCGGTAGCCACCTTGGAGGCGGCATCGTTTGCGGTGTTTTCAGCGACTTCCTGGACCGATCCGCAGGCGGAGAGGAGGAGCATCAGGGGGACGGCGGACAGGGCTGCAAGGCGGCGTTTCATTCGTCCAGCCTAACGGCTCAGTCTGTTCCGGCTTCGCCGTGCACCTCGCTCAGGTTGTCTTCGGAGCGGTCCAGATACGCCAGGAGAAGGGCGCTCGCGCGGTCCAGTTCCCCGGCTTCCAGGGCCAGGCAGATCGCTTCGTTGTCCGGCAGGTAGTGCTGGTAGAACTGCGCGTCCACGGTGGCTTTGTGGAAGAACAGGCGCATCTCGGCCAGGACCTGGCCCATGATGCTGTTCAGCCGCGGGCTTCCGGCCATGGCCACAATGGCGCCGTGGAAGTGCTGGTTGGCGGTGCCCAGGGCTTCGTCGTCACCGGCTGCTGCAGCTCGTTTGCCTTCCTCGACGGCGGCCCGGACGGCGGCCACGTCCTCCGGGCTGCCTCCGGCGCGCAGCGCGCTGACCTCGATGGCGCGGCGGACGGTATAGACGTCGTGGACGTCCCCTGCCTCCAGGCTTGCCACGAAGACGCCGCGGTTGGGATGGCGGACCACCAGGCGTTCGCTGGCAAGTTCAACGAAGGCCTCGCGCACCGTGTTGCGGGAGACGCCCAGGTCCTCGGCGATGGTGGATTCGGTGAGCCGCGTTCCGGGAAGCAGTGCTCCCTCCGCCAGTTGCAGGCGGAGTTCATCCGCCACCCGCTCCGCCACGGACGGAACGGCGACGCGAAGGCGGCCTGCAGCGGTCCGCGTCGCCGCGTGATTCACCGATCCCCGCGGAGAGACGGACGAAGAGGGGACGATCGGTTCTGAAGAGGCCATACTCGAGAATTTACACGATCGTCACATTGTTGAATCGAAGGATTGTTGAACAATCCGTAAATTTAGTGCATCCTAGTAGGACCACTCAATGAGACGGGGATCACAAATGGCAACGATTGACCTGAACAGCGACGTCGGCGAGTCCTTCGGCCGCTGGAGCCTCGGCGATGACCTGGCCATGTTCGGCTCGGTTTCGAGCGCGAACGTGGCCTGCGGATTCCACGCCGGCGATCCCAGCGTCATCCGCAGGACCTGCCGCGAGGCAGCTGCTGCCGGCGTTGTCATCGGTGCCCACGTCGGCTACCGGGATCTCGCCGGTTTCGGACGCCGTTTTATGGACATCAGCCCCACGGAACTGGCCGACGACGTGGTGTACCAGATCGGTGCCCTGCAGGCCCTGGCCGCCGTTGAAGGAACCCAGGTCCGGTATGTGAAGCCGCACGGCGGACTGTACAACGCCATCGTCACGCACACAGTGCAGGCCCAGGCCGTCGTCGACGCCGTGAAATCGGTTGACCCCAACCTTCCGATCCTCGGCCTCCCAGGTTCGGAAGTCCTGCGGCTTGCAGAAAAAGCCGGCTTGCGCGCCGTGACCGAAGCGTTCGCGGACCGGGCCTACAACCCGGACGGCACCCTGGTGTCGCGCTCCCTCCCCGGAGCAGTCCTTGAGGATCCGGAACAAGTGGCGGAACATGTCCTACGGATGGCCACGGAATCCTCAGTCCGCGCAATTGACGGGTCCACCCTCAAAATCCGCGCGGAAAGCATCTGCGTGCATGGTGACTCACCGGGGGCCGTAGCGATGGCCACTGCAGTGAAGTCCGCTCTCGGGGACGCCGGCGTGAGCATCGGCTCGTTCCTCTAGCCCCATCCCATGGCCGCACCCAGGCCCCCGCACTACCCCTCATCCCCCCGGAGGAAACCATGACCAGCACAAACAAGGCCGCAAAGGCCGCGACAAGGAAGCCGCCGCCCGGCGCGCTCAAGGCGTACGTCGCCAGCCTCACCGGCACCTCGCTTGAGTACTACGACTTCGCCATCTACTCGGTGGCGTCAGCCCTCGTCTTCCCCAAGATTTTCTTCCCCTCGGACGATGAATTCGTGGGGCTCCTCCTGTCCTTCTCGGCCTTCGCCGTGGGCTACCTCGCCCGCCCGATCGGCGGCATCATCTTCGGCCGCCTCGGCGACAAGGTGGGGCGCAAGTACGTCCTGGTCTTCACCCTGGTGCTGATCGGTATCGCCACCGTCCTCATCGGTGCGCTGCCTGACTACTCCGTGATCGGCATCTGGGCCCCCATCATCCTGGTGCTCCTGCGCCTGGCCCAGGGCATTGGCGTCGGCGGCGAATGGGGCGGCGCCGTGCTGCTGTCCAGCGAATTTGGCGACCCCAACAAGCGCGGCTTCTGGTCCTCCGCAGCCCAGATCGGGCCGCCCGCCGGCAACCTCATGGCCAACGGCGTCCTTGCGATCCTGGCCGCCTCGCTGAGCACCGAAGCGTTCCTCTCCTGGGGCTGGCGGGTAGCCTTCCTTGCCTCCGCCCTGCTGGTGGTCTTCGGCCTGATCATCCGCCTCAAGCTCGAGGAAACCCCGGTCTTCAAGGCCATCGCAGCCCACGGCGACCAGCCGAAGGCGCCCATCAAGGAAGTCTTCACCACCCAGCCCCGCGCGCTGATCTCCGCCGCCCTGTCCCGCGTCTGCCCGGACGTGCTCTACGCGCTCTTCACGGTCTTTGTGGCCGTCTACGCCACCAAGGAACTGGGCATGACCACGGGCAACGTGCTGGCCGCGATCCTGATCGGCTCCGCGTTCCAGCTCTTCCTCATCCCGCTTGCCGGCGCACTCACTGACCGCTTCAACCGCCGCTGGGTTTACGGCATTGCCGCTGCCGCCACCGCCGTCTACATTCCCCTGTTCTTCCTGATGATCGCGGGCAAGTCCGTGGTGATGCTGATCATCGGCGTGGTCATCGGACTGGCCCTGCACGCCTTTATGTACGGCCCGCAGGCAGCCTTCATCACTGAGCAGTTCCCGGCCCGCCTCCGCTACGCCGGTAGCTCCCTGGCCTACACGCTTGCCGGCGTCATCGGCGGCGCTGTGGCTCCGCTGATCTTCACCGCCCTTTACGGCGCAGCGTCCGGCGGCTGGTACCTGATCGCCGGGTACATCCTCCTCACGGCCATCATCACGATCGTGGGCATGCGCCTCGGCCGCGACCCGCAGCCGGAAGAGGACCTCCGCCTGCTGCACCGCGACGACGCGCGGGAGAGCCACGCCTGAGCGGCGCGGCCTGATCCCCATGGAAACAGTCACTAAGCCAGCTTCCGCGGCCCGCGTGCTCGCCGTCCGGCCGGTAGGTACGACGGCGGTGCTCGCCGAACTCTCCGGGCTCCACGACGTCCTGGCCCTGCAGGCCCTCCTGCTGGAGCAGCCGCTGCCCGGCCAGGTGGACGTCCTGGCCGCCGCCGAAACCGTGATGGTGAAGGCGGATTCACCCGCTGCGGCGCGCAGGATGACGGCCCGGCTGCTGGAGATGGACCTGACGGTCCAGTCCCACGCCGAAGGCAAACTGGTGCAGATTGAGACCGTGTACGACGGCGACGACCTCGCGGAAGTGGGGCGGCTCACCGGGCTGGGCACTGACGGCGTCATTGCGGCCCACACCGGGCAGGTCTGGACGGTTGCATTCGGCGGCTTCGCGCCGGGCTTCAGCTACATGGTGGGGGAGAACCAGGTACTGGAAGTCCCGCGCCGGAGTTCGCCCCGCACGGCCGTCCCCGCAGGTTCGGTGGCCCTGGCCGGCAACTATTCGGCCGTGTACCCGCGGAAGTCCCCGGGCGGCTGGCAGCTGATCGGCCGCACCGCGGCTACCATGTGGGACCTCAGCCGGGAGCAGCCGGCCCTGGCCGCGCCCGGTGACCGCGTGCAGTTCCAGGCGGTACGCGAGCTCATTGAAGTTACGGCACCGCGTGTTGCTGCCTCGGCTTCCCAAGCCTTGGCTGCCCGGAAACCGGACATTCAGTCCGGCCTGCTGATCCTGTCGCCCGGGCTCCAGAGCCTGATCCAGGACCTCGGCCGCCCCGGTCACGCCGGGCTCGGCGTGTCCTCGGCCGGTGCGCTGGACCGCTCCTCCCTGCGACGCGCCAACCGGATCGTGGGCAACGACCCGTCGGCCGCCGTCGTCGAATCCGTTGCCGGCGGGCTGCGCGTGCAGGCCGTGGGGGACCAGGTGCTGGCAGTGGCCGGCGCACCGTCGGCTCTGACTGTTGTGACGCCGTCGTATTCTCCCGATCCGGTGGCTGAAGACGAAGGCGACCAGTCCGAGTTTGACCAGTCCGAGCAGGTGCGCGAGGTACCCATGGCCACGGCGTTTGCCCTGCTGGACGGCGAGATCCTGACCATCGGCGCACCCGAGCGTGGCTTCCGCAGCTACCTGGCCATCCGCGGCGGGGCAGCAGTGGACACGGTGCTGGGGAGCCGGTCCACGGACACCATGTCCGGGATCGGGCCTGCGCCGCTGGCCGCCGGGCAGCTGCTGGGCGCTGGCGCTGCAACGTCCTCCAACGTGGTGGGCAACCCCGAACTGCAGCCCGACTTCCCGGACACCGGCGTCACGGTCCTTGACATCGTGCCCGGGCCCCGCGAGGACTGGTTCGACGCCGCAGCACTGGAATCCCTTTGCGCCCAGGACTGGGCGGTGACGCCCCGCTCCAACCGCGTGGGCATGCGCCTGGACGGCCAGCCGCTCAGCCGAAGCCGGGACGGGGAGCTGCCCAGCGAGGGAACCATGGCCGGCGCACTGCAGATCCCGCCGGAGGGACAGCCGGTGCTCTTTCTGGCCGACCACCCCATCACCGGCGGCTACCCGGTCATCGGGGTGGTGGTGGACCACCAGCTGGACCTGGCCGCCCAGGTTCCCATCGGCGGGTCCATCCGGTTCCGCTGGGCTCCCGGCTACGGGCTGCCCACCGGCTTTTCCGATTCTTCCCCCGGCGTTTCCCAGACAAAAGATTCCCAGACGAAGTGAGCAACTGATGCGCAAGGTCCTGATCGCCAACCGCGGAGAAATCGCCGTCCGCATCGCCCGCGCCTGCGAGGACGCCGGACTGGAGTCCGTGGCTGTCTACGCGGACGTTGATGCCGACGCCATGCACGTGGGCGCCGCCACCGAGGCGTACAGCCTGGGGGGCAACGCGCCGTCGGAAACGTACCTCGATATCCCCAACATCCTGCGCGTGGCCGCGGAGTCCGGGGCCGACGCGGTGCACCCGGGCTACGGCTTCCTGTCCGAGAACGCTGGCTTTGCACAGGCGGTCCTGGACGCCGGCCTGACCTGGATCGGCCCAAATCCGGACGCCATCCTCAAGCTGGGCAACAAGATCACGGCGCGCGAGATCGCTGTCCGCGCCGGAGCCCCGTTGGTGGCCGGCAGCGACGGTCCGGTGGATTCGGCCGCGGAGGTCCGCAAGTTCGCCGAGGAGCACGGCCTGCCGATCGCCATCAAGGCGGCGTTCGGCGGCGGTGGACGCGGGCTGAAGGTGGTCCGCGAGATGGACCAGATCGAGGAGTCCTTCGATTCCGCGGTCCGTGAAGCGGTGGTGGCCTTTGGCCGCGGCGAGTGCTTTGTGGAGCGGTACCTGGACCGGCCCCGGCATGTGGAGGCGCAGGTGCTGGCGGACCAGCACGGCAACGTGCTGGTGGTGGGCACCCGCGACTGCTCGCTGCAGCGCCGGCACCAGAAACTGGTGGAAGAGGCGCCTGCACCCTTCCTGACCGAAGCGCAGACCCAACAGATTTACGACGCCGCCAAGGCAGTGTGCCGCGAAGCCTCCTATTCGGGGGCTGGGACGGTGGAGTTCCTGGTGGCCGCCGACGGCACCGTCGCGTTCCTCGAGGTGAACACGCGACTGCAGGTGGAGCACCCCATCACCGAGGAGACCACCGGCGTGGACCTGGTCCAGGAGCAGTTCCGGATCGCCGCCGGCGAGCCGCTGCGCTTCACCGCCGATCCCAAACCGAGCGGCCACTCATTCGAGTTCCGGCTCAACGCGGAGGACGTGGGCCGGGGCTTCCTGCCGTCGCCCGGCACCATCGCGACGTTCAGCGGCCCGACGGGTCCGGGTATCCGGCTGGACTCCGGGGTCCGCTCCGGTTCGGTTGTTGCTCCGCAGTTCGATTCCCTGCTGGCCAAGCTGATCGTCACCGGCGCCGACCGGCAGCAGGCGCTCCGCCGTGCCCGCCGTGCCCTCGCCGAAATGGAAATCACCGGCGTGGCCACCGTCCTGCCGTTCCACCGGGCCGTTGTCCAGGCGCCGGACTTCACGTCCGAGACCGCGCTGGGCATCCACACGCGCTGGATCGAGACTGACTTCGCGGATTCCATCGCGGCGGATCCGGAGTTCGGTACGTCCGTTCCGGACGGTGAGCGGCGCACCATTACCGTCGACATCGACGGCCGGCGCCTCGCCGTCGGCCTTCCCGCTGACCTGCTGGATGGCTGGGCGCGCTCCGGTGCGGCCGTTCCTGCGGGGGTTTCCCTGGACGGGGCTGGTTTCGATGGCGCTGCCGACGGCGACGCTGCGGCGGGTGCCGCTGATTCCGGCGAGCTGCGGGCCGACATGGCCGGGACCGTGGTCAAGTGGCTCGTGGAGCCGGGCGCCGAAGTGTCGGCGGGGGACGCCGTCGTCGTTCTTGAGGCGATGAAGATGGAGACCCAGGTGACCGCCCACCGCGCCGGTACGCTGGCCGGGATCCGCGCAGAAGCCGGCGGGGTTGTGAACGCCGGCGCCGTGCTGGCGCTGATCGGCTGAGCCGTTCGGGCATGCCTGGCTCCAGCGAAAAGGTCCGGCCGTGTTCTCACCCCGCCGGACCTTTCCTGACGTGTAGAGGTACTTCAGTCGACGTGCTTGGACAGGGCCACCAGCACGCCTGCCATCGCAAAGTACTTGTTGCTGCCGAGATCGCGGACCGTCTTGATCCCCATGCTGGCGAGGACTTCAGCGTGCTTGTCCGTGAGGCCGGCCAGTGCGGACGGCGGGGCGTCCAGGACTTCCTCCAGGCTCTTGTTCTCGTAGTCCTTGTCGAGTTTCCTGCCCAGCTCAATTGAAACGGCCATGATCATCCTTTGCTTGAACGAAACAACAGTCACAACCCGGCGGCAGCATCACCGCGGATCCCGGGGCCCCGAAACTACCCGATCCCCAGATGAAACACACTCCAGTACTACGGCCTGCGGCGCAGCCTGGATCCGCGCCGGTGGGGATTGAAGACGAAGGTGCTTGACTATGCGTCATGACACTAAATCGAAACCTGGTGGTTGACTCTTTTCTTGAGTCGCTGGACCAACCGTTGAAGCCTGTGATTGAGCGCCTTCGGCTGGCTGTCCTGGACGCGGATGACGCCATAACGGAGCGCATTAAGTGGAAGGCACCCAGCTTCTGTTTCGAATCTGTTGACCGGGTCACCTTCAACTTGCGGCCGCTTCATCACGTGCAGCTGATTTTTCACCGCGGTGCCAAGACCATCGAGGATGACTTCGATTTTGATCCCTCTAAATGGAGCGGGCTGTTGGAAATGATCGGGCAGGACCGCGGCCAGGTGATTTTTCCAAGCGCGGAGGCCGCGGCGGCCCGGCAGGAGGAATTCGTGGCGCTGGTGCGGGAGTGGGTTCGAGCCTGACCTGCGGGTTGACCTGCGCATACCGGCAGTGAGTGCATGATTCGACGGCTTTGGCTGGCGGTGCCCTGACATGATTCTGATAGTCTTCAGTCATCCACGGGCCTCCCGGTCGCTTCTTAGGCCGGTTGTAGATAACGAGTGGGAGCTCGCGATTTATCGCGAATGATTAGGAGGCTTTTTATGCATCTAACGCCACGCGAAAGCGAAAAACTGATGATTGTGGTTGCTGCCGATCTTGCACGACGGCGGCAGAAGCGCGGACTTAAGCTCAACCATCCGGAATCCATCGCGATCCTTACCTATGAGCTGGTCGAGGGCGCCCGCGACGGACGCCGGGTCGCCGATCTTATGAGCTATGGCACCACCATCCTGACCAGGGAAGATGTCATGGAAGGTGTCGCCGACATGATCCATGACGTCCAGGTCGAGGCGACGTTCCCGGACGGCACCAAGCTCGTCACCGTGCACAACCCCATTCGCTAGGCGAAGGAGAACCCATGAAACCCGGCGAATACGTCCTCCGCCCGGAGCCCATCACGTGCAATGCGGGCCTCATTCCCCGCGCCCTGGCCGTGATCAATCGCGGTGACCGCCCAATCCAGGTGGGGTCCCACTATCATTTCTTCGAGGTGAACGATGCCCTCGAGTTCGACCGGGATGCGGCCCACGGCTTCCGGCTGGACATCCCGGCAGGCACTGCTGTGCGGTTCGAGCCCGGTGATGCCAAGACGGTCAACTTGCTTGCTCTCTCGGGCGAGCGTGCGGTGTTCGGATTCCGGGACCGCATCAACGGCCCGCTCGAGCCGAGCCGCGGCCTGATCTCCCTGCAGGACGACACCAAATGAGCTTCGAGCTGAGCCGCAAACAGTACTCGGACCTCTACGGCCCCACCACGGGAGACGCAGTTCGCCTGGCGGACACTGATCTGTTCCTCGAGATTGAGCACGATCACACCAACTACGGTGAAGAAGTCGTGTTTGGCGGCGGCAAGGTCATCCGTGACGGCATGGGCCAGAACGGGCAGCTGGTCCGCGACGACGACATCCCGGACACCGTGATCACGAACGTGATCGTGTTGGACTACACCGGCATCTACAAAGCCGATGTGGCCCTGCGCGACGGGCACATCTTCAAAATCGGCAAGGCTGGAAACCCCCAGATTTCCCAGGGTGTGAACATCACCATCGGTGTCGCTACCGACATCATCGCGGGCGAGGGCAAGATCCTCACCGCCGGCGGCATTGATACGCACGTGCACTTCGTAAGCCCCGATCAGGTGCCGGTGGCCTTGGCGTCAGGGATCACCACGCTGATCGGTGGCGGTACCGGACCGAGCGAAGGGACCAAGGCCACCACCGTTACTCCGGGCGCTTGGCACATTTCGCGCATGCTTCAGGCGGTTGAGAACCTGCCGATCAATATCGGCCTGCTCGGCAAAGGCCACGCCAGCGCCATGGAGCCCCTCGCGGAACAGATCCGCGCCGGGGCCATCGGGCTGAAGGTGCACGAGGACTGGGGCGCCACCACGTCCTCGATCGACATGTCATTGCGCGTGGCTGACGAGTATGACGTGCAGGTGGCCATCCACTCCGACACGCTCAACGAGTGCGGCTTCGTCGAAGACACCATCCGGACCATCGGCGGCCGCGTCATCCACACGTTCCACACCGAAGGCGCCGGCGGCGGGCATGCCCCGGACATCATCAAGATCGCGGCGCTGCCCAACGTCCTGCCGGCGTCGACCAATCCCACCCTGCCGTACACGGTCAACACCATCGACGAACACCTCGACATGCTGATGGTCTGCCACCACCTGAGCCCGGACATCCCCGAGGATGTGGCCTTCGCCGATTCGCGTATCCGCGAGGAGACCATCGCAGCGGAGGACGTGCTGCACGACATGGGCATCTTCTCCATCACCAGCTCCGACTCCCAGGCCATGGGCCGGGTCGGCGAGGTGGTCCTGCGCACCTGGCAGGTAGCGGACGCCATGAAGCGCCAACGCGGAAAGCTCGACGGCGACCCCGAGGTGGGAGACAACTTCCGGCTCAAACGCTTCGTGGCCAAATACACGATCAACCCGGCGATCGCCCACGGCATCGCGGACTCGGTCGGAAGCGTCGAAGAGGGCAAATTTGCCGACCTTGTGCTCTGGGACCCGATGTTCTTCGGCGTCAAGCCCGAGTTCGTGCTCAAGGGCGGGCAGGCGGTCATGAGCGTCATGGGGGATCCCAACGCCTCCATCCCCACGCCGCAGCCACGCACCCTGCGCGGCAACTTCGGGGCACTCGGCACCGCGGTACATGCCTCATCGATCACGTTTCTTTCCCAGGCCGCCATCGCCGCCGGAGTCCCCGAGCAGTTGGGCCTGCGCCGCGTGATCCGGCCGGTGAGCGGTATCCGTACCCTCACCAAGGCAGACATGAAGCACAACGGCGCGACGCCGGATATCGGCGTTGACCCGGAAACCTACGAGGTGACTGTCGACGGCGAGCCAATCTCGGCGGAGCCCTCGACGGTGCTGCCCATGGCGCAGCGCTACTTCCTCTTTTAGACACATATCCCTAAGGGGGCATATATGATCATCGACCACGTCATCGCCAACCGGCATGATCTCCCCGAGGACGAGCTGGCTGGCCTCCATGAGGAGCAGGTTCTGCTGCCGAGCGCGGAACTCGTCAAGAAAATCCAGCGGGTGACCACCGACCACGGCCGTGAACTGGGCATCCGGCTCAGCGATGCCGCAGGCCCGGTGCGGGATCTCCGCGACGGCGACATCCTGTTCCGCGACGACAAAACTGTCATCGTGGTGACTGCGCTGGCAACCAACGTCCTTGTTATCGCAGCGCGCAGCATCCGTGAAATGGGGGTTGTTGCGCACAACCTCGGCAACCGGCACATGCAGGCGCAGTTCTTCGACGCCGACAGTGAATATGCCGCGGAGGTGATGGTGGTGCAGTACGACCACACGATCGAGGACTACCTGATCCACGTTGGCGTGCCGTACTCGCGCCAGGAGCGTGTGGTGCCCGTGCCGTTCCGCCATGCCGAACACACCCACTGAGCGCGTGAACGAGCCGCCGTCGTACCTGCTGCCGCTGTTGCAGCTCTCTGACTCCGCGCTCCCAACCGGCGGGTTCAGCCATTCCTTCGGGATGGAAACGTTCCTGGAACGTGGCCTCATCGACGGCGAAGTGAGCTTCGCCAGCTGGCTGAGCCAGTTTGTGAGCATCCAGCTGACCTACAGTGACGGGTTCGCCCTGCGCCTGGCGTACGAGGCGTCCTCGGTTGACGATATTGCCCGGGTCGACCGGATGATCGCCGCGGCGGCGCTGCCCCGTGAGGTCCGCGAGGCGGGGACCAAGATGGGCGCACGGATGCTGGCCATCGCCGGTACCGTGGCGCCGGGTGCCCGGCTCGCGGGCTACGCGGCCGACGTCGGATCCGGGCGGTGCGCCGGGCATCCGGCCGTCGCGTTCGGCGTCGCCGGCCGGCAGTTGGGCGTCCCGCTGGAGGAATTGCTCGCGAGCTACCTCTTCACGGCGGTCACGTCGCTGACCCAAAACGCCATCCGAGCCATCCCCATCGGGCAGGACGCCGGGCAGCGTGTGCTGCTGGGAACACATCCCAGGATCATGGATGCCGTCCGCCGGATCCAGGCACTGGATGCCGACGACTTCGGGATCACGGCCCCGGGTCTCGAAATCGCCCAGATGCGCCACGAACGCCAGCGCGTCCGCATGTTTATGTCTTAGCAGTCCGCGGTTCGCCGTACCCAATACGTAGCAAGGAGCACCATGAAACTCATCAAAATCGGCGTCGGCGGTCCTGTCGGCGCAGGCAAGACCCAGCTCGTGGAACGCCTGACCCGCCACCTCAGCGCCGAGATCTCGATGGCCGCCATCACCAACGACATCTACACCATCGAGGACGCCAAGATCCTCGCGGCCAACGGGATCCTGCCACTGGACCGCATCATCGGCATCGAAACCGGCGGCTGCCCGCACACGGCCATCCGAGAGGACACGTCGATGAACTCGGCCGCTGTGGAGGAGCTGCGGCTGCGCCACCCCGGCCTCGAAGTCGTCTTCATTGAAAGCGGGGGAGACAACCTTTCGGCCACGTTCAGCCCGGAGCTTGTGGACTTCTCGATCTACATCATCGACGTGGCGCAGGGCGAAAAAATCCCGCGCAAGGCCGGCCAGGGAATGATCAAGTCCGACTTCTTCATCATCAACAAAATGGACCTGGCCCCGTATGTGGGTGCTGACCTCTCCGTGATGGAGGCGGACACTCTCGAGTTCCGCGGCAACAAGCCCTACTGTTTCACCAACCTCAAGACCGACGAAGGCCTGGAGCACGTCATCAACTGGATCAGGCGCGACGTGCTCATGCTTGATCTCCGCCAGTGACGGGTGCGCCGGCGCCCGAACTCCCGGTGCGCCGCGCCGCCGTCGAACTCGCCGGTACTCTCGCCCTCACCGTGGGTGTGCGTGGCGACCGCTGCATCGCCACGAGCCAGTACCACCAGGGCGCGCTGCGTATCCTGCGGCCGCACTACCTCGATGACACCAGCCAGGTCTGCTACGTGGTGGTCAATCCCGGGGGCGGGTACGTCGGTGGCGACGAGTATGAAATCGACATCACTGTGGAAACAGGGGCCCGGCTCCTGCTGACCACACAGTCAGCGACAAAGGTCTACCGCACGCCCGAGACCCGCGCTGAACAGCGGACGCACATCCGGCTCGGTCCTAACGCGAGCCTGGAATCTGTGCCGGACCCGCTGATCGCCTACCGCGGGGCGACTTACCGGCAGGCCACCGTGATTGAGATGCACGGCAGCGCCTCGCTGGTGATGGCCGAGATCGTCACGCCGGGCTGGTCACCGGACGGCGCCCTGTTCGGCTACGACGAAATCCGCCTGCGGAACGAGATCTCGGTCGACGGGCGCCTGGCGGTGCTCGACAACCTGCTGATCCGTCCGCTGACCGGTGCCGCCCCGATAGACGGCATGGCCTTCCTCGAGGACTACACCCACGTCGGTTCCCTCCTGGTTATGGATGCCCGCGTGGACGCCGCGCTGCTGAACGAGCTGCATGAGTTGCTGGTGCCCCTTGCCGACGGCTGCAAGCTGGGCATGTCACTGCTCGACGGCGGCCTGGCTATGCGAGCCCTGTCCCACGCCACCGAGCCGCTGGACGCCGCCATCCGCGCCGGCATCGATTTTCTGCGGTTCCGCTGGCACGGCCAGCCCCGCCTCAACCTGCGAAAGTACTAAATGAAAGCCCTCTTGAACCACCACGAGCGGGAAGCCCTCCCGACGGCCCGCCGCTTGGCGGTCACCTTCGCGGCAGTCGCCGCCCTCCACATCGTTATGCTCGCGCTGCTGGCCGATTCACTGCGCACAAACCACAACCCTGTGGTGCTCGGCCTGCTCATCACCGCCTACCTGGCCGGTGTGAAGCACAGCTACGACTGGGACCACATTGCGGCGATCGACAACTCCACCCGCCGCTTCGCCGCCCAAGGCCGCAGCCCCGTCAGCGTGGGCTTCGCCTTCAGCATGGGCCACAGCATGGTCGTCGTGCTTGCCGGCGTGCTTGTGGTCAGTGGTGCCGGCATCATTCAGGACGCACTTAATGACGGCTCGTCCGCGAACATGGTTTTGAGCATTACCGGGGCATCTGTCTCGGGCCTGTTCCTGCTGACCATCGGTGTTTACAACGCCGCCGCGTTCCGGCGTACCGCCTTGTTGTACCGCCGGGTCAAGGACGGTGCCACCGTCACGCGCGAGGCGCTGGCACCGACCGGGCTCGTGGCCCGCCTGCTCGACAAACCGCTCTCCCGCGTCAACCGCCCACGTGACATCTTTGTCCTGGGCTTCCTCTTCGGCCTCGGCTTCGACACGGCCTCGACCATCGCGTTCCTGCTCCTCACGGCGACGGCCGCCCTCGCCGGCATCTCCCCGGTCGCGCTGATGGCCCTGCCCTTCGGCTTCATGGCGGCTATGACCTTATGCGATACGGTGAACGGCGTCGCGATGATGAAGATGTACCGAAGCGCCGTTGTGGACCCCAAACGCCGTATCGGTTTCAACATGATCATCACAGGTGTGTCCGCAGCCTCTGCCCTGTTCATCTCGATCATCACCATCGCAGGCGTACTGCACGCGATGCTCGGACTCACCGACCCGGTGACCACCTTCCTTGCCGAACTCGACCTCAGCCACGCCGGGCTGGTCCTCGTGGCGCTGCTGCTGTTCATCTGGGGTGCGCATACCGGGGTGCGCCGCGTCGGCGACGCCGCCTCAGCCACAACGGGCGGAAACCCGCAGGGATAGGGCTCCACGGCGGGATCGCCTTGGTGCCGCCGGCGCCAGGCCGGGGGCCGCGCTACTCGGCGGACGGCCGCTGCCGTTGCCGTTTCGTCGCCGACCGCTGCTCCTTGGCGGCGAGGCGACGGCGGTTCGAACCCCGGGTGGGTTTGGTCGCCCGACGGCGGGGGCCTTCGGGTGCCAGACCTTCCGCCACAAGCTCGGCGAGCTTCGCCAGGGCGGTCTCTCGGTTGCGCAGCTGGGAGCGTTGCTCGGAGGAGGCCACGGTGATCACCCCGGCGACGAGGCGTGGTCCAAGCCGCCTGAGCAGCATCAGCCGCTGGTCATCCGTGAGCACGGCGGAGCCGGCGATGTTCCACGAGACTTCCGCACGGCTGTCTGTCGTGTTGACGTGCTGACCGCCTGGCCCGGACGACCGCGAGAACCGCCAGCGGAGTTCCGACGCCGGAATCGTGAGCGCGGGCGACACCTCCAGATCCATGCAACCAGCGTTGCACACTATGGGCGCTTACCCGCTACGGCTGCGGCAGGGGAGGGAGGTACTGGCAGACCCCTGATAACCAGAGCCCTCGCTAGGACAGGCATGACCGCGTTGTATTGAACGTGAACCGCAGTCCTGCCCCTACCCACAGACCGGAGCCAGCGTGACCGCCGTCGTAACCCCGATTCCCGCACGCGAGCAGACAGTCGGCCGCCCCCTGGCGATTGTGCTTGGCCTGCTGACCATCTTCGGTCCCATCTCCATGGACCTCTACCTCCCGGTCCTCCCAGCCCTCACCGCTGAGCTGCAAAGCACGACGTCGGTGGCCCAGTTGACCATCACCGCCTGTCTGCTGGGCCTCGCCATCGGCCAATTAGTAGCGGGGCCGCTCTCGGACCGCCTCGGGCGGCGGACGCCGCTGCTGATCGGTGTCGTTGCGTACACGGTCACTTCTGTCTTTTGTGCGATCAGCCCGACCGTTGAGACGCTCATCGTCGCGAGGTTTGTCCAAGGCCTCGCCGGAGCCGTGGGCATCGTCATTGCGCAGGCCGCCGGGCGGGACGTCTACTCGGGCGCCAAACTCATTCGCTACTACGGCCGCCTCACGGTTCTCGGCGGACTGGCCGCCATCATCGGCCCGGTCATCGGCGGGCAACTCGCCACCGTCACCGACTGGCGCGGAGTCTTCCTATTTCTCGCAGCCGTCGGCGTCGCCGTCCTGCTGGCGTCATTGGTGGTCTTCCAGGAGACCCTGCCGGCGAACCGCCGGGTGACCGGAGGGTTTTCGCAGACCCTCCACGGTTTCCGCCGGCTCCTCGCTGACCGCGTATTCGTCGGGGCCGTGCTGATCACCGGTTTCACGTACTCGGCGGTCTTCGCCTATCTGAGCGGGGCAACCTACATACTCCAAGGCATGTATGGGCTCTCCCCGCAGGGCTACTCGTTCGCGTTCGGCCTGAATTCACTGGGCTTTGTGGTCTTCGGGTTCATCGCCGGCCGGCTCGCTGAACGGTGGTCCGAACGTGGGACGCTCACCGCGGGCCTGATAATGACGGCGGCCGGCGCCTTGGGGCTGCTGGCGGCGGCGGCCCTGCACCTGGCGCTGATTGCCATTGTCCTGTCCCTGTTCACCATGGTCAGCGGCGTGGCCGTCACCAGCCCGCCGGCCACGTCGCTTGCCCTCAAGGATTATCACGATATCGCTGGGACGGCATCCTCATTGTTGGGACTGGCCCGGTACGCCTTCGGCGGCATCGCCGCTCCCTTGGTGGGCATCGGCGGCGCCAACGACGCCGTCCCCCTCGGCATCGTCGCGACCGCTTCAGCGGCAGCGGCCGTGCTTTGCCTGTGGCTGGTCAAGAGGCGGCGTGGTCAGGATCGAATTCGCTGACCCGGACCACACTCGCACACTGTCTATGGGTCTTTGTCAGCGAGGCTTGTAGACGTCCGCGCGGTGCTCGATGCGGTGGACATATAAGGTGTGCTCTTCAACATCGAGGGTGAACAACACGCGGTAGTCACCGCGGCGTGCGGTGCGCAGGCTCAGGAGTTCACTTGTGAGGGGCTTGCTGAGCCGGCGTGGATTGTCGGCCAGAACTCCAGTAACGAATTCGACAATTGCGGCAGCAGCCTTCTCCGGCAGCCGACGAAACCCCTTCAGCGCGGGGCTGGTAACTTCGATTCTCCAGGGGCCCTGCTCGTTCGATGGTTCCTCAGTCACCTCGGCGGTAGCCCAAACTCTCGGCGCAGGTCATCGCCGCTGACGGTGTTCCCTGCCTCGATGTCGCGCCGGGCCTGTTCCAAATCTGTCCTGATGTCCGGCTGCGATAGCCAGTGGATGGTTTCCTGGAGTGACTCGAGGTCGTCAGCGGACATCAACACCGCTGACGGGTGCCCGTGGCGGGTGATCTGGATGATCTCATGCGTCTTGTCCGCCTCCTCCACGAGTGCGGAAAGCTTGTCCTTGGCTTCGCTAAGGGGCACGGTTTTCATACTGTGATTATAGCCTGAAGTCAGGCTATTTAATGGCCTGACTTTTAGCCGATAATTGAACTCGCGGAGGCTCAGCTGATGTCACTGCTTAGATCCGCCGCGTCACCCCGTCCGCTCCACCGCCGCCAGGATCGCCTGGCCCAGTTCCACAGGCTTGGTGAACTGGGGCCAATGCCCGGTGGGGAGGTCCACGTACTCGACGTCGCGGATGCGGGCCAGCTCGGCGGTGAAGGGATGGCCGGCGTCGATCCATTCGGTGAGGAGCGACGACGGGAACTGGCACGCGATCACAGTCGCCGGAACGTCGTACCTGCGGACGTCATGCAGCCGCTGCCGGCCATGCGCAACGCCCCTGGGCTCGGGGATGGCGCGCGCCCGGAATGACGCGCGCAACTCATCGGTGAGGTCCACCAGATCGGCGTCATCGAAGCCATCCCACGGCGGCAGGGGCACATCGTCGCCCTCGGTGCGCAGCCCGTCATTGATGACGCCGCCCTCGCCCAGGGGTCCGCTGTCCACGTAAATATTCCGGGCAACGCGGTCCGGCCGTGCGTCCGCCACGCCGTGGATGACCGCGCCACCACCGGAGTGCCCCACCAGAACCACCTTTCCGTCGAGACCGTCCAGAACGTCTACGACGGCGGCAATATGGTCCTTCAGAGTGATGCCTCCACGCCGTGCGTCCACAGATTCAAGGCCGGGAAGAGTCAGTGGATGGGTTGTGTGCCCCGCCGCCGCCAGCGCCGGCGTCACCTTCTCCCACGATGACGCGTCCAACCAGAAACCGGGTACCAGGATGATGTCCATGACCGAACCCTACTCCGCGCCCCCGGCGCTAGGTAAGGCGCCGGGTACCACCGGGGCGGTCAGGCCGCCGTCGCGCATTACAGCGACGGCGTCGGTCAGCGGGACGAATTCCGTGTCATGCGTGACCATCACCGTGGCCACCTGGAACTCGTCGGTGACCCGGCGCAGCAGCCCGACGATCGACGCGCTGCGCGCGTGGTCCAGCGCCGCCGTCGGCTCGTCAACCAGCAGCACTTTCGGACTGCCCATCAGGGCCCGGGCAATGTTCACCCGCTGCCGCTGCCCGCCCGAGAGCTGGTGCGGACGCTTGTCCGCGGACGCGGCCAGCCCCACCAGATCCAGGAGTCCCGCGGCGCGCGAACGCGCGGCCCTCAGCGGTTTGCCACGCAGGTGGTGGCCAATCATCAACTGCTCGACGGCGGTCAGGGACGCCAGGAGGTTGGGCTGCTGGAAGATGATGCCCACCTTCTCCCGGCGCAGCGCGGTCAGTTCCCTGTCCTTCAGCCCCGCGGTGTTGATCCCGTCAACGATCACGTCGCCGCTGGTGGGGCGGACCAGGGTGGCGGCGACTGCCAGGAGGCTTGATTTGCCCGAGCCGGACGGGCCCACCAGCGAGACCATCCGGCCCGCTGCGACTTGGAGGCTACGGCAAGCTCGGCGTGGACAACCGGACCTCCGCCATCGAACTGGCCACGCAACGACGGATCATCCTTATGAGGCGAAAATGTCCGACGGCGGTGCAATACTGAGGTTTGCATCACTCGGCAGCCGGGGGAACTTCTGAAATGGTCTTGGATACAGCGACGCTGCGGGTCGCGTTCGGCCTGATGGCTTTGGTCCTGGTGCTGCTGTTCTACTTTTCGGCCTACCGCTACACACGCTCGCCGTACAGCGGCTGGTGGTGCCTCGCTCTGGTGTTCTTCCTGTCCGGATCCACCGCTTTCCTGCTCAACGGAACCCCACACCAGTGGTGGGCCAACACTCTGGGCAACGTCCTGCTGGTCCTCGGCGGTGTAGCCGTCTGGGCCGGCGCACGCTCGCTCCGGGACGTGCGGCCGCTCCGTTGGATCTTCACGGGGCTGCCGGTGGTCACGCTGGTGGCATCCGCCGTCGACCATCCCGGCACCAACACCTGGTCCGGCGGCCCGGTCTTCCTCGCCGCGATGTGCCTGACGGTGGGGCTTGCTTCCCGGGAACTCTGGCGGCTGGAGCCGGGATATTCGCGCGTCCGGGTCCCCATGGCTGCCGCGGCGGCCGGGTTGTCCGCGTTTTATTTCGGCCGGCTGGTGTACTTCCTCCTGGAGGGCCCGAATGGACCCACGTTCGTCACGTATTTCGGGTCCGCAGTGACCACGTTGGTGACCATGGTGCTGCTGGTGGTGGTGTCCTTCAGCATGGCCGCATTGAGCAACGAACAGCAGACCCGGGCCCTGCGGATGGTGGCCACCCGGGACGATCTCACGGGGCTGCTCAACCGCAAAGCTTTCCTGGACCTGGCCGCGGAACTGTTGAATGACAGGGCCGTCACCCAGGGAACGGGCGCCCTGATCCTTGCTGACCTGGACCACTTCAAGGCAGTCAACGATACCCACGGCCATGCCGCCGGTGACCTCGCGCTGCAGGCTTTCGCTGGCGCCTGCCGGGACACCGTCAGGTCAACGGATCTTGTGGGCAGGTACGGCGGGGAAGAGTTCATCCTCCTCATCCCGGGCGCCTCCGCCGACCGGGCGCAAAAAACAGCGGGGGAGGTCAGCCGGCGCCTGGCTGAGGTCCCCACTGCCGACGGGCTGGAGATGCCCACCGTCAGTTACGGTGTGGCACTGTACGACGCCGGGACCTCCGATGTGGAAGACCTCATCGCCGCCGCTGACCGGGCCCTCTATATGGCCAAGTCGTTGGGCCGGAACCGCTCCGTCCACAGCGACCCGCGGGGCTAGCCCGTCAGTTGAGCTTTCCCGCCAGCCGCGTCCGCATCTGAATGCTGGCGGCATTAAGCCCGATCAGCTCCACTTCCAGCCCGTTCCGCCCGCGATCACGGAGAAGGCGATAGCTTCCGGGATCAGTGCCAGCGCCACCACCAGGCCCGCCAGCGCCTCGGTCTTGAGCCGCCGTGGGGAGCGAAGGGTGGCGCGGACTGATTGGAGCTGCTGCGGCGTGCCGGTCCGGGCATCGGGGACGCTTCGTGCGGCCATGGCTGGGTCCAATCGTGCTGGTGAAGCCGGCAGTGGGGGCTTCGTTCTTAGGCGGGGATGGGGCGGCGCGACGCCCCATTGCGAAATAGGGGGCGCGTCCGCCCCTCCCAGTCTGGGGCACGCCGCTGGCCAACTGCTAAAATGACTGGGTTGTAGACCGGCCTATAGCTAGTCCAGCCAGCGCCGTAACGTAAGTAGGGGACCACACAAGACATGACGGCAGGCGGTTCACACATCAGCACTTCGGAGAGCTTCCCCGGTCCGTCGAAAAAGACAGCGGCCGGCACGGAGCTCCCGAAGTCTGCTGCGCCCGCCTCAGCTCCCCCCACCAAGCGCCGGGTGTACATCGCCACCTGGCAGGGGTTCCTCGGCGCCCTCATGATGTTTGTGGGCTCGATCGGAACCGGCTGGATCGCCAACGGCTCACCCATGATCCGCCAGCCGGTGGTCATCGCCCTGCGGACCGAGGGCTGGGGCGTGACGCTGTCCACCGTGCTCCTGACGGTGGGGGCGATGCTCCTGATGCGGTCCTGGCTCCGGCTGGGCCAGCGGTTGGACGACTGGGGCGAACACTCGCTGCGGTCGGTGGTCATAGCCATCTCCGCCTGGTCCCTGCCGCTCCTGCTGGCCGTCCCCATCTTCTCCCGCGATGTCTACGCCTACACCGGCCAGGGCCGCCTGGTCATGGAAGGCCAGAACCCCTATACGGTGGGCATCTCCACCCTCAACAACTGGTTTGCCCTCGGCGCGGACCCGGCCTGGGCCGAGAACCGGACCCCCTACGGGCCCTACTTCCTGTGGCTTGCCCGCGGCGTTGTGGAGCTGACAGGGGCACAGCCCGACGTGTCCGTGCTGCTGTTCCGCCTGATCGCCGGCGCAGGGGTTCTGCTCTGCGTCATTTACGTGCCCAAGCTGGCCGAACTGCACGGCATCAACGGCGCGCGGGCACTCTGGATCGCGGTGGCCAACCCGCTGTTCCTCATCAGTTTTGTGGCCAGCGCCCACAACGACGCACTCATGGTGGGCCTCGCCGTCGCCGGTGTCTACTTCGCCGCGACGAAGCGCTACCTGGCCGGAATCCTCCTTGTCACGGCCTCCATCGGGATCAAGCCGATCACCGTGCTGCTGCTACCGTTCATCGGGGTCATGTGGGCGGGGCACGCCGCCTCGTGGACGCGGAAGTTCCTTATTTGGGGAGCGACGGCGGGAATCAGTTTCGCCGTTCTGGCCGTCAGCGGGATCCCGTACAACCTCGGGTTGGGCTGGGTCTGGGCCATCATGGACCCGACGCCGGGGTACACCGGCTATTCGCCGTCAGGGTTCCTGGGGCAGCAGGTGGAGTTCCTCGGCAACGTGCTGGGACTGCCGGGCGGCACCATCGCGGACCTGCTGCGGACGGGCATGAAGTGGGCGGCGATCGGGCTGGTGCTGCTGCTGATGTTCCGAGGCGATTACTCGCGGGCGGTGCGCCGGCTGGCCCTGGCGTTCGCCGCCGTCGTGATGCTCTCGCCCATCATCCAGCCCTGGTACATTCTCTGGTTTGTGCCGTTCCTGGCGGCCACGGGCATCCGGAACGACTGGCAGATCCGGTGCCTCTACGTGGGGGTGACGTTCTTTGTGGTGTTCGGCGCGCAGGACCAGCTCTCGGTCTGGTCGTTTGTGGAGCTGGCCATTGACGCGTCGTCGCTGGCGTTCGTGACGGCGCTGCTGTTCACGTTCTATCTGCTGGTCCTGGACATCCACACGCGGAAGTTGCTGATCGAGGGTAAACCCCTGGACTGGGCCCGGCGTGGTTGGCGTTGGGTCCTGGACCAGCGCCGCAGCGCCCGCTGAGGCGCGCCGGCTTCGTCAGGTCCTGAGAGTTGACGAGCCGAACTAATGCGCTGGCTGGCGCCGGAGACCCAAGCGGTATCCCAACCAGAACGCCAGTGTCAGCAGGCCCATTGCAATGAGTAAATAACCGGCCCGTGCACCGCTGTCCATCAGGACTATCGTGACCGCTGTGAAGGTTTGGTTGGACAGGAGCGCGTAGGCGAACCACCCGATCTCCTGCCGGGGCGCCAGGATGGCAGCAAGTCCTGTAGCAACGGCTGCTGCAGCAAGGAGCGGTGCCAGCAGCGGCAGCCAGCGGCGGAACCCCGGCCTGTTTGTGTTGTCTGCCCCCGCGGTCATGGCACTACCCTAGTGCGGCCCGGGTCAGGCGGCCCACATCAGGCGGCCTGCGGGACCGCCTGCGATTTGCGGCCCAGCTCCGCGGTCCGCTTCACCGACCACCACAGCAGCACCACCAGGAGCACGTTGCGCGTGGTCAGGATGGCGGCCATGACCGGGTGGGCGTGGATGAGGGGCGTGTAGAACAGCGGGTAGATCACAAACGTGGTCAGGGCAATGCCCATCAGCAGCGTGGCAGGGACCTTCCACCACTCCCAGTCGTGCGTGAGGCCGGCGATGATCACCGGGGCCAGCCAGATGATGAACTGCGGCGATCCCACCTTGTTGAACACGATAAACGCCGTGGTCATCATCAGGGCGCCCTCGAGGAAGAGTTCCTCCCGCTCGGCGCCCCGGTTCAGCGCCCGGACCAGCAGGACGGCGGCCACCACGGCGGCGAGGATCAGCAGGGGCTGCATCAGGAACGCGGCCACGTCCGCGCCCGGGCCGTAGACCTCGGTGGAGTTGATGGCCGTGTTGTCCGCCATCTTGGAACCGGCGATGTTGAACACGCTGAGCCACACCCACGGCGTGGAGAATGTGGCTTCCAGCTGCATGCCGCGCTCGCCCTGGTTGGTCAGGAAGTCCATGATGTGCGGCAGGCCGCCGGACAGGTACGTGCCCAGGCCCACGACGGCGGTGACTGCGACGCCGGACACCAGCACCTGGATCCGTTTCCGGCTGGCAATGACGATCGGCACCAGGACCGCTGCCGGCCACACCTTGAGCCAGGTGGCCACGCTCAGCAGGATCCCTGCCACCACGGGGCGTTCGGCCGCGTACAGCAGGGCAATCAGCACGATGGGGGCGGTAATTCCCTCCACCCGGGCGAAGCTGAGGTAGCCCATAAAGACGGTGAAAAACAGCCACCACCAGGCCGGGGCGATGCCCTTCACCTTCCGCGGCCCGCGCGTCAGGAATGCAAGCCCGACGGCGTTGAGGCCTGTGATGATGAGGAACCAGCACAGGAGGTACAGGCTGGGTCCGGCAATGTTCGCGAGGAAGATGGGGATCTGCGCCAGCACCGGGTACACCCAGGGGCTGATCTTGCCGTCCAGGCTGTCCGGGCTGTAGCCGTCCATGGCCCACTGGCGGTACTGCTCGGTGTCGCTGAACGTATCGCCGTTGAGGAAGAAGGACGCCATCCAGCCGAGGAAATACAGGTGGATGACCGCGAAGCCCCACCAGACGCTGGACGGACGGGCGAACCAGTCCACCACGCGGGCGGGCAGGACTGTGCGGCGGACGCTGACCAGCCGGTCGAAGAACTTTGTGGAAATCTCAGGACTCCTTGAGCGCGGGGACGGACGCTGAAGTCTTTTTGCCCAGCGAGTACAGGCGCCGGACCGACCACAGGAACAGGACCACCAGAAGGACGTTGCGGATGGTCAGCACACCGGCCATAAGGGGGTTGTTGTGGCTGAGGGCATCATAGAACAGCGGGTAGATGAAGAACGTGGCCACCGCGATCGCGATGAGCATGGCCGCGGGGACCCGCCACTCACGCCAGCTGTGCGCCAGGCCCACCGCTACGGCCGGGGCGAGCCACACCATGAACTGGGGCGAGCCCACCTTGTTGAACACCACAAAGGCGGTGGCCAGGGTAAGCGCCCCGGCCAGCAGCAGCTCGGTACGGTCCACGCCGCCGTCGGCCTTTCCGTTGCTGTTGAGCTTGCCGTTGTGCAGCGCCCAGAAGGTCAGTCCGGCCACGAGCAGGGCAGCAAGAATGAGGAGCGGCTGCATCAGCACGGACATCACCGCGGTGCCGGGTCCGTCCACCTGCATGGAGTTGATATCGGTGTTCATGTACATCCGGGAGTCGCCGATGTTCAGCACGGACAGCCACAGCCACGGGGCGGTGAACGTTGCCTCGAGCTGCATGCCCCTGTCACCCTGCTGGGTCAGGAAGTTCAGCAGCTTGGACACACTGCCAACCGCGGCGGCAAGTGCCACCACCACCGCTGACGTGGCCACGCCCGCCAGCACCACCAGGAGGCGGTTCTTGACCACGGCGAACAGGGCCAGCATCACCGCGGCCGGCCAGACCTTTACCCACGTGGCGGCGGCGAGCAGGACCGACGCGACAAACGGCCGGCCCACACCATAGGCCAGGGCCACCAGGACGATCGGTGCGGTGAGGCCGTCCACGCGTGCGAAGCCGAGCCAGCCCATCAGCAGCGTGAAGATCAGCCACCACCAGGCCGCCGGGATGGCGTCCTGGTTGCGGCCACGGTCCGTGAGCTTGGCCAGGGCCCAGCCGTTGAGGAGGGTGGTCATCAGCACCCACAGGAAGAAGAACGGTCCGGGGCCGGCAAGCCCTGCCAGCGCCATGGGGATGAGCGCGAGGATGGGGTACACCCAGGGGCTGGGGCCACCGCTGAGGTTCGCTTCGTCGAAACCGGCCCGGGCCCAGTCGCGGTAGATGAACGTGTCGCTGAACGCTTCGCCGCGCAGGGAAAGCAGCGCCGCGAAGATCAGGAAGCCCAGGTGCACCAGGATAAAGCCCGTGAGCAGTCCACGCGGCGTGTTCAGCCAGGACCGTGCGGCCGCAGGCAGGATGACGTTGCGGATCCGGGTGAGCGTGGCGAAGAATGCGTCCGTGGAAATGGCGGAATCCTTGTCAGAGAGGGGCAAAAACAGGTGCCGGATCTTGCCGCGGGGCTGGAGCCGGGAGCATCGGAGGTCCGTCTACAACAGCCTCCACCATGAGTCAAGGGTAGTTGAATGTCAGCGGTGCCCAATAATCCTGCGGCTCCGCGATTGGTCTACTCGGACTTGGTCTGGCGGTAGCGCACGATCTGTTTGAGCCGCCGCAGGAGGCTGTCGCGCCGCGGGTGCGGGACGGCGTCGGGCGCCTCTGCGGTGAGGTCAATGTGTTTGGTGCCGTATTGCCACAGCAGGAGGTCATCCAGCAGGCGGTCCGGGCCGGGGGAGTAGCGGTGGTCCAGTGCCTTGCGGACCTCGGTGATCCGCTGGGCGCTGAGCAGGCCTGCCAGCTGGACGGTCTGGTTGAGGCCGTGGGCAGCCATGAGCTCGGCGGCCCAGCCCCAGTCGTCATCCACTTTGCGGTCCACGTGCGGCAGCAGCGTGCGCCAGACGTCCCGGATCCGGTTGGGTGTGAGCTGCGCGGCGCCTTCGCCCTCCATGTCCCAGTAGCTGCGGACTTCCTCGTAGCGTTCGTGGAGGTCCGCGAAGGCGCTTTCCACTGTTTCCAGCATGGCGGCGGTGGCGGTGAACTGCCGGTCGAAATGCGGCGTCCAGGCGCGGGGGTCCTCGGCTTTGAAGCGGATGTCGTGCTCGATCTCGCTCCATGCGTGGGCGAAGACGGTGCGGATCTGGCATTCGAAGAAATAGCTGCCGTTGGCCGGAATATCCGGGTTGAAGGCCTGCTGGTAATCCTTCACCGCCTCGTTCTGGATGGTGCGCAGGATCAGGTGGCGGCTCGAATAGCCGTACGTGCCGGACTCGATGGAACCGATGTCCTTCTCCCGGTCCCCGCGGCAGTCAAACACCTGCCGCTGGCGCTTGATGATGTTGGCCACCAGGGCATTCTCGGTTGGCAGTTTGGTGATGACGCGCACGCCCACCATGTCGTTGAGGGTGCGGAACGGGTCCGGGAACTTCAGCACCGGGGGTCCGCCGGGTTCCAGCGGTTCCTCAATCCGGGAGATCTTCTCCCGGAAGGATTCCACCGACTTGGTGCGCCCGGTGACAAAGAGCGGCGTGACCTCGGTGTCCTTCAACATGTCGCGGAGGATATGGAGAACGTCCTTGGTGACCAGCTTCAGGGCAGGGCGGACGCGCTCGTAGATCTCCACGTTCTCCTGCACGGATTCACGCAGGCTGACGTCCAGGGCGTCCCAGTTACTCGGCATGCCCCCAGCTTACGGCGGGGGTGTGACAGCACCCCATCACACCCCTCTCTCACTTATTCTAAGAAATGCGGCAACGCTCTCTCACTTTCTTAGGGAAAGTGAGAGAGCGTTGGCTATGAAGGGGCCGTTGCCGAGGTGGAGTTGCGGACCACCAGGGAGCTTTCCAGGGTCAGCTGCGGCTGCTCCAGCTGGTGGCCTTCCATAAGTCGGCGCAGCTGCCCGCCGGCCTTCAGCCCCAACGAGGTCGCCGGCAGATGCACGCTGGTCAGGCTGGGATTGCTGGTGGCGGAGTGCGGCAGATCATCGAAGCCGGCGATGGCCAGCTGGCCCGGGATCTGGACGCCTGCCACCCGCGCTTCCTGCAGCACCCCATAGGCGTGGGTGTCAGTGCAGCAGACGACGGCGGTGACCCCGGCCTGCTGCCACGCGGGCCAGGCGGCGGCGAACGCGGCGGCAGACGCCCCGACGTCGATGGTGGTCCTGATGATGTGGCCGGGCCCCACCGATATTCCGTGGGCCGCTGCCTCGTCCAGGAAGGCTTCGCGGCGGATGGCGAACGTCGCTGTGCCGGTGACACTGTCCACGTAGGCCACCTGCCGATGCCCTGCATCTGCCAGGTGTCCCGCCAGCTCCCCCGCGCCGTGCGCAACGTCCAGATTGACGGACGGCGCGTAGGCTTCCAGCCCTGGGGCATCGAGCAGGACCACGGGGCCCGCGGCAGAAAGTTCTTCCAGGAATTCGGCGTTTGGGGCACCCACGAGCAGCCCGGCCGGCCGGAGTGCCATCAGCTTCCGGACGTCGCCGGCCTGCGGAAATTCGCCCGCGTCGGTGACGGACAGCAGCAGCTGGTAATCAGCCCCGAGTGACTCCCGGACCCCGGCGATCACCTTGGCGAAAAACGGGTTGGAGATGTCCGGAGACACGAGGATCACGATGGAGCTGACGCCTTTGGCCAGCGAGCTGCCGATCCCGTCCACCACGTACCCGAGCTCGGAAATTGCGTCCCGCACTCTGGCAATGTTGTCCTCAGAAACGCGGCCGGCAGTCTTGCCGTTGGCCACCAGGGAAACCGTCGCCGTCGAGACGCCGGCGCGGGCCGCGACCATGGCGGCGGTGATGCGCCGAGAGCGGACGGATTGCTGCACCTGCTCCGCGGATTCCATCCTTCGATCGTAGTAGGCGTGGAGGGCCGGTGCTGCCCGCCGGTGTTCTAGACGAGAGTGGAGGTGTCGATGACGAACCGGTAGCGGACGTCGGAGGCAAGGACGCGTTCGTAGGCATCGTTGATCTTGCTGGCCGGGATGACTTCGATTTCGGCACCGAGGTTGTGCTCGGCGCAGAAGTCGAGCATTTCCTGGGTTTCGCGGATCCCGCCGATCATGGAGCCGGCGAAGGAGCGGCGGCCCATGATGAGGGCGAACGCGTTGACCGGGAGCGGTTCAGCGGGAGCACCGACGTTGACCAGGGCGCCGTCGAGGGTGAGCAGCTGCAGGTAGGCACTGATGTCGATCGATGCGCTCACGGTGTTGATGATCAGGTCGAAGCTGCCGGCGAGATCCTCAAAGGTGGTCTCGTCGCTGGTGGCGTAGTAGTGGTCCGCGCCCAGCTTCAGCCCGTCCTCCTGTTTTTTGAGCGACTGTGAAAGTACGCTGACTTCCGCGCCCATGGCGTGGGCGAGCTTAACGGCCATGTGGCCGAGGCCGCCCAGGCCGACGACGGCAACTCTCTTCCCGGGGCCGGCACCCCAGTGCCGCAGTGGGGAGTACGTGGTGACGCCCGCGCACAGCAGGGGAGCGGCGGCGTCGAGCGCGATGCCTTCGGGGATCCGCACGACAAAGTCTTCGGTCACGACGACGTGCGTTGAGTAGCCACCCTGCGTGATGGTGCCGTCGCGGTCCACAGCGCCGTAGGTGCCGACGTTGCCATTCAGGCAGTACTGCTCTTCGCCCTTGAGGCAGTTGACGCATTCGCGGCAGGAGTTGACCATGCAGCCGACGCCGACCCGGTCGCCGATAGCGTGCTTGGTGACCGCCGTGCCGATCTCGGTGACGATGCCGGCGATCTCGTGGCCGGGGGCCAATGGGTAGGACTGGGGACCCCAGTCCCCGCGGACGGTGTGGATGTCAGAGTGGCAGATGCCGGCGAACTTGATGTCGATCAGGACATCAAGGGGGCCGACGTCGCGGCGTTCGATCTTCGTGGGAACGAGCGGCTCAGCGGCGGACGGTGCGGCGTAGGAACTAACGGTAAACATTCTTCTCCTGTTTAGGGGGTGCCTTTGCATCAATATCACCCTATTTCCATCGGCTGAAGAAGGCTGCGTTTATGGGGGTACAAGCTCTCCCCCCTTTAGCCTGGTGAACCGGGGCTATCGTGGATTCATGGACAACCTGCCCGACAACCGCGCCGACATCCGGGACTTCCTGGCCAGTCGCCGCGCCAAAATCCGCCCGGAGCAGGTGGGGCTTCCCGCGGGCAGCCGTCGCCGCGTTCCCGGACTGCGCCGCGAAGAGGTTGCGGTCCTCGCCGGGGTGAGCACCGAGTGGTACGCGCGGCTGGAGAAGGGCAACATCAGCGGCGTGTCTGACGAAGTCCTCAAGGCTGTGGCCGGGGCACTGCACCTGAACGATGACGAATGCCGGTACCTTTTCGAGCTGGCACGGGCCGCCCGGCCCGTGCGCCGGACGCCATCCCGCCGCAAGGAAGCGGGGCTGGCGGTCACTGTCCATTGGCTGCTTGACTCCATCACCATGTCGGCCGCGTTCGTCCGCAACGGCCGCCTCGATATCGTGGCCTCTAATGCGCTGGGGCGTTCACTCCACGCGCCCATGTTTGCCAGCGACACCACCACTGCCAACGGCCAAGCAAACTTCGCACGCTTTCACTTCCTCGACCCGGCCGCACGGGAGTTCTTCGTCGACTGGGACGCCGGCGCCGCGGCCACCGCCGCCCTGCTGCGTGCCGAAGCCGGCCGTGAGCCCAACGACCGCTCTCTGCGCGAACTCGTAGGCGAACTATCCACCTTGAGCCCCGAGTTCCGCACGCTGTGGGCATCGCATGACATCCGTTTCCGACACGAGGGAACCAAGCGGCTGCGACACCCCGTGGTAGGCGACCTGGAGCTGACCTACCAGTCCCTGACGACCACCTCCCCGGGTGCCGTCAACGACGTCAGCTTCTACACCGCTGAACCCGGGACGACCCACGAAGAGCGCATCAAACTCCTTACGAGCTGGGCGGCCACGGCGGTTTCGGAAGCAGCAAAACCGAACAATTGACGCGCACGCGTGACGAGCTTTGACTGAAAGGACACCATGGAACTCGCCGATCTCCTTGAGGCGCTGAATGCCGGACACACCATCACCGGGGACTCGCCGTTGCATGAGGTCATGCACCGGGTCAGCCAGGATGCCCTGCGCATCACTGGCGAACTCAATGGCGGATATCAGGAACCGGAGCGGGTCCGGGAGCTGTTAGCTCAGCTGACCGGCAAGCCGGTTGACGAGTCCGTGACGGTCTTCCCGCCCTTCTACTCCGACTTCGGGAAAAACATCTCCCTCGGGGAACGGATTTTTATCAATTCCGGCTGCAAATTTCAGGACCAGGGCGGCGTGGTCATCGGGGACGACTGCCTGATCGGGCACAACGTGGTGATTGTCACGCTCAACCATGACCTCATGCCGAGCCGTCGCGCGGACATGCACCCTGCCCCCGTGGTTATTGGCCGCAATGTGTGGATCGGGGCGAACGCCACCATTCTGCCGGGTGTGACGATTGGCGATGATGCCGTGGTGGCGGCTGCGTCTGTGGTCACGAAGGACGTACCGGAAAGTGCCATTGTTGTCGGGTCGCCTGCACGGGTATTGCGCTCGCTCGCCACCTGAACCCACCGGAGTCGGAAGCACCACACCCAAACATCAAGCGCTTGACGTGCGCAACGTTAAGCGCTTGACGTGACGGCCGCGCGGATGCCATGATCACACTGAATACTTTCGGCCACTGCTCCGGCAGGCCCCAATGACGTGGAGATTTAACGTGGAATCCAAACCGATGAAACCCGGCCCCAAGAAAATCATTCTTGACTGCGACCCCGGGCATGACGACGCCGTGGCCATCCTGCTCGCACACGGCAACCCTGACATTGAACTGCTGGCCGTCACCACCGTGGTGGGCAACCAGACGCTCGAAAAGGTCACCAAGAACGCGCTCGCCGTCGGGACCATCGCCGGCATCACCGGTGTGCCGTTTGCCGCCGGCTGCGGCCGGCCCCTGGTCCGCACCATCGAAACCGCGCCGTCCATCCACGGCGAGACGGGCATGGACGGCCCCGCACAGCCCGAGTCCACCATCGAACTGGACCCGCGCCACGCCGTCGACCTCATCATTGACACTGTGATGGCCCACGAACCGGGCACGGTCACTTTGGTCCCGACCGGCGGCCTCACCAACATCGCGCTGGCAGCCCGCAAGGAACCGCGCATTGTAGAACGCGTCAAGGAAGTTGTCCTGATGGGCGGCGGCTACCACGTGGGCAACTGGAGCGCCGTGGCCGAATTCAACATCATCATCGACCCCGAAGCCGCCCACATCGTGTTCAACGAAAAATGGCCCGTGGTGATGGTGGGCCTGGACCTCACCCACCAGGCCCTGGCCACTCCGGACGTGGTGGAGAAGATCGCAGCTGTGGGTACCGCACCCGCCAAGTTCGTGATGGAACTGATGGAGTTCTTCACCCAGACCTACAAGGACGCCCAGGGCTTTGACTTCCCGCCCGTCCATGATCCGTGCGCCGTGGCCTATGTGATCGATCCCAGCATCGTCACCACCCGCAAGGTTCCGGTGGACATCGAACTGCAGGGCACACTGACGCTCGGCATGACCGTGGCCGACTTCCGCGCCCCCGCACCGGATGACTGCACCACCTCCGTGGCCGTTGACCTGGACCACGCCCGTTTCTGGGACCTCGTAACGGATGCCCTGGTTCGGATTGGGGAGCCCGACGACGGCGCTCCCGCCGCCGCTGCTGAACCCGCCGCCCTTGCAGCAGCCACGGGAGGCAAGTAGATGACCGCCACCCTCACTGAGGCAAAGACCAGCCGGGGCAACGTCACCGCCCTGATGGTCGCCCTGCTGGCCGCGTGCGTCGCGTTCCAGCTCAACGCCTCCATGCTCAGTCCCGCCTTGGTCACCATGGGCAAGGAACTGAACACCGATCAGGCCGTCATCGGCCTCTCCCAGACCTGGTTCTTCACCGCCGCCGCCCTGTTCTCCCTCTTCCTGCCCCGCCTGAGCGACATCATCGGCCGGAAAAAAATCCTGATCGGCATGATGCTCCTGATGGCCGTTGGTTCGGTCATCGCGGCCATGGCCCCCGACGTGACCTGGCTCTTTGTGGGCCGCATCATCCAGGGCGTCAGCGGCCCCACCGTGCCGTTGTGCCTGATCATGCTGCGCTCCGCCGTCAGCAACCCGCGCAAATACGGGACGCTCATGGGCCTCATCACCGCGGTCAACGGCGGCGTAGCCGGCGTCGACTCCTTTGTGGGCGGCTACTTCGCCGAGCACTTCGGGTTCCGCAGCATCTTCTGGCTCATGGTGGTCCTGGCCCTCGTCGCCACCGCCCTGATCGCCTTCCTCGCCGGCGAGAGCAAGCCGGCCGCCGGCACCTCCATGGACTGGCTGGGAGTGTTCTTCATCGTCGTCGCCGTGGGTGCGCTGCTCACCGCCCTGAACGAGGGCTCCAAGCTGGTGGGCGCCTTCGCACCCGGCACGCTCATGCTGGCCATTGGACTGGTGGTGGTCGCCGCCGTCGCGTTCTACGCGTTCTGGACCGTGGAAAAGCGCGCCAAACAGCCCATGGTGGAAACCGTCCACCTGCGCCAGCGCTCCACCTGGGCGCCGCTGCTGACCACCACGCTGACCATGACCGGCATCTTCGCCGTCATCAACGGGATCGTGCCGGCGTATGTGCAGGCCGCGGACCCGGGATTCGGCATCGGCCCGACCGAAATGTCGCTCATCATCCTCACCCCGTACGCCCTGCTCGGCTGGCTGGTGGGTCCCCTCAGCGGCAGGCTCGCGCCCATCCTCGGCTACACCAAGGTCCTGCGTCTCGGCATGCTGGGCAGCATCGCCGCCCTGGCCATCATCGCGTTCTTCGGCCTCAGCAGCCTGCCCATGATGATCGCCGGAACCGTCTTGCTGGGCATCATGTCCGCCGGTACGGTCAACATCATGCTGAACGGACTCGGAGTTGTCCTCTCACCCGCCGGAAACCCGGGGTTCCTTCCCGGCATGAACGCGGGCGCCTTCAACCTTGGCGCCGGCCTGAGCTTCCTGGTGCTGCCGGCAGTGCTGGTGGCCACCTCGGCCCTCGGCGACGCCAAAGCGTCCTACCTCACCGTGGTGGTGACGGGCCTGGTCATCACGGTGGCCGCGTTCGCCGCGTCGCTCCTCATCCCCAAGCCCGTCGAGGCTGAGGTGACCGAATGAGTTCCGCAGCAGCCGGCACCCAAGGCAGGATCGTCGTCGTCGGATCCCTGAACGCTGACCTGACCATCTACTGCGAGCGGCTGCCGCTGCCCGGTGAGACGGTGCATGGCAGCGGTTTCGCCGTGAACCCCGGTGGCAAGAGCGCCAACCAGGCCGTCGCCGCCAGCCTGCTGGGCGGGGCCGTCAGTTTGGTGGGTGCCGTCGGTGCGGACGCCAACGGCGACATTCTCCTGTCCTCCGCTGCCGGCGCCGGGGTGGACATCTCCGGCGTGCGGACCTCAGCAACCGAGGCCACCGGCGTCGCCGTCATCGCCGTGGATTCCAACGGCGAGAACAGCATCATCATCTCGGCCGGCGCCAACGGCACCCTCTCGCCGGCGGACGTCGCCGTCGAGGCTGAAGCGTTCGACGGCGCCGCGGTGGTCTGCCTCTGCCTGGAGGTCAGACTTGACACGGTTGAGGCCGCCGCAAGGGCAGGGCACGACGCCGGCGCCACAGTTCTGCTGAACCTCTCGCCTTACGCGGAGATCCCGCAGCATCTGGCGGACCTGACCGATGTCCTGCTGGTCAACGCGCATGAGGCGTCGCTGTTCCTCGGCTCCGCCGCCATTCCCGGCAGTGATGCGGATGTCCGCGATTGGGAAGCGGTCAGGCTGCACTTCGCCGAGCGGGGCCTCCAACGCGTCCTGGTCACGCTGGGGGCCCACGGCTCGGTGGTGCTGGATTCGATGGCGCCTTCGGGGCAGCAGCTGGTCCGGGTGGCACCCATCAAGGTCAAGGCGGTGGACACGACCGGCGCGGGCGACGCCTTCACGGGGGCGGTAGCCGCCCGCCTGGCAGCCGGTGCGCCGCTGGCTGACGCCGCCGCCTTCGCCTCGATTGCCGCCGCGCTGGCCACCGCCCGCAAGGGAACGCAGGCAGCCTATCCGCAGGTGGCGGACGTGGAGCGCCTCCTCGCCTCGGGAACCGTCTGACGGTCTGAGGGCAGTACAAAAGAAGCGCCCGACGGCGGCAGTCTCCTGCCGCCGTCGGGCGCTTCCTTGTGTGCCTCTTACCGCAGTCGGGGTTACCGGCTGTGGCTACCGGCCGGTGTCTGCTGCCGGACCGCGGCCGGCGTGAACCGGGCCCCCGTTTCCGGGAAGGAGGGGACCTCGATCCGGGCGTGGGTGTGGACCTCCTCGACGGTCCTGCGGGTGTGTTCGGCGATGGCCTCCATGGTGGTGACCCACATTCCGTCCATTGATTTCACCCGTTCAATCAGCTTCTCCAGGGCCACGGCCTTGGACGGCCGGCCCGAGATGAACGGGTGGTTGGTCAGGACAAAACAGCTGCCCTGGGCATGGTGTGCCTCAGCCTCCAGGGTCCACATTTCCAAGACCTTGGCCGGGCTTTCGATGACACCGCTGCCAGTGACTCCGGGGTAGAACGCGTACTGCTCCCAGTCATCCAGGGTCCAGTCGACCGGGATCTCCACGATGTCCCGGCTGTCGCCGGGGGCGACGCCGAAACGGTACGGTGCGTCGCCGTCGAGCAGGCTCGAATCGTAGAGGAAACCTCGGTCCGCCAGGAGCGCAGGGGAGTGCCAGTTCAGTTCCCACCACGGCGCGCGGTACCCCACCGGTTCCACACCGACCCTTGCGAGGGCCTCCAGCCCGCGGTCGATGTACCGGGCCTCGGTCTCGGCGTCGATGCCCTGCATGGGCTCGTGCAGGTACCCGTGGTGGGCCACCTCGTGCCCGGCGTCCACGATGCGCCGGACCGTGTCCGGGTAGCAGTCTGCCGTGAAGCCGGGAACGAAGAAGGTGGCCCGGATGTCCTGTCGCTGGAGGATCTGAAGCAGCCGCGGGACCGCCACCTTGGGCCCGTACGACTGGTGGGTCATCAGGGACATCCGGCGCGTGCTCTTCGGATCGTGGGCGATGGTGCAGGACTCGGCGTCGACGTCGAACGTGAATGAGGCTGCTGCCCGCTTGCCCTCAGGCCATGTGATGGGGTGGGCGGAATCCGCGAATGCTTCAAAGGTCATGGTGTGGTTCCTAGAGGTTCAGTGTCCGTCAGTAATTCAGGTTTGAGGAGTGTCAGCGTCCGGCGGGCGCGCTGGGCCGGGCGGCGAATCCCAGGTCTGCGGTGGCCTGCGCAACGGTGGCGGCCGGCAGGGCGGAATCCAAGTGCCTGCGGTGGAACTTCGGGCCAAGGATGGCATAGCTTCCGGCGCTTGCAAGGCCGCCTGCGAGCCACGAGAGGTCCCAGCCGCCCAGAGCCACAGCTATGGGGCCCTGCATGGCGGGAACCAGTCCGTACATAAACAGCCACGTGGCGAAGATGCCGACCAGGAGGGAGGCGACGCCGGCCCAGTTGACGTCGGGGAGGCGCTTGGTGCCTACGGCGTCGAAAAGCCTTTCCGGGTTGCCCGGCCACCGCTTCTCGAGCCAGAAGTAGTGGACCAGCATGACTCCGCCCCACGCGGCAACCCACGCCACGAGCCCGATGAGCCAGGCGTCGAGGACTGTTGCGAAGTCTTCCTGGAAGATGAAGAACACGACGGCGGCGAGGGAGAAGACGCCGACGAACAGGTTGAGTTTGCGGCGGCTGATGGTGATGTCCAGCGACTGCGTGGCGACCGAAAAGGTGTAGATGTTGAGGATGTTGGTGGCGATGGGGCCGTGCAGCACCATCAGCAGCACCGGCAGCGCGAGGACGCCGAAGTTCTGGACGATGAGCTTCCCAGGGTCGATTTCGCCGCTGTTGGTGGCCAGGCTTGCGCCGAGGATGCCGAGCCAGACAACCGGGATGAACTGGCCAAGGACCGACGCCAGGTAGACCTTTTTCTTGGGAACTTGGGTACTCACGAACCGGGAGTAGTCGGCGGCGTAGGTGAACCAGGTGATGCCCCAGCCGATGCCGATGGCGGTCATCACGGCGCTCATGGCCGCGATCCGTTCGGAGCCTTCCAGGATGTTGCCGGCGGGGCCGGCGTACGTCCAGTTGATCTTCATGCCGAACCAGGCCACGGCGGACATGACGGCCAGGATGAGGATGGTGGGCGGCACGGTCCACTTTTCGAAGGCTGCGATGGCTTTGTAGCCGAACCAGGCGATGGCTACCTGCGCGGCCATGATGGCGGTGGCGACGCCGATCTTCCAGCCATAGTTGTGTGCTGTGGGATCCACCCATCCGAGCGTGCCGAAGAGTGCCATGACCAGGTCCAGGATGATCCACGTGTTAACCGCGCACCAGCCGATCACCAGGACCGCCTGGATGGCTGCCGGCAG
Source organism: Pseudarthrobacter sp. MDT1-22 (assembly GCF_054511035.1). Lineage (NCBI taxonomy): Bacteria > Bacillati > Actinomycetota > Actinomycetes > Micrococcales > Micrococcaceae > Pseudarthrobacter > Pseudarthrobacter sp. MDT1-22. The sequence goes on along the minus strand of NZ_JBTNDK010000013.1, from coordinate 37,816 downwards.
GTAGTTGCCGCGGCGGCCGAAGGCTGCGCGGGCCAGGACCATGCCGGTGGCGCCGGTCTTCTGGCCGAGGAGGACGAAGCAGCCGAACAACAGCATTCCGATCAGGTTCCCCAAAACCAGAACGGTGACCGTGTCCGCGAAGCCGAGGCCGAGATGGATGCCGAGGGCACCCAGTACCCAGTTGATCGGTGCAAGGTTTGCGCCGGCCCAGATCCAGAACTGACCCGAAACTTTCTGAGTTCGCTGGGACTCGGGAATCGGCTGAAGCCAGGCTTCGCAGTCCTCGGCCGGCGTCATTGCCGGCCCTGGCTGCGTTGTGGAGAGGTTGTCTTGCATGGGGGAGCCTCCATGAGTAAAAGGGATAAGCCCAGATTATGTGGCCCAGGCCACATGCACCACATACAATGTGTCTGCCAGTTCATGAGAAAACGCGACGGAGTGTCATGCCAATACGCCTGCAGGATGTCTTGAAACATTCCACCCTCACGCCGGCGGACCCTGTGATCCGCGCAGCGGCGGCCATTGCGGCCCAGACGCAGCTGCGCTGGATTCATTCCAGTGAGGTATTGGACATTGCCCCGTTACTTGGCGGCGGTGAACTGTTGCTCACCGGCGGTCAGGCCCTCGTCTCGGCAACGGATAAGCGGCGTATTGGCTACATCTGGGAACTGGCGGAACGTGGAGTGGCTGCGCTGGCCATAGAGACTGGCACGGAGCTGGCCTCGATACCGTCGTCGATGGTGGCAGCAGCTGAAGCCGCCGGGCTTCCCTTGATAGAGCTCCGCAAAGTTGTGCCCTTTGTCGGCGTCATGGAAGCGATCAACTCGTTGCTTGTGAGTGAGTCAGCTGCCCACTTGCAGCAGGCTGACCAGGCCAGCCATGCCATGGCAGTGGAGCTGGCCCATGGCGGCAGCCTTGATCGGATCCTGGCTGTCCTGGCGGACGCTACCGGCTCGGAAGTTGAGCTGACGTCCACCGCGGGCGCCCCGCTGGCCAGCGCGCTGCCGGCTGATCATGCGGAGGAGCCGGAACCCGGAGCGTCTATCGAGGCCGCGCCGGATCGTGCGCGGATCATCCAGGTTGACGTGTCCGTGCGTGGCATCCCTTCAGCCCGCCTTACGCTTCACGCCCTGGCGGGAGCTGATGTGAACCTGGCGAGGATCGCGGGCAACCGCTCGGTGGACATTCTGGCGTTGGCCCTGCTGCAGCGCATGCCCCCGGGCCTGAAGGAGATGGCGGGTGCGGCGCTGATCCGCGCCGTCGATTCTGGAACTCAAAACTGGCGGCTCCAGCAGCTCGCTCCGGCAGCCGGGATCCCGTTGGCCGCGCAGCTGGTGGCTGTTGTGGTTCGGTCCCCCGGCTCACGGCAACCCCGGATGGCCGTGGAGCACCTGCTGGAGCGGGTGGGGCATCACAGTGCAAGTTACGCCGACAACGCGGAACTCTTGGCGCTGGCCGTTCTCCGCCCCGGGAAGACGCAGGAAGACCGGGACGCAATTCTGGCCGGACTGCAGTCGCTGGCGTTGCCGGAGGGAACTGTCAGCGCCGTCGGTCCGGTGGCCACCGGAATCTCCGCCGCGCCATGGTCCCTGACGGAAGCCCGGCTGACGCTGGACCTTGCCGCCGGCGCCGAGCCGCTCAAGGCCGGGCCGCTCAGAGCCGGGCCGGGACAGTCCGGAGTGGTCCTCGACGCCGACGCTTTCGCGGTGGAGCGGCTCGCTTTCCATTCCCTGGATGACACGCAGCGCACGGACTATGTCAGCCAGCAGCTCGGCGCCCTCCTCGTCCACGATGCCCAACGAAATTCCGCGCTTGTTGAGACGCTGCGGGTCTGGCTGGATTCCGGCTGTAACACGGCGCAGGCTGCGCGTGAGCTGCACCTGGAGCGCCAGTCGATGCATCAGCGGCTGCAGCGAATCTTCTCACTCTGCGGCGGCGATCCCCGCGGAACGGGCCGTCTGGCAGCGCTGCACCTGGCCGCCCGGCTCGCCGCACTCTAGCCGGCCCCGGGCAACGCTCTCTCACTTGATGTGGGTTTTCCGGCGATCCTCTCTCACTTCATGCAGCTTTTCGGCAGACCCTCTCGCACTTACCCAGGGCCAGCGCCCGCCTGTGGATAACTTCTGCAGCATCACACCGTCTGGGACTTCGATCTGGAAGGCGCGGCCCGGCTTCGGTGCCAGCTGCTGCCGCCCTGGCTTGCCGATTCCACAGAGCTTCATCTGAGTAAGCCGCGTTCACTGCCAGCGGTCCGCCGGAAGGGAGTGTTCGGCCATACCGTCCTGGCGCTGGAAGACGAGATCGAACTGATCGACGGCATCCGCATGGGCGATCGCCGTCGACCGATCTCGCCTACCGTCACCGCCGGCTCCATCCAGTGCGACGGCGGACATCACCTTGGCGGCGCACGGCTCCTCAGCGACAGGAGACGAGATATGGCTGGTTTTGCCAGCAGCGACTGAGCGTCCGCGGAAACGCGCGTCGCGACGACGTCGGCCCTTTAGACCGTGACGCTCCCTGACCACGGTGAGAGAGCGTCACGGTAAAACCCGCATTAAGTGAGCGAGGATCGCCGGCAAAGTCACATTTAGTGAGAGAGCGTCCTAGGGGGTAGGGGGCTACTAAAAAGGTAACGGGGGAGTGGGGGCGTTAGCGGAGCACTACCGTCCTGTTGCCCTGCAGGATGACCCGGCCTTCGCAGTGCCAGCGCACAGCATTAGACAGCGCCTTACACTCGGTATCCCGGCCGGCAGCAACCAGGTCCTCCGGCCCGTACGTGTGGTCCACTTCCACCGTCTGCTGGGAGATGATCGGCCCCTCGTCCAGCTCGGCATTCACGTAATGCGCAGTTGCCCCCACGGTCTTCACGCCGCGCGCGTAGGCCTGGTGGTATGGCTTGGCGCCCTTGAAGCTGGGCAGGAACGAGTGGTGGATGTTGATCGCCCGGCCATCCAACCGCCGGGTGAGGTCGTCGCTGAGCACCTGCATGTAGCGGGCCAGCACCACCAGCTCCACGTCGAACGTGTCCACCAGCTCGAGCAGCCGGGCCTCGGCCGCCGGCTTGGTGTCGGCGGTGACCGGCACATGGAAGAACGGGATGCCGTGCCATTCCACCAGCGCCTGGTGGTCCGTGTGGTTGGAGACCACGGCCGCCACGTCCACCGGCAGTTCGCCGCTGCGGGCGCGGAACAGCAGGTCGTTGAGGCAGTGCCCGAACTTGGACACCATAATCAGCACGCGGCGCTTGGCGCCGTGCGGCTCCAGCCGCCAGCGCATCCCGAACCGTTCGGCTAGCGGGCCGAAAGCAGCCCGGAGCGTTCCCGCGGTGGAGGCATCGCCGTCGGACGCGAAGTGCACACGCATGAAGAAGTGCGCCTCCGACCGTTCGCCGAACTGCTTGCTGTCCACGATGTCGCAGCCATGCTCCAGCAGGAAGCCGGACACGGCGTGGACAATCCCGGGCTGCTCCGCGCAATCCAAAGTCAGGACGTGTTCCACGGTGGTGACGGGCCGCGCAAGCGACGCCTCATTCTGGATGGCTGTCATGGCTAGCACTCGATCACGTTGACGGCGAGGCCTCCGCGGGAGGTTTCCTTGTATTTGGTTTTCATGTCCGCTCCTGTCTCACGCATGGTTTTGATGGCCTTGTCCAGCGACACCTTGTGGCTGCCGTCCCCGTGGAGGGACAGTCGCGCGGCGTTGATGGCTTTCACGCTGGCGATGGCGTTCCGTTCGATGCAGGGGATCTGCACCAGGCCGCCCACCGGGTCGCACGTCAGACCGAGGTTGTGTTCAATGCCCACTTCGGCGGCGTTTTCCACCTGCTCCGGCGTGCCGCCCAGCACCTCGCAGAGGCCGGCGGCGGCCATGGAGCACGCGGAACCTACTTCGCCCTGACAGCCCACTTCAGCGCCGGAGATCGAGGCGTTAAGCTTGAACAGGATCCCGACGGCGGCCGCGGCCAGCAGGAAGCGAATCACACCGTCGTCGTTCGCTCCCGGAACGAACTTCACGTAGTAGTGCAGCACCGCCGGGACGATGCCGGCCGCGCCGTTGGTGGGGGCGGTGACGATGCGCCCGCCGGCGGCGTTTTCCTCGTTGACGGCGAGGGCGAAGAGGTTCACCCATTCCATGGCCCGGAGGGGGTCGGTGACGCCGGTATCAGCGGTCAGCGTGCGGAATAACGACGGCGCCCGGCGCCTGACGTTCAGCCCGCCGGGAAGGATCCCTTCCGCGGCGCAGCCGTTGTCCACGCATTCGCGCATGACCGCCCAGAGTCCCAGCAGCTTTTCGCGGAGTTCCGCTTCGCTGCGCCAGACGAGCTCGTTGGCGAGCATGACGTCGGAAATGGACATGCCTTCGCGGCTGCAGATCGCCAGGAGTTCGTCGGCGGTGGTGAAGGGGTAGGGGAGGACGGTGGCATCGGCCACCACGCGGTCGCCGGCATCGGCGTCACCGTCCACCACGAAGCCGCCGCCGATGGAGTAGAAGCTCCGTTCGCTGAGGACTTTGCCGGCGTGGTCCATGGCGCGGAACGTCATGCCGTTGGGGTGGGCGGGCAGGGACTTGCGGCGGTGCAGCACCACGTCCTCGTCCCAGTTGAAGTCCACGCGGTGGTCCCCGCAGATCCTGAGTTCGGCGTCGAGCGCCGCGGCGGCCACCTGGTCGTCGGCGGTGGAGGTGTCCACCGTTTCCGGGTCCAGGCCCTGCAAGCCCAGGACCACCGCCTTGTCGGAGCCGTGGCCCCGGCCGGTGGCACCCAGCGAGCCGAACAGCTCGGCCTGGACCCGGGTGGTGGAGCTCAGGAGCCCGCCGCCCTTAAGTCCGTCGGCGAACAGCTTCGCTGCCCGCATCGGGCCGACCGTGTGTGACGACGACGGCCCGATGCCAACGGAGAACAGGTCCAGGGCGCTCAGCGCCATCAAGGTACCTCGGGGGAAGCGAACTCCCTCATGGCGTCCAGGAGCCACCGGCCCAGGAAGTCCGCGAACGAAGCCCGGGGGAGGAGCCGGAAGCTCTCCTCGCCGGTCTTCTGCAGGACCACGGGGATGTTGCCGATTTCCGTGGACAGGGCGGTTCCCACGGTGAAGCTGCGCGGGTGCAGGTCCAGGGCACAGCCCTTTTCGAGGGTCGCACGGGCCCGCGGGCCCGACAGCTCGAACGTTGTGCGGTTCGCGGAGAGGTCCACCACCTGGCCCGGAGCATCGCCCAGCGCGGCCACGAGCGAGCCGATGAGGTCTCCGCCCAGGGAATCGTGGGCTTCTTCCGGTGCCACCACCAGGAACTCGGACGGTCCCAGCCAGAGGATGATAACGCGGTCCGTGCCGCCCACGTCGCCGTAGCGTGCCGGCAGGCTGCCGGCAACGGCGGCGATCCGTGCGCCTTCCTCGGAGCGGGGGTCCACGCGGACGCCCGCCATCGTCTGGAACGGGCCCTCTTTCAGGACCACAGTCCCTTGGATGGAGCCGGCCGCCAGGGCAGCGGCCAGGTGGGAGGCTGGGCTGCGGCGGATGTCCCGGAGTCCATTGATGCGGTTGATTGCTGCTGTGTTAGCCATCTTTGCGGGTCCCTTCGGGGTCAAAAAGTACGGTTTCTGCGATAACAACGTCAACCAGCTGGTCGCCGGCGGCGGCCACCAGGGTCTCGCCGATGCGGTTGCGGCCATTCTTGATCAGTGCCAGCGCGAAGGACCTGCCCAGCGCGGCGCTGTGGTAGCTCGAGGTCACGAAGCCCTGCATGGGCACCGGGCCGTAGGCGGGGTTCGTGGTGATCCCCTTTTCCACGAGCTGGGTGCCTTCGGGCAGCCGCAGCGTCCCGTCCACAGGCAGGACGCTGACCAGGTGCTTGCGGTCCCCGCGCTGGGCATCGGCCCGGGCGTAGGAGCGCTTGCCGATGAAGTCCTTGGCCTTGGACACCACCCATTCCATCCCCGCGTCCTGCGGGGTGACTGTGCCGTCCGTGTCCTGCCCGACGATCGGGTAGCCCTTCTCGGCGCGGAGGACGTGCATGGTTTCGGTGCCGTAGGGGGTGATGTTGAATTCGGCCCCTGCCGCGGCCACGGCTTCCCAAGTGTTCAGCCCGTACCAGGACGGCACGTTGATCTCGTAGGCCAGCTCGCCGGAGAAGGAAATCCGGCAGACCCGCGCCTGCACGCCGGAGGCGAGGGTGGTTTCGCGGAACGTCATGAACGGGAAGGCTTCCGCTTCCAGCCCGCCGCCCGCTGCCAGGTCCGGCGCCAGTTTGGCGAGCACCGCCCGGGATTTAGGCCCGACGACGGCAATGGTGGTCCACTGTTCGGTCACCGAGGTGCAGTGCACGTCCAGCTCAGGCCATTCGGTCTGCAGCCATTCCTCCAGCCAGTCCAGCACCTTCGCGGCACCGCCGGTGGTGGTGGTCATGAAGTACCGGTCATCGTCGAGGCGCAGGGTCACGCCGTCGTCGAAAATCATGCCGTCCGCCATGCACATCACGCCGTAGCGGGCGGAACCCGGGGCGAGCTTCTTGAAGGCGTTGGTGTAGATCCGGTTGAGGAACTCGCCGGCGTCCTTGCCACGGATTTCGATCTTGCCCAGGGTGGTGGCGTCCATAAAGCCCACGGATTCGCGGACAGCCGCGCACTCGCGGAGCACGGCAGCATCCATGTCCTCCCCGGCCTGCGGGTAGTACCAGGGCCGCTTCCACTGCCCGACGTCCTCGAACAGGGCACCTTGCGCGACGTGCCAGGGGTTGATGGACGTGACGCGGGCGGGGTCGAACAGCTCGCCGCGCTGGCGTCCGGCGAGGGCTGCGAACGCCACCGGGGTGAACGGTGCCCGGTAGGTGGTGGTGCCGATGTCGCCGATGCCCCGGGATGCTTCGCCGGCGGTGCGGAGAGCGGCGGCGATGACGCCGATCGCGTTGACGCCGGAGGTCTTGCCCTGGTCGTTGGCGGTGCTGATGGAGGTGTAGCGCTTGATGTGTTCCACGGACCGCATTCCGGCGCCGGTGGAGCGCAGGACGTCGGCCACGGACTGGTCGCGCTGGAAGTCCACAAAGTGGTGGTGCCAGTCATCCGGGGTGCCTGCCTGGCCGGGGACCAGCCAGAGCTGGCGGGTCGGGCCGGAGGCCTTCGGCCCGCCGAGGACGGCCGGTTTTGTGTCGGACTGGAAGCCCGCAGCAATGGCAGCTGCGGCGCCGGCGGAGATGCCCTCGGCCACGCAGTCCTCGAGTTCAAAGCTGCCGCGGCCGGAGCCAACGGACTGCTGGTTCGGCACCACGGTGCTCGGCACGAACGCCGCCAGGTCCTCGTCCCAGCGCAGCTTGCCCTGCCGCTGCGAGTGGAGGTGGACCAGCGGGCTCCAGCCGCCGGAGACTGCCAGCAGGTCGCAGGCGATCTCTTCGACGCCCGAGGTGAGCTCGCCGTCGTCGTTAATGCTGCGGACGGTGACGGCGTTTAGCCGGCCGGTGCCGTTCGCGGCGGTGTTGGCCACCGCGCTGCCGATCAGCACTCGGGTGCCGGCTTCGACGGCGGCAGCTGCCACTTCAGTGAGGGCGGGACGGGCGTCGACGACGGCCGCCACCTTGACGCCGGCGGCGCGCAGGTCCGCGGCGAGGGCGTAGGCGCTGTCGTTGGTGGTGCTGATGACCACGCGCTGCCCGGCGGCCACGGCGTAGCGGTTGAGGTAGCTGCGGACAGCCGAGGCGAGCATGATGCCGGGGCGGTCGTTGTTCTCGAAGACCAGGGGCCGTTCGTGGGCGCCGGGAGCCAACACCACCTGATTAGCACGCACGTGCCAAATCCGCTGCCGGGAGACGCCGGGGGCGGCCGGGCTGGACAGGTGGTCGGTGCGGTTCTGGACCGCGATGACGTAGTTGGCATCGTAGGCGCCGAAGGCCGTGGTGCGGTTCAGGACTGTGCTTTCGGCTCCGGAAATGAGTTCGGCTTCCACATCAGCCACCCATTCCAGGGCGGGCTTGCCTTCGATGGTCTCGGCCCGTCCGGGCGCAGTGGATCCGGACAGGAGCGATCCGCCCAGTTCGGGCTGGTCGTCCATAAGCATCACGCGGGCACCGGTGCGGACCGCTTCACGGGCCGCGGCGAGGCCGGCGGGGCCGCCGCCGATCACCAGGACGTCGGTGTGCACGTACTTCTTGTCGTATTCGGCGCGGTCTTCCTCAGGGTCCAGACGGCCCAGGCCGTTGAGCATGCCTGCTGTGAGGCCGTCCACCAGCGTGACGGTGGTGGCGGGGAGCATGGACTCTGCCACGTGGCCGGGGAAGCGGGGTTCGATCCTGACCAGCGCGTTGGCTTCCTCCACCCCGGCGGACATGATGCCGCGGGGCCGGTCCTCGTAGAGCGAGTTTCCGGCGGCGATCCGGCCGTTGGCGAGCAGCGCGGAGGCGAGTGTGTCACCGGGGTGTCCGGTGAATTCCTCGCCGTCCACGGTGAAGCGCCAGGAGATGGTGCGGTCGATGCGTCCGCCGGCGGCGAGGCGGGCGTTCTGGGAAGTCACTTGGATGCTCCTTCCGGGGCGGTGGTGCTGGAGGCGGTGATGCTGGTTGAAGAGGTGCTGGGCGCGGCGTTTCCGGTGGTGGTGCTGTCAGCGGCGGTGCTGGCAGTGCCGGCGTCGGTGGCGTTCGTTTTGGCGGTTGCGGGCCGGGGAGTGCCCATCGGGTAGACGGCCTGGATGTCGTAGGTGACGGTGTCGCGGAGCATGTTGAACCACTGGCGGCAGCCGGTGCTGTGCAGCCAGCGCTCGGCGAAGGCGCCCTTGGTGTTGTCCCGGTAGAACAGGTACTCGGCCCATTCGCGGTCGTTCAGCCCGGCGGGGTTTTCCGGGTAGGCCACGTGGGCCTGGCCGCCGTAGTGGAACTCGGTCTCGTCGCGGGAGCCGCAGTTGGGGCATGGGATAAGCAGCATGTGCGTCTTCTTTCTAGGGGACGGCGGCTAGTGGGCGACGGCGGCAGCGCCGTGTTCGTCGATCAGGGCGCCGGTTTCGAAGCGTTCCAGCGCAAACGGCTTGTTCAGCTTGTGCGGGGTTCCGGTGGCGATGGTGTGCGCGAATGTGAGCCCGGCGGCCGGGGTGCCCTTGAAGCCGCCGGTGCCCCAGCCGCAGTTCACGAACATGTTCTCCACCGGCGTGGTGCCAACGATGGGGGAGGCGTCCAGGGTGGTGTCCACGATGCCGCCCCACGTCCGGAGCACGTGCGCCCGGGCAAAGATGGGGAAGAGTTCGACGGCGGCAGCCATCTGGTGCTCGATCACATGGAAGGAGCCGCGCTGGCCGTAGCCGTTGTAGGAGTCCACGCCGGCTCCCATGACGAGTTCGCCCTTGTGGGCCTGGGAGACGTAGACGTGCACGTGGTTGGACATGACCACGGTGGGGTGGACGGGTTCGTGCAGTTCGGAGACGAGTGCCTGGAGCGGGTGGGACTGGATGGGGAGCCGGAAGCCGGCCATTTCCGCCAGGACCGAGCTGTGCCCGGCGGCGCAGAGGCCCACTTTTTCGGTGTTGATGGTGCCCTGGTTGGTTTTTACGCCCACCACGCGGTTGCCGTCCTTGACGAAGCCGGTGACTTCGCAGTTCTGGATGATGTCCACGCCGAGCTCGTCGCACTTGCGGGCGAAGGCCCAGGCCACGTGGTCGTGCTTGGCGATGCCCGCACGCGGCTGGTACGTGGCTCCCATGACGGGGTAGCGGATGTTGTCGTTGATGTTCAGGATGGGGCAGAGTTCCTTGACCTGCTGCGGATCCAGCCATTCAGCGTCCACGCCGTTGAGCTTGTTCGCACCGACACGTCGGATGCTTTCGCGGACGTCACCCAGGGTGTGGGCGAGGTTCATCACGCCGCGCTGGCTGAACAGGAAGTCGTATTCGAGCTCCTCCGGCAGGATTTCCCAGAGCTTGAGGGCGTGCTCGTAGATGGCCGCGCTCTCGTCCCAGAGGTAGTTGGAACGGATGATGGTGGTGTTCCGGGCCATGTTGCCGCCGGCCAGCCAGCCCTTTTCCAGGACGGCGATGTTGGTCATCCCGTGGTTCTTGGCCAGGAAGTAGGCGGTAGCCAGGCCGTGCCCGCCGCCGCCCACAATCACGGCGTCGTAGGAGGACTTGGGCTCCGGGTTCCGCCAGAGGAAATCCGGGTGTTCCGGGAGCTGTTGGTTGCTCACTGGGCTGCTCCAATCAGGTCTGTATCGAGTTCGGTGAAGGCGGCGATCTCGGCGCCGCTGCCGTCCTGGGAAAGATGCTCGTAAAGCGGGAACTGGCCGGCCAGGGCGGTGACCCGGGCTCGGAGTACGACGGCGGCGTCGTCGCTGAGGCGCGCACCGCCGGAGGTGCCGTCCCCGGCGTCGTTGTTGGCAGTGCCAGTGACGGCGGCGATGAGCGCCGTCGCGATGATGTCCGCAACTTCGGCGAACTCCACGGCGCCGAAGCCCCGGGTGGCGAGGGCCGGCGTGCCGATGCGGAGTCCCGAGGACACCATCGGCGGGCGGGGATCGAACGGTACAGCGTTGCGGTTCACCGTAATGCCGATCCGGTGCAGCGCGTCTTCGGCCTGCTGGCCGTCCAGTTCCGAGTGGCGGAGGTCCACCAGGACCAGGTGCACGTCGGTGCCGCCGTTGACCACGGAGATGCCGGCCGCGGCGACGTCGTCGCGGAGGAGCCGTTCGGCCAGCAGCTTGGATCCTTGCAGGACGCGTTCCTGGCGTTCCTTGAATTCGGGGGTGCCGGCGAGTTTGAAAGCCACGGCCTTGGCGGCGATGACGTGCTCCAGCGGGCCGCCCTGCTGGCCGGGGAACACGGCGCTGTTGATCTTGCGGGCGTACTGTTCCTTGGCGAGGATGACTCCGCCGCGCGGGCCGCCGAGGGTCTTGTGTGTGGTGGTGGTGACCACGTCGGCGTAGGGGACCGGGTTGGGATGCAGCCCTGCGGCGACGAGGCCGGCGAAGTGCGCCATGTCCACCATGAGGTAGGCGTCCACGAGGTCGGCGATCCGGCGGAACTCGGCGAAGTCGAGCTGGCGGGAGTAGGCGGACCAGCCGGCGACGATCAGCTTCGGGCGGTGTTCCAGGGCCAGCGCCTCGACCTCGGCCATATCGATCCGGAGGTCCGATTCACGCACGTGGTAGGGGACCACGTTGTAGAGCTTGCCGGAGAAATTGATCTTCATGCCGTGGGTGAGGTGGCCGCCGTGGGCCAGGCTCAGGCCCATGATGGTGTCGCCCGGGTTCAGCAGGGCGAACATGGCGGCGGCATTGGCCTGGGCGCCGGAGTGCGGCTGGACGTTGGCGAATTCGGCGCCGAACAGGTCCTTGACGCGGTCGATGGCGAGCTGCTCGATGACGTCCACGTGCTCGCAGCCCCCGTAGTAGCGCTTGCCCGGGTAGCCCTCGGCGTACTTGTTCGTCAGGACGGAGCCCTGCGCCTCCATAACGGCGGACGGGGCGAAATTCTCCGAGGCGATCATTTCCAGTGTTGACTGCTGGCGGACCAGCTCATTGTTAATGGCCTGCTGGACCTCGGGATCGACTGCGGAAAGTCGCTCGTTCAACTGCTCAACCACGGTTGCTCCTTTGAAATACCACTGTTGTTATGACTGATATATCAGTGTGAGGTCAATGGTATGATTGGGATCACAGCAGAGTCAATAGCTGGAACCAAAGTGGCATGGAGCTTCCGCTTGTAAGTCGGAGCCTGAAAAGTGAAGAACGGAGTGGCGCCTTGAATGCACTTCTTGCCTTGCCCCCCGCGGAGGGCGAAGCGCCATCGCAGGCAGAGGCCGCCTACCGGCAGCTGCGCGACAAGCTGATCATGCTGGAGATCCGGCCGGGTGAGCCCATCAACGACGGGCAGCTGGCGGCCGAGCTCGGTTTCGGCCGCACTCCCGTGCGTGAGGCGATCAAGCGGCTTGAGGTAGACCATCTGGTGGTTTCCTATCCGCGCCGCGGGACCTTTGCCACCAATGTGGACTTCACGGAGCTCGCCGACGTCTCGGAGATCCGGGAGCTGCTGGAGCCGCTGGCCGCGCGGCGGGCGGCCAAAAGGGCAAGCGAGTCCATGCGCCGTGAACTGCTGCAGGCGGCCGATGCCATCGCGGAGCTGGATCCCAGCCCGGGGGAGTCCCGGGACCTGATGCGCTACGACCTGACCGTGCACCGGCTGATCTATAAGGCGGCCGCCAACCCGCACCTGGAAGACACGCTGATCCGCTACGACAACCTGGCCACGCGCATCTGGTGCCTGGTCCTGGACAAGGTGCCCTCGGTTAGTGGCCACATCACCGAGCATGTGGAGCTGCTCAAGGCGGTGGCCGCGGGGGACGCCGACAAGGCCGGCGAACTGGCCCTGCACCACGTCACCAGCTTTGAGGAAACCATCCGCAAGGTGCTCTAAGCCGAACCGGAACGCTCTCTCACTTTCTGCACACAAGACCGAATCCCTCTCTCACCGGTTGAGAGAGCGTTCCCTAAATTCCTGCGTTAAGTGAGAGAGCGTTCTGGAGGGCTAGATGATGGCGGCGCGCAGCTCCTTCGCTGCCAGGGCGGGGTCGTCGGCGCTGTAGATGGACCCGCCGACGACGGCTACATCCGCCCCGGCGCGCTGCACGGCTTCGATAGTGGAGATGTTCACTCCGCCGGCCACGGAGAACGGCACGCGCGCTTCCTCCCCGGCGCGGAGGAGCACGTCCAGGTTGTAGCCCGGTTTGGCCTGCTCGTCCAGTCCGGCGTGGAACTCGATGAACTTGGCTCCGAGGGCGCGGGCTTCCCTGGCGCGGGTCACCTTGTCCGCCACGCCGATCAGGTCCACAACGATGCCCTTGTTGTGGGCCTTCGCTGCCTTGACCGCGCCGGCGATGGTGGAATCGTCGGCGCCGCCGAGGACTGACACCAGGTCTGCACCCGCGCTGAACGCGATGTCAGCCTCGAGTTCGCCGGCGTCCATGGTCTTAAGGTCGGCGAAGACGATCTTGTCCGGGTGGGCGGTCTTGACGGCGGTAACGGCGGACAGTCCGGCGTTCTTCACCAGCGGCGTTCCGAGCTCAATGATGTCAACGTATTCGGCAACCTTGCCGGCGAGGTCGAGGGCGGCTTCGACGGTCAGGACGTCCATGGCTACTTGCAGTTTCATGTGGGTTCTTCTTTCGGGTGGGGACGGATTTCGGTGGAGAAAGGTGGGCCGGTGCGGGCTATTCGAGGTTCGCGTGGCGCTGCCAGAGGTCTTCCGGTGACGCAGCATCCTCGTCCCAGAGGCTTTGGAACACCGCCTCGGTGGTGGTGAACAGCACCTGCTCAAAGAGGCTGCCCGAATATTGCCGGGACACCGCCGAGCCGTGGTCAGTCTTTTGGGCGGCGGGGATAAGTACGACGGCGATAGCAACGGCCGCGAGCGGGGAACCGGAGCTTGTGGTGTAGGCAGCCACCCGGGCACCTCGCGCGGCCGCGGTTTCCGCCGCCGTGACAACGCTTGCGGTGCTTCCGGAGCCGGAAGCTGCCAGCAGCAGGTCGCCGGTGCGGATGGCGGGTGCCGTGGTCTCACCGACGACGTGCACCGTCAGGCCGAGATGCATGAGCCGCATGGCCGCCATCTTCAGGACAAGGCCGCTGCGTCCGGCGCCGGTCACGAAGATCCTGTCGGCCAGCCTCAGCTCGGTGACGAGGGCTGCGACCTGCGCCGGGTCAACGCGCCCTGACACTGCACTGATCTCGCCCAGGACCAGAGCCCGGTTCCGGTCAAAAGCCTTGGACGTTCCGGTCAGGCCGGCTGGACTGGTTTCTGCGGTGACACTCATTGGCGGCAGCCTCCTTCGTTTGCGACTCCTCCATCCTGTCCCGTCCGTTGAGTTGGGCCAACGCCATCATCGGACAGTCCTGCCCACCCAAACGGGTAGGCGGCGTCCAGTGCACCCGTAAACTGGGCAGGTGGATACGTCTTATGGAGTCCTGCTCGAAGCCATCACCGCGCTGTCCGCCGCCCCGCTGGCCACCATCGCGCAGCGGCTGCGGGAGGCCACCCTTCCCTATCTCGGTAGCAGCGCCCTAGTCATCTTCACCGAGGACTGCACTGGACGGCCCCAGAAGAAGGCCGGCGACGAAGCCATCATCAGCAGGGTTTCCATCGCCGAACTGGACCACATCCGGGCGCTACTGGTCCGAGAATGCCCGAACGGCGAGTCCTGGAGCGGAGAGGCGCTGATCGGCGGGGAGGTGCGTCCTGTCCTTGCCCTGTCCTCACCCAGCAACGCGCTGCTCGTCCTCGCCGATCCGCAGCCCGTACCGGACCCCGCCGGCCAGGAGGCAGAGCGGCTCGTCCGCTATCTCTGGACCCTGGCCGCCGAGCGGATCCGTGAAAAGGTGGCCGATGCGCCGCCGTCGTACCTGATTGAATCCCGCGCGGCGTCGGCCGAACGCTTAAGGGTGACCGCCGAACTGGTGGACCGCCACTCCACCACCTTGGAAACCGTGCTTGCCGCGCTGAGATCGCCTGCGCTGAGTGACGACTTGGCGCGGAAGTCCGCCACCGACGTCGCCGCGCGGGCACTCGTAGCGCTACGCACGCTCAGCGACCGCACCACGGAACTCGTGGAGGAACCCGTCGCCACCGCGTTCCAGCGTCTCCGCGAGGACCTCAAGCCACTGGTGAACTTCAGCGGCATCGACGTCCAGTTCATCGAGCCTCCCGTCAACGGCCGCGCCCTGCCCGGCGAAGTGGCCCATGCTGCCAGGGCGATCGTCCGCGGGCTGGTCCTGGCCATGATGGACCAGGCCGGAGTCCGCCGGATCCGCACGCAGTGGGATTGCGACGGCGAGAACCTCCTGGTCAACGTCCGCGACGACGGTCCCGGCGAACTGTCCGCGGCGACGCCTTCCATGGCCCGCCTAACCCGGCGCGTCGAAGCCCTGGACGGCACCATGTCGGTGGACGTGATGCCCGGCTGGGGCGCCGACGTCGCCGTGTCCATCCCGCTCGACCCGCCGGCGAGGCAGCTGGCCGACGTCTCCGACTGGAAGCTCGGGAACCGCGAACTGGAGGTCCTTCAGCTGCTGGCATCAGGCCAGCGGAACCGTGCCATCGCCGCGAAACTGCACATCAGCGAAAACACGGTGAAGTTCCACCTCCGCAACATATACCGGAAGGTGGGCGCCTCGTCCCGCACCGAAGCCATCGCGATGGCCCACAGCAACGGCCTGCGCTGATTTCGCCAAGCCGCAAACTACTTGAGAGTATGGACCATGGCATCCAACAATGACCGAGATCCCGACGCCGATGCGGACTCAGGCCAGCACGGCGGCGTCCAGTCCGTGGACCGGGCCCTAGCGGTCCTGGAGATCCTGGCCCGCGACGGCCACGCCGGCGTGAGCGACATCGCCGAAGAGATGGGCATCCACAAATCCACTGTCTCCCGGCTGCTGGGTTCGTTGGTAAGCCGGGAAATGGTCCACCAGAACAGCGAGCGGGGAAAGTACCAGCTGGGCTTCGGCATACTCCGGCTGGCAAGCTCCATCCCCGGCCGGCTCAGCCTGGTCCGCGAAGCCCGGCCAGTGCTGGAAGGCCTGGCGGACGAATTCAAGGAGACGGTGAACCTCGCGGTCCTGCGCTCCAACTACGCCGTCAACGTGGACCAGGCCATGGGGCCGTCAACGCTGGCAACGTATGACTGGGTGGGCAGCCTGACACCGCTGCACGCGACGTCGAGCGGCAAAGTCCTGCTGGCGGCGCTGCCCGCGGACGAGCGGGACCGCGTCCTGAAGGAGACCGGGCTGCCGGCCCGGACTCCGCGGACCATCACCAACCGGAAAGAGCTCGAAACCCAGCTGCTCGACGTCGCCCGTGACGGCTATGGCGTGGTGCGGGAGGAATTCGAAATCGGGCTCAACTCGATGTCAGTGCCCGTGTTGAACCATATGGGGGCGGTCATCGGTGCAGTCAGCATCTCCGGGCCGGCCTTCCGCTTTGATCCGGAAACGGCGCCCGGACTCATCGAGGCACTGAAGCAGGCGGGGCTACAGATCAGCGCCAAGATGGGCTACACCGGGACCCGGTGATCTAGCCTCTAGCCGGGCTGCGGTACTCCGCGCTAAGCGACGGCGAAGGGCCGCAACCCGGCGCTTCGCTTAGGCGCGCGGGACGACGTCCCCAACCTTCCCCTGTACCCAGTCGTGGAACGCTCCGATGTGGTGCTCGCTCGGCACCAGGACGCCGCCCTTGGCGTAGACCTTCGAGCCCATGGCCGGCTGGCAGCGCTCGCAGGCGTCGAAGTCCTGCTGGTTGACACGGTGGAACAGTTCCACCGAGGCGCTGACGTCCTTGCCGCTCTCCACGACACTGGGCAGGTACAGCCAGTCGCATTCCACGATGGTGTGGTCCGCGGCCATGGGGAACATGCGGTGGATGATCACGTGGTCCGGGACCAGGTTCACAAACACCGTGGGCTTGATGGTGATGGCGTAGTAGCGGCGGTCCTGGCCCTCCTCGATTCCCGGAATCAGGTCGAGCCCCTCGGAGCCATCGATGGTGAAGCCCTTGACGTCCTCACCGAACTCCGCGCCGTGCCCCACGAAGTACTGCGCAGCCAGGCCGTCCGCGAACTCCGGCAGGACCTCCGTCAGTTCCGGGTGGATGGTGGCGCAGTGGTAGCACTCCATGAAGTTCTCAATGATGAGCTTCCAGTTCGCCTTCACGTCGTAGCGGATGCGGCGGCCCAGGCTGAGGTTGGCCACATCATAGCCCTCGATCGCCTTCAGGTCGCCGAGCCGCTCCTCGATGGCGCCCATTACGTCCACTTCGAAAGACGGCGGCTCGTCCGCCAGGCACACCCAGACGTAGCCCAGGTATTCGCGGATGTGGACCTTCACCAGGCCGTACTCGTCGCGGTCGATATCCGGCATCTTGGTCAGGTTGGGCGCCGCGATGAGCTTGCCCTCGAAATCGTAGGTCCAGGCGTGGTACGGGCACTGGAATGAGCGCGCCGCTTCACCCTGCTCCTCCATGCACAGCTTGACGCCGCGGTGCCGGCAGATGTTGTAGAAGGCGCGGATCCCGCCCTTGCGGGTGCGGCTGATCAGCACGCTTTCCCGCCCGATCTGGACGGTCCGCCAGGCGCCCGGCTTGTCCAGGTCGGCCGAGCGGATGGCACAGAACCACATCTGCTCGAAGATCCGCTCCTGCTCTGCGCGGAACACGCCCTCATCCACATACGTGTGGCCGGGAAGGGTGGGGATCAGACTCGGGGCACTTACCTCAACAGACAATTTGTCCTCCTAACGAACAAAGATCAACTAACAACACAGGCCATAACGCGGGGTTTCAGGTTTGTAGCGGCGGAGCAGGGTTTTCAGGACACGACGGCGGCCCCCACGAGTCCGGGAACGTCCAGCCGGACGGGTGCTGCCACGCCGGGTGCCGCGGCAGGTGCCGCGAGGCTCCGTCGCCACTTGGTAAACAGCCGCGGCTGGTTCATGCCGAGGACCGCCACAGCGACATCATCGCGGTAGTAGACGGCGAGGCAGCAGTGCGCGTTGACGTCGCCCACTTCGATCTCCACCCGGTCGTAGCCGGCGGAACGGCCGGCGAACTGCAGCTTCACGCCGTACTGGTCGGACCAGAAATAGTGCGGCTTGGCCGGGCGGGGCGCGGCGTCGGCATCCAGGAGTGCTTCGACGGCGATGGCGGCACGCTCCAGGGCGCCGGTCCAGTGTTCAATCCGGCGGTGCGTGCCCGTTGCCTGGTCGAACCAGGCGGCGCAGTCGCCCACGGCCACGATTCCCGGCATGCCGGTCCGTCCCATGGCGTCGCACAGCACGCCGCCGCGCAGCTCCAGGCCGGAGCCCTCCAGCCAGCCGGTGTTGGGCTCGGCTCCAATGCCAACCACGACGACGTCGGCGGCCACGTAGCGTCCTCCGGCCAGTCGGATTCCGGTGACGTTGCCTTCGCCGCTGTAGAAGTCCTCGATCACGGCAGAGGAAATGAGCTCCACTCCGTTGACGGCGTGCAGGCCGGCAACCACGCCGCCCATCTCGGTTCCGAGCTGCGCGGCGAACGGCACGGGCTTGGTGTCGATCATGGTCACTTCCATGCCCCGCGACGCGGCGGCTGCGGCAACTTCGGCGCCGATGAAGCCGGCACCGATCACGGCCATCCTGCTTCCGGGCACCAGCTCGGGGGCAAGGCTCTGTGCGTCCGCGAGCGTGCGGAGCGTAAAGACATTGCTGAGACCGGCCAGCGTGGGCAGTCGCCGCGCCCTGGCGCCCGTCGCGATCACGATGCCGTCCGACTGTATGGTGCGGCCGTCCTTAAGGTGGATGGTCCGGGACGACGCATCCAGGGAAACGGCCTCGGCACCCAGCACCCACTCGGCCGCCAGCTCGTCGGCGTCGGTCTCCAGGAAGAGGTCGTCTGCCGAGATCGCGCCGAGCAGGAAGTCCTTGGACAGGGGCGGGCGGTCGTACGGCCGGTGGGGTTCATCGCCGATGATGACCAGCCGTCCGGTAAAGCCTTGGGCGCGGGCCGCCCGGGCGGCGGAAAGGCCCGCCAGGGAGGCTCCGATAATCGCAAGCGTCTGCATCAATACAGCCTCTTTCAATTGCTTCTTACGCAACAACAATCGCTATATGCAACAGCGTGATCTATGCCACGGTCGCTGTCAAGGGTGGAATGTCAGGAAGTCGGGAGCCCGCAACAGAAGAGAAAACCCTTGACAAGCGCTGTGAGCTGGAGCACTCTGTTGCTTATTGCGATTGCTGTTGTTCAATGCGGAACTTAGCGGCCATCGCGGCAGACACAAGGGTCCCCGAAGAAATAAGAGGTCCACCCATGCACAAGGCATGCCCGCTCAGTGAATTGGCTCCCGGGGAAGCGCTGCGGCTCAATACGTCGCCGCCTATCGCCGTCTTCCACACCGAGGAAGGCGAGCTCTTTGCCATCGACGACACGTGCACCCACCAGGACGCCTCGCTGGCGGACGGCTGGGTGGAGGACTGCTGGGTGGAATGCCCGCTGCACGCCTCCAGGTTCAACCTGCGCACGGGGAGCGTCGACGCGCCGCCGGCCAAGCTGCCGGTGCGCTCCCACGAAGTAACAGTGATCGACGGCGACATCATGATCACCGAATCCACGGAGGTCCCCAACCTTCCCCCCGGCCTGACAGTGGACGGCCACGTCTAGCACCAGCCCATGCATCCGAACAAAAGGACTTGCTCATGGCTTTGAACAGCGACACCCGCGCGGTCAACGAAATCAGCGTTGACACAGACTCCCTTCCGATAACTGTCCAGGATCAGCTCGCCGAGGCCGAGGACACCGAGCAGATCATGCACGAACTCCGCCAGGCCCGGTCCGAACAGGCGGTGACAAACCGCCGGAACCGTAAGCTCACCCTCGACAAGGCCACCTTCGGCATCACCGGCGCCCTCGCCCTGGCGTTCGTGGCCTGGGGCTTCCTCGGGCGGGATAGCCTGTCCGCCACCTCAACACTTGCCCTGAACTGGGTCATGGAGTACACCGGCTGGCTCTTTATGGTCCTGGCATCATTGTTTGTTGTCTTCGTCCTCTGGCTGGCCCTTGGTAAATGGGGCAACATCCCACTGGGCAAGGATGGCGAAAAACCCGAGTTCAAGACAGTCTCCTGGGTCTCCATGATGTTCGCGGCAGGCATGGGCATCGGCCTGATGTTCTACGGCGTAGCGGAGCCGCTCTACCACTACATCTCCCCGCCGCCCGGAACCGTGGACGGGAGTACTCCCGCAGCCATCCAGACGGCCATGGCCACCTCCATCTTTCACTGGACCCTCCATCCTTGGGCCATGTACGCCGTCGTGGGAATTGCCATGGCCTACGGCACCTACCGCCTGGGCCGCAGGCAGCTGATCTCCGCAGCGTTTACTTCGCTGTTCGGCATCAGGACTGTGGAAGGGCCTGTGGGGAAGTTCATCAACATCCTCGCGATCTTTGCCACGCTCTTCGGCACGGCCGCTTCCCTCGGCCTAGGTGCACTGCAGATCGGCAGCGGCCTGACATCGAACGGCTGGATCGGCGAAATCGGCACCCCCGTCCTGGTGGCTATCGTCGCCATCCTGACGGCCTGTTTCGTTGCCTCGGCTGTCTCCGGCATCAGCCGCGGCATCCAGTGGCTGTCCAACATCAACATGGTCCTGGCCGTGATCCTGGCGCTCATCGTCTTCATCGCCGGGCCAACCCTGTTCATCCTCAACCTCATCCCCGCCGCAGTAGGAGACTACGCCAGAGATCTGGCCGAAATGTCCTCCCGCACGGAGGCCGTCGGTGACGAGGCGTTGCGCAAGTGGATGTCCGGCTGGACCATCTTCTACTGGGCTTGGTGGGTATCCTGGACGCCTTTTGTCGGCATGTTCATCGCCCGGATCAGCCGGGGTCGAACGATCCGCCAGTTCGTTACCGGCGTCCTGCTGGTCCCCAGCATCGTCAGCGTCATCTGGTTCGGAATCTTTGGCGGAACCGCCTTCCATGTCCAGCAGGAAGCGGACAAGGCGGGCACGCCCGGCCTGGTGTCCATGGCTAACGGAACGCCTTCCATATCCTTCGACGGCGCCCTCTTCGACCTGGTAAAGAACATGTCCATGCCTGCCTGGCTGACCACGGCGGTCATTATCCTGGCCATGGTCCTGGTGGCCATTTTCTTCATCACCGGAGCCGACTCGGCGTCGATCATCATGGGGTCACTGAGCTCCAATGGGTCCTCCGATCCGAAACGAGGCCTCGTGATTTTCTGGGGCCTCCTCACCGGTGCCGTGGCGGCGGTCATGCTGCTGGCCGGCGGCGACGAGCCCTCGGAAGCACTGTCCGGTCTACAACGCATCACCATTGTGGCGGCGCTGCCGTTCGTTCTGGTCATGCTGCTGCTGTGCTTCGCCCTCGTCAAGGACCTGCGCCGGGACCCAATGTCCCTCAGGCGCCGGCTGGCGGACTCAGTGGTAGAACGTGCCATCCGCGAGGGCGTAGACCAGCATGGGGGAGTCCAGTTCGACCTGGTGACCAGGCATGAGTGCGGCGGTCGCTGTTCAGCCGACAGCCCATGTCCTGGCGACGCCACCAAGCCCACACCGGCACTTTAGGAGAACTTCGTGACCACCATCATTGAAAGCCGCCCTCCGCGCAGCGTCACGGCCGTTGCGGGTGCTGCGACGGCGGCCGCCAAAACCCGCCGCGCCGAATTTGTCCTCACCCTGTCCTGCCCCGAACAGCCCGGCATCGTCCGGGCCGTGACAGCCTTCCTGGCCGACCGCGGCTTCGACATCGTGGAGCACCAGCAGTTCGACGACCACGTCAGCGGCAACCTGTACCTGCGCACGGCCTTCACCGGCGGCGCCGGTGACCAGGCCCGCCCGGATCCTTGTTTGGGCGGGCTCGACCAGCGGAACCCCAGCACCGCGGAGAGCCTCACCGCAGAGTTCGCGCCGACGGCCCACGAATTCGGGATGGATTTCAGCATCCACGACGGCAGGCCGCAGCGGCTGCTGGTGATGGTCTCGAAGTTCGGGCACTGCCTGAACGACCTGATTTTCCGCTGGCAGGCGGGCAGCCTGGGTGCGGAGATCGCCGTCGTGGTTTCCAACCACGAGGACCTGCGCGCCATGGCCGAATCGGCTGGGCTGACGTTCATCCATGTCCCGGTGACGGCGGGCACTAAACCTGAAGCGGAGGCCCGGCTGCTGGAACTCGTGGCCGAGTACAACGCGGACCTGGTGGTCCTGGCCCGCTACATGCAGGTGCTGTCCAACGACCTGTGCACCAGCCTGCGCGGCCGGGCCATCAACATCCACCATTCGTTCCTGCCCGGCTTCAAGGGTGCCAAGCCGTATCACCAGGCCTACGACCGCGGCGTGAAGCTCGTCGGGGCAACGGCGCACTACGTGACGCCCGACCTCGACGAGGGCCCCATCATCGAGCAGGAGGTCTTCCGGGTGGACCACAGCCTGGATGCCGAAGCCCTGGTGACCGTGGGTAGGGACGCCGAAACGCAGGCCCTGTCCCGCGCCGTGAAGTGGCATTGCCAGCACCGAGTCCTGCTCAACAACACCCGCACCGTCGTATTCCGCTAACGCGAACACCCTCCAAGCCAAACAGGAGAACCACTTATGAGCGCATCACCACGCGTTGTCATCATCGGCGCCGGCATCGTCGGCACCAACCTCGCGGACGAACTCGCCACCCGCGGCTGGACCAACATCACCGTTGTGGAACAGGGGCCGCTGGAGCTGGCCGGCGGTTCCACCTCGCACGCCCCCGGCCTCGTCTTCCAGACCAACCCGTCCAAGACCATGACGGAATTCGCCAGCTATACGGTGGACAAGCTGCTCTCCCTCAGCGCCGACGGAGTGCCCTGCTTCAACCAGGTGGGCGGGCTTGAGCTTGCCACCACCGAGGCCCGGCTCCAGGACCTCAAACGCAAGCTCGGCTACGCCACCTCCTGGGGTATCGAAGGCCGGATCATCGACCCCGACGAGTGCGAGAAGCACTACCCGCTGCTGAACACCGGCGCACTTGCCGACGGGCGCCGCGTCCTGGGCGGCCTTTACGTCCCGAGCGACGGCCTGGCCCTCGCGGCCCGCGCGGTCCAGCTGCTGATCAGCCGCGCACGGCAGGCAGGCGTGACATTGCTCGGCTCCACCGCCGTGACCGGGATCGAACAGGCAGGCGGCAAAGTCACCGGCGTCGAAACAGCCGACGGCGTGATCCCGGCGGACATCGTGGTGTCCTGCGCCGGCTTCTGGGGCCGCGAACTCGGCAAGCTGGTGGGACTGAAGGTCCCGCTGCTGCCGCTGGCGCACCAGTACGTCAAGACCACGCCGCTGAACGAGCTGCGCGGCCTCAACGATCTTCCCAACGGGGCCAGCAAGCCCATCCTGCGTTACCAGGACCGCGACCTGTACTTCCGTGAGCACGGTAGCCGGATCGGCATCGGCAGCTACGCACACAAGCCGATGCCCGTGGACATGGACCAGCTGCCCCGCGTTGGCGCGGAGGAGATGTCCGATCACCGTATGCCTTCCCGCCTGGACTTTACGCTGGAAGACTTCGCACCCGTCTGGGAGGACTGCCAGGACCTGCTGCCGGCCCTGCACGCAACCCAGATCAATGACGGCTTCAACGGCATTTTCTCCTTCACCCCGGACGGCGGACCGCTCATGGGCGAGTCGCCCGACGTCGGGGGCTTCTTTGTTGCCGAGGCGGTCTGGGTTACGCACTCGGCCGGCGTGGCCAGGGCGATGGCCGAGCTGCTGATCGAGGGCCAGTCCCGCACGGACCTGCACGGCTGCGAGCTCAACCGTTTCGAGAAGGTCCAGACGTCCGACCAGTACGTCAGCGAAACGTCGCAGCAGAACTTCGTGGAAATCTACGACATCCTGCACCCGCTGCAGCCCAAGGAATCTCCGCGGGACCTGCGCGTCAGCCCGTTCAACGCGCGGCAGAAGGAACTCGGGGCGTTCTTCCTGGAGTCCGCCGGCTGGGAGCGTCCGCACTGGTTCGAGGCCAACCGCGGCCTGCTCGAGGAGCTGCCGGCGGAATGGCAGGCGCCGGAGCGGGACGAGTGGGCGGCGATGTTCCATTCCCCCATCTCCGCGGCCGAAGCATGGAGGACGCGCACCGCCGTCGGGCTTTACGACATGACGCCGCTGAAGCGGCTGGAAGTCAACGGGCCGGGCGCCCAGGCGCTGCTGCACCGCCTGAGCACCGGCAATATCGCCAAGAAGCCGGGTGCGGTTACGTACTGCCTGCTGCTGGCGGACGACGGCGGCATCCGCAGCGACGTGACGGTGGCCCGGCTCGCGGAGGAACAGTTCCAGCTGGGTGTAAACAGCAACGTGGACTTCGACTACCTGCGCGTCGAAGCCAGGAGGCAGTCAGCCGCGGATCCGGCCCAGTGGGTCCACGTCTCCGACATCACCGGCAGCACGTGCTGCATCGGGCTGTGGGGACCGCTGGCCCGCGAGGTGATCGGGAAAATCAGCGCGGACGACCTCAGCAACGACGGCCTGAAGTACTTCCGGACCAAGGAAATTTCCGTGGGCGGCATCCCCGTCACGGCCATGCGGCTCTCCTATGTCGGTGAGCTTGGCTGGGAGCTGTACACCACTGCCGAGTACGGGCTGAAGCTGTGGGACCTTCTGTTTGAGGCAGGGCAGGAGCACGGCATCGTCGCGGCCGGGCGCGGCGCGTTCAACAGCATGCGGCTCGAGAAGGGCTACCGGCTGTGGGGCGCGGACATGACGTCGCAGCACCAGCCCTACGAGTCCGGCCTGGGCTTCTCGATCGCCAAGGACAAGACGGGCTTCGTGGGTTGGGAGGCGCTGGCCGCACGCAAAGAGCAGCCCGCCACGCGGGCGCTGCGGTGCCTGACGGTCGACGACGGCACGTCCGTTGTGCTGGGCAAGGAACCCGTGTACGTCAACGGCGAGCCTGCCGGGTACGTCACCAGCGCTGCGTACGGCTATTCGGTGCGCAAGCCGATCGCGTACGCCTGGCTGCCGGCGTCGGTCTCTGTTGGGGACTCGGTGGAGGTTGAGTACTTCGGGAAGCGCATCGCCGCGACCGTCACGGCCGAGCCGCTGTTCGATCCCGGCATGGAGCGCCTGCGCGGCTGAGCAAAAACCCCGGGGGTTGCCGCCTGGGCTCGGTGGTTGAGCTTGTCGAAACCCGGCAGGCTCAACCATGTCGCTTGAATGTCAGACCCTCCCACGAGGATTGATGCATGGGAAGCGGAGCGGTGGCGAAGGCATTTGCGGATATTTGCCTGGACATTCTTGCCTGGACCGCCGGGTCGGAGCCGCGGTTTGCCGCGTTGAAGGCCCAGGCTGCGGCGAAGTACACGGACAATATTCACTCGATGGCACCTCCCGCCGCGTCAGCGCAGGCGCAGGAGGCATCGGTGGCAGCGGAGATCGCGTGCGTCCTGACAATCGGGCCGCGCGCGGCGAGTGTGTTGCTGTCCGAGTCCCACGAGCTCACCACCCGTGGCTGCCCTGCCGGGGAAATGCCCGCCTCCCGGTTCCGCCACAAAGCCCGCATCTGGCGCGAACGCCACCACACGGAGAGCATCGAGAAGCGCCACGCCAAAGGCGTCCTGGACCGGCGGGTGTAATACACGCCGGACAAGGACGGCATGGCCTGGCTCGCGGCGTATTTGCCTGCCGACCAGGCGGCAGCGATCTGGAACCGCACCACCGCCCTCGCGCGTGGTCTGCAGGGCCCCGACGAGAACCGCAACCTCACCCAGCTCCGCTCCGACACCTTCGCCACCGCACTCCTCGGCGGCGGCCGTAGTCTTGGCCACGGTGGGGACGCGGGGAACCCCGGGAAAGTCCCCACGCCCCGGGCCGAGGTCTTGGTGACGGTGCTGGTGTTCTCCCTGCTCGGCGCCACCGATGAACCAGCCATGCTCGACGGGTACGGCCCGATCCCACCGTCCATGGCTGGGGACCTCGTCGCCAACGGAGCAGACTCGTTCTACCGGGTCCTGGTTGACCCGCGGGACGGGTCCTCGCTGGAGATCGGCCGCAAGAGTTGCCGGCCCAGCAAAGCGATGCGGCGGTGGCTGCGGATGCTGGACGGCCGATGCCCTTCCCGGGATGTTCCAACCAGTCCCTGGACAACGAAGCGGACCACGTCGTGGCCTGGCATCAGGGCGGAACCACCGGCGTATCGAATTTGGGCCAGTCATGTCCCCGACACCACCGGCTCAGACACACCAGCGCCTGGAGACCCACCCCAGCAGCCAAAAACGAGCCACCCCGCTGGATTTCACCCTCCGGCCGGCACTACAAGAGCGAACACCAGGACTGGGAACCACCTCACTGGCCCCGGTGAACAAAAACCGGAACCCAAACCGGAGCTGAACTCGGTGCTGACATCAGACGGGCGCCTAGCATCGCGTGAAGGCCGCGGTCACCCCGACTTTGTCCACAATGCACTCTCCCTGGGAGAGAAAGGCTTGGAGCGTTTCCTCCACGCCGCCGTCTGACGAGTGCCCGAAAGCAGTGTGTTCCCGCCTCGACTCGGCTGAGCACTTGAACGAACGTGGAGGCAGGCCGCTGGTGTTTCCTCGGCTCTTTGGCCGTAGCCATGGTTGCCGCGGGCCGGAACGGGTACAACTTAGTGATGACGACTTCCCTGGTGCTTGGTCCCATGATGCGGTATGTGGATGAGACCTCGGCGAGCATCTGGGTGGAGACCCGGAGCGATTCCCGCGTCACCGTCCGGGCCGGACAGCAGAGCTGGGCGGCGCGTACTTTCGCGGTGCACGGCCACCATTACGCGCTGGTGGAGGCGGACGGAATTGAGCCAGGATCAGTGCTTCCCTACACCTTGGAAATCGGCGGCGTGCAGGTCTGGCCTGAGCCGGGCACCGGGTTTCCGCCGCCGGTGATCGCGACGCTGAAGCCCGGCAAGCCGCTGCGCATGGCCTACGGGTCCTGCCGCACCAGTGTCCCGCACGACGAGTCCGGCAACCGGACGCACGGCGTCGACTCGCTCCGCGCCTACGCACTGGCGATGGCCTCCGGCGGCGACCTGCCGTGGCCGGACCTGGTGGCCTTCCTCGGAGACCAGGTGTACGCCGACCTGACCAGCGAACAGATGCAGCAGTTCATCCGCGCCCGCCGCGACATCAGTGCACCGCCTGGTGAGGAGCTCAAGGACTACGAGGAGTATGCGCACCTCTACAATCTCGCGTGGTCCGACCCGGCGAACAGGTGGCTGCTGTCCACCCTGCCCAGCGCCATGATCTTCGACGACCACGACATCCGCGACGACTGGAACGCTTCACTGAGCTGGAAGAGGAGCATGGAAGCCACCTCGTGGTGGCATGAGCGGATAGTTTCGGGGCTGTCCTCCTACTGGGTCTACCAGCACCTGGGCAACCTGTCGCCGCAGGACCGGCTTACCGATGCCATCTGGCAGCGGATCGCCCGGCACCGGAGCGAGGCTGAGCTCGACCTCAGCGCGGAACTGGACAGCTTCGCTGAACGCGCAGACCGGGACCCGGAATCCTACAGGTGGAGCTTCTGCCGGGATTTCGGGGACACACGGCTGATAGTGGTTGACTCCCGAGCCGCCAGGAACCTGGTGCCGGAAGCCCGCGCCCTGCTTGATGATGAGGAGATGGCCTGGCTCGACGGCCGGATGCGCGGCGGATTCCGCCACGTGCTGGTGGCAACGTCGCTGCCTTTCCTGCTGCCGATGGGCCTGCACCACGTCGAGTCGTGGAATGAGGCCGTTTCGGAAGGCGCGTGGGGGAAGCGCGCCGCCCGGGTCGGCGAGAAGCTGCGCCAGGCGGTGGACCTGGAACACTGGGGCGCCTTCCAAAAAAGCTTCCAGGAGGTGGCCGTCATGACCGCCGAGGTCGCGGATGGCAAGCGCGGCCCGTCACCGGAGACAGTCACGTTCCTGTCCGGGGACGTGCACTTCTCCTACGTCGCGGAGGTGAAACGCTCCTCGGGCAGCCGGATCATGCAGGCAGTCTGTTCCCCGATCCGGAACCCTCTTCCCCGGCTGATGAGATACTTCGGGGCCGCCATGGCCTACGGCCTGGCTGCGCCGATTGGGGGCCTGGTGGCCCGCTCGGCGCGTGTGCCGGACCCGCCGTTCCGTTGGACACGCGTCGAGGGACCCTGGTTCAACAACAACCTGGCCAGCCTGGAGATTGTCCCGGAAGGGCTGAAACTGTGGTGGCAGACAGGCGTCGTGGAAGACGGCGACGAATTGCACCCACGGCTCGAGACTGTGGCATCCTTCACCGTGGCGTCCCGGAGGGAAAGCAGGAGCCGATTTAGTGGGCGGGGTTTTGATAGGCTCAACCGCCGCCGGGCGGCACGAAGCTAGGCCGCCAGCCACACCCTGCCTTCGAGGTACCGCACGCACGTGCCGGAGAGCAGGGTGCGCTCACCTTCCACACGGCAGAGCACGGTCCCGCCGCGCGCCGAAAGTTGGCGGGCGGACAGGACCGTGCTGCCCAGCCTGCCGGCCCAGAGCGGTGCCAGCTGGGAGTGCGCCGAGCCGGTCACCGGGTCCTCGGCAATGCCTGCCCGGGCACCGAAGAACCGGGAGACGAAGTCGTGGCCGGTTCCATAACCCTCCGCCGTGACGACGACGCCCCGCACCGGCAGCTTCGCAAGCGCCACAAAGTCGGGGGTCAGCGTGCGCACGGTCTCGGCATCCTTGACGACATGGATGAGGTCGGTTGCCAGGAAGGCCTCGAGAGCCGGGACCCCGAGGGCTTCTGATACGGAGGGGTCGACGGCCACGGGTTCAGGGACCTCGGAAGGGAAGTCCAGGATGAAGCCGTCACCGTCGCGCTCTACAAACAGCCAGCCGCTGCGGCTCCAGAATTGCAGCCGCTTGGCGTCCGGGTGAACGTCCGTGAAGAGGTACGACGCCGTGGCCAGGGTCGCGTGCCCGCAGAGGTCCACTTCAATGGCCGGCGTGAACCAGCGGAGGTGGTAGGCGGGCTGCGAGGAGTCGAAGGGCGTGGCTTCGTACGGGATCGCGGCAACGATAAAGGCCGTCTCGGAGAGGTTGTTCTCCTCGGCCAACTGCTGGAGGACACCGTCAACCAGCCAGCCCTCCAAAGGCATTACGGCTGCTGGATTCCCCTCGAAGGGCTTGGTGGCGAAGGCGTCGATCTTGATCAGGGGTATATGCATGCCTTTCACCGTAGCGGCAAACTGGACTGCAAAGTTAGAGCCAGTTTGAAGAAGTGGCCTGCTTGCCCAGGCCTGGGCAAGCAGGCCCGGGCTCAGCCGCCGGCGTGCGGCACGAAGCGGACGAACATTGCCTTGAAGCCGGGGGTGTTGGATTCCCTGGCGACGTTTTCCTTGTGGACCAGGGCGTTGGCTTCGGGGAAGTATGCGGCGGCGCAGCCCTTGGCTGTGGGGTAGGCGACCAGGCGGAACTTGTCCGCCTGCCGGTCGTGGCCGCGGAAGGTGCTGACGACGTCCACGAGGTCCCGGTCCTGGAAGCCGAGTTCTGCCAGGTCTTCGGGGTGGACCAGGATCACACGGCGGCCGCCCGAAATCCCCCGGTACCGGTCGTCGAGGCCGTAGAAGGTGGTGTTGTACTGGTCGTGGCTGCGGATGGTCTGGAGGACCAGGTGCCCGTCGGGCGGGGTGAGGTATTCGAGCGGGCTGACCGTGAAGCGGCCCCGGCCGATGTCGGTCTTGAACGAGCGGGTGTCCCGTGGCGGGTTGGGCAGTACAAAGCCGTTTTTGGTCCTGACCCGGGTGTTGAAGTCCTCGAACCCGGGCAGGACGCGGGAGATGTGGTCCCGGACCACGTCGTAGTCCCCGGCCATGGCCTTCCAGTCCACGAGGTGGTCCGGCCCGAAGGTCGCCTCGGCCATCCGCGCGACGATTACCGGTTCGGCGAGCAGGTGCTCGGAGACGGGCGCCAGCCTGCCCTGGGTGGAGTGGACCACGGACATGGAGTCCTCCACGGACAGGAACTGGGCGCCCTTGGGGTGCTTGTCGTCCTTATCGGTCCGGCCGAGGGTGGGCAGGATCAGCGACGTGCGCCCGTGGACCACGTGGGACCTGTTCGGCTTGGTGGAGACGTGTACGGTCAGGCCGATCCGCTGCATACCGGCTTCCAGCGCCTGCGTGTCGGAGCCGGCGAGTGAGAAGTTTCCGCCCATGGAGACGAAGACGTCGACGTCGTTGCGGTCGAAGGCTTCCATGGTTTCGACGGCGTCATAGCCGTGGGGGCGGGGCGAGTTGATCCCGAACTCGGTGTCGAGGGCGTCCAGGAGCCAGTCCTTGGGTTTTTCCCAGATGCCCATGGTCCGGTCGCCCTGGACGTTCGAGTGCCCGCGGACCGGGCAGGCCCCGGCGCCGGGCTTGCCGAAGTTGCCCTGCAGGAGCAGGACGTTGACCATTTCCTTGATGGTGTCCACCGAGTGCGGCTGCTGCGTGACGCCGAGGGCCCAGCAGAAGATCGTGGCCTTGGACCGGATCAGCATCCCGGCCACGGTTTCGATCTGTTCCCGGGGCAGGCCGGTGGCCTTTTCGGTTTCGGCCCAGTCCAGCTCCTCACGGGCGTCTCGGTAGGCGTCGAACCCGTCGGTTTGCGCGTCAACAAAGGAACGATCGACGACGGTGCCCGGGTTGCGTTCCTCCGCCGCCAGGAGCAGGTGGCCCAGTGCCTGGAACAGGGCCAGGTCTCCGCCGACCTTGATCTGCAGGTACTCATCGGCCAGCGGCGTTCCGCCGCCGACGACGCCGGAGACGGTCTGAGGGTCCTTGAAGTTGAACAGCCCGGCTTCCGGCAGCGGGTTGACGGCCACCACCTTGCCGCCCTTGTCCTTGCATTCCTTCAGGGCTGAGAGCATCCGGGGGTGGTTGGTGCCGGGGTTCTGCCCCACGACGAAGATGAGCTCGGAGTCGTGGATGTCCTCCAGGGACACGGTGCCCTTGCCGATGCCGATGGTCGGGTTCAGCGCCGAGCCGGAGGACTCGTGGCACATGTTCGAACAGTCGGGCAGGTTGTTGGTGCCCAGGGCCCGCGCGAACAGCTGATACATAAACGCCGTCTCGTTCGCGGTGCGGCCGGAGGTGTAGAAGACGCACCGGTCCGGGGTGGAGGCCCGAATGTGTTCGCCTACCAGTTCGAACGCTTCGGCCCAGGAGATCGGCGAATAGTGGGTCTCCCCTTCGCGGATCACCACCGGTTCGCTCAGCCGGCCCTGATTGCCGAGCCAGTACTCCGTTTTCCCCGAGAGTTCGGCGATGGAGTGCGTGGCCCAGAACTCGGCACCGACCGTGCGGAGGGTGTTCTCCTCAGCCACCGCCTTGGCACCGTTCTCGCAGAACTCGGCCGCTTTGCGCTTCGTGGCCGATTCCGGCCACGCACAGCCGGGGCAGTCGAACCCGCCCTGCTGGTTCAGCCGCAGCAGGGACTGCGCCGTCCGGGTCACCCCGGCCTGGGCCACCGCGCGTTCGAGGGCAACCATGACGGCCTTGACTCCGGCCGCTTCCGTTTTGGGCTTGTGGACTTCGAGGTTGTCCTCGTTGATGTCCTCAACGGGGGCGGGCTGCTTGCCGAACTTCACTGAACCGACCTTCATTGGACTGCTTTCACTGGATCACATGGGTGTTACTGGGCTGGTCTCACTAGGCCAGCTGCGCCAGGGTCTCCTGTTCGGCCCCGATGGTGGTGTTGTCGCCATGGCCGGTGCGGACCACAGTCCCGGGCGGAAGGATGAGCAGGCGTTCCCGGATGGAGGCGAGGATCGTGGGGTAGTCGCTGAAGGACCTGCCAGTGGCGCCCGGACCGCCGTTGAACAACGTATCTCCCGTGAAGATCGTTGCTTCGCGCTCCAGCAGGAAACACGTGGAGCCGGGGGAGTGGCCGGGCGTGTGGATGGCCTTCATGCTGGCGCCGCCCACCGCGAACACCTCGCCGTCACTGATGCTGTGGTCTGGCTGCTGGTCCGGGTAGACCTGCTCCCAGAGCACCAGGTCGCCCGGGTGCAGGTAGATGGGCGCTTGCACGGCCTCGGCCACGGCACGCGCGGCGCCGATGTGGTCGTTGTGCGCGTGGGTCAGCAGGATGGCCAGGACCTTCCGGCCCCGGACCTGGCTGATGATTGCGGCGGCGTCGTGCGGGCAGTCGATGATCACGCATTCATCGTCGTTGCCCACGATCCAGACGTTGTTGTCCACGTCCCAGGTGCCGCCGTCGAGCGCAAAAGTGCCCGAGGTGACCAGGTTTTCGATGGTGACTTTCATGAGAGCTCCTTCAGGGACTGAATTTCAACCACCGAGCGCAGGACTTTGCCCTCGTGCATCTTGACGAAGGCTTCCTCCACCTGGTCAATGGTGATGCGCTCGGTGACGAAGGCGTCCAGGTCCAGGTTGCCCTGTTTGTAGTGCGCCACCAGCATCGGGAAATCACGGGAGGGCAGGCAGTCGCCATACCAGGAGGACTTCAGCGACCCGCCCCGGCCAAAGACGTCCAGGAGGGGCAGCTCAAGCAACATGCCCGGCGTCGGGACGCCCACCAGCACCACCCGGCCGGCGAGGTCGCGGGAGTAGAACGCCTGCTTGTACGTTTCAGGACGGCCGACGGCGTCAATCACCACGTCCGCTCCGTTGCCGTTCGTGAGGGCCCGGATGGCCTCGATGGGGTCTTCGGTGCTGGAGTCCACGCCGTGGGTGGCCCCGAGGGAGGTGGCCATGGCCACCTTGTTGGCGTCGATGTCCACGGCGATGATGGTGGTGGCGCCGGCCAGCTTGGCACCCGCGATCGCGGCGATGCCTACCCCGCCGCAGCCGATCACCGCCACGGACTCGCCGCGCTTGACCTCGCCGGTGTTGATGGCCGCGCCGATGCCTGCCATCACGCCGCAGCCGAGCAGGCCGACGGCGGCGGCATCGGTGTCGTCGTCAATCTTGGTGCACTGCCCGGCGGCTACCAGGGTCTTTTCCGCGAAGGCGCCGATGCCCAGCGCCGGGGAGAGCTCCGTGCCGTCCTCGAGCGTCATCTTCTGCGTGGCGTTGTGCGTGTCGAAGCAGTACTGCGGCTGGCCCTTGGCACATGCCCTGCACTCACCGCAGACAGCGCGCCAGTTCAGGATCACGCGGTCGCCGGGAGACACCTCTGTGACGCCCGGACCCACGGCGCTGACCACACCGGTGGCCTCGTGGCCCAGAAGGATGGGGAAATCGTCGGTGATTCCGCCCTGCTTGTAGTGCAGGTCGGTGTGGCAGACCCCGCACGTGAGGATGTCCACCAGCGCCTCCCCCGGACCGGGGTCCGGGACCAGGATGGTCTCCACCGATACCGGGGCATTCTTTTCCTTGGCGATGACCGCCTTGACTCTGTGAACCATTAGCTGGTGTTCCTTTCCTGAGTCCAGGGACTCCTGGGCGACGGCGCTCCGGGCAATCCAGCCGGCCCGTCTGGTTCAAAGGGTTCTCATGCCGCAGCTCCGAGAGCCCCCAACCGCTGGTTGCCGACCTGACGTTATTGCGTATTACACAACACGGTGCACATAGCGCGTACTCGAAATATGTCAGCCGCCACGGAGGGTGTCAATAGATCCCTCGTGTGCTGCGTTCGTCCACAGTCCAAGTTGGGGTGTTGGACTCACGCCACTGTCGCAACATGATTTCATCCTATGCAACAGACCGCAATGTTCTCTCCTGCTGCGCGCCGCCGGGAAGTCAGACGCTGACCTTTCCGGGATCCATGTGCCGAGCCACAAAATAACCATTGACTGTGTTGCTCATCACGCTTAGTCTGTTGCAACAGCGTTGCGCTGATTGCAACCCCAAACAACTTGGTGGATACATGAGTAACGAAACTTCCTCTCCCGCTCGTGCGGGAAGCCCCGGCCCTCAACCGCATGGTGTACATGACGGGCCCCGGGCCGGCCGCAGCACAATGAGCGGCCAGAATTTTGAACCGGCTGACAACGTGGTCAGCAAAGAAACACGCCGCAGAGTCATTGCGGCCAGCTTCATCGGCAACTTCGTAGAGTGGTTCGATTACGCCGTTTACGGCTATCTTGCCGTAACGATCGCGACAGTCTTTTTCCCTGAATCAGATCCCCAAACCGGGCTTCTGCTGACCTTCGCCCTGTTTGCGATTTCATTCCTGGTGCGCCCGCTCGGCGGGTTCGTCTGGGGCCACATCGGTGACAGGGTGGGCCGGCGGACAGCGCTGTCCCTCTCGATCTTGATCATGTCAGGAGCAACCTTCTGCATAGCCTTCATTCCGGGCTATGCCACGATCGGCATCTGGGCTCCCATCCTGCTTCTGGTCATCCGGGTAGCGCAGGGCTTCTCCGCTTCTGGTGAATATGCTGGAGCGTCGGCCTTCCTGGTCGAGTACGCTCCCGCCAACAAGCGCGGCCTATACGCCGCGGTTGTTCCCGCCAGTACCGCGGCCGGACTGCTCCTCGGCTCCCTGATTGCAGGCCTGTTGACAGTCCTTCTGAGTTCCGATGCCATGCAAAGCTGGGGTTGGCGCCTGCCGTTCCTGCTCGCAGCCCCGATGGGACTGATCGGCCGCTACATCCGGACCAAGCTCGAAGACACCCCGGTGTTCCGCGAGCTGGCAACGGAGGACCAGGCAATCAAGGCACCCGTGTCCAGCCTGTTCCGGAACCACTGGCGGCAGCTGCTGCAGGCCGTCGGAGCCGTGCTGCTCAACGCCGTCGGGTTCTACGTCATCCTCAGCTACATGCCCACCTATCTGTCCTCGGAACTGGGCCTTGGCGAAACCGAATCGTTCCTTGCGACGACCATCGCACTGGTTACGTACATCGGCTTTATCTTCCTGACCGGGATGCTTTCGGACCGTTACGGACGCAAGAAGGTGCTTATCAGTGCATCCATCGCATTCATTGTGCTGACCGTTCCCGCCTTCGCGCTGCTGGGAACCGGGAATTTCCTGGTCATCGTCCTGGTCCAGATCCTGCTGGGCGCGATGCTCACCCTCAATGACGGAACACTTCCCAGCTTCCTGGCCGAAATGTTCCCCACCCGCGTCCGCTACAGCGGCTTCGCGGTCAGCTTCAACCTCTCCAACGCGCTGTTCGGCGGTACCGCCCCGTTCATGGCCACGCTCCTGATCGCCGCCACCGCAAGCGATCTGGCCCCCGCCTGGTACCTCGTCGCTGCGGCTGTCATCTCGCTGATCGCCGTTTCACTGTCCAGGGAAACGTGCAAAGAACCGCTGCGCCACGAATAGCCCACCTCTTCCAACAGCTTCTCCCTTCAAGTAAATGCATCACCCAAATACGTCACGTAAATGCATCGCAGAAAGGCACCACCACAATGACCACCACAGCATCTGAAAACGCCACCTCCGTCGCCGAACTGGAGCGTCTGAAGGTCCTCAACAACGGCCAGAAGGTCTCCCTGACCTTCTCCGACGCCGAATTCGAGCGGCGCATTGCCGGTCTTCGCCGGATCATGGCCGAGAAGGACCTGGACGCCGTCGTCCTCACCAGCTACCACTCCATCAAGTACTACTCCGACTTCCTGTTCACCACCTTCGGCCGCTCCTACGGCATGGTGGTCACCAAGGATGACACCGTCACCGTCACAGCCAACATCGACGCCGGCATGCCCTGGCGCCGCAGCTACGGCGACAACCTGGTCTACACGGACTGGCGCCGGGACAACTACATCTTCGCCATCCAGGAAGTCCTGCGGACCCGCGGCATCAACCCGCGCCGCCTCGGCGTCGAGGACGACTCGCTGCCGCTGGACAACCGCAACAAGATCCAGGCCGCCTTCTCCGGCGCGACGCTCGTGGACGTGGCGCAGGCAGCGATGCGCCAGAGGATGATCAAGTCAGCGGAGGAAATCGAGGTCATCAAGCACGGTGCCCGGATCGGCGACCTCGGCGGCGAGGCCATCCGCAACGCCATCACGGCCGGCATCACGGAGTACGAGGTCGCCCTGATCGGCACCGAGGCGATGGTCCACGAGATCGCCAGGACGTTCCCCAACTCCGAAATCCGGGACACCTGGGTCTGGTTCCAGTCCGGCATCAACACGGACGGCGCCCACAACTGGGCCACAACCCGCAAGGTCCAGGAACACGACATCCTGTCCCTGAACTGTTTCCCCATGACCAGCGGGTACTACACGGCACTGGAGCGCACGCTGTTCTACGGCGAACCCGATGCCCGCTCCCTGGAACTGTGGAACATCAACGTGGAGGTCCACAAGCGCGGACTTGAGCTGATCAAACCCGGCGCCGTGTGCAAGGACATCGCCGCGGAGCTCAACGAGATCTACGTGGGCCACGGGCTCCTCGCCAACCGGACGTTCGGCTACGGACACTCCTTCGGTGTCCTCAGCCACTACTACGGCCGCGAAGCCGGGCTGGAGCTCCGCGAGGACATCGACACCGTGCTGGAGCCGGGCATGGTGGTTTCCATGGAGCCCATGATTACGGTCCTGGATGGCCAGCCGGGCGCCGGCGGCTACCGCGAGCACGACATCCTGGTGGTGGGCGAAGGCGGCGCCGAGAACATCACCAAGTTCCCGTTCGGCCCCGAGTACAACATCATCGGAGCTTAACCCCGGTGGTTGAGCCTGCCGAAACCCTGACAAGCTCAACCACGGCCCCGGGGAGCGGCGCCGTGTCTGACGCGGCGCCGCTTTCCGCTGACTATGCGCAATGATAGTGAGCATCATGACCACACCGGATTCCATTGACACCAACGGCAGCGACACCAACGGCAAGGGCGATACCAAGGGCGCCTCTGTCATCGTCAACGCCATCGCCGTCCTTCGATCATTCACGGCCGACGAGCCGTTGCTTGGCGTGACGGAGATCGCCAACCGGGTGGGCCTGCACAAGAGCACCGTGTCAAGGATCCTGGCAACCTTCGAACAGGAAAACCTCGTGGAACGCGATGCGGACACGCGCCGTTTCCGGCTCGGACTGGGCCTGATCGCCGTCGCCGGTCCGTTGCTGGCCGAACTGGAGGAGCGGCGTGTCGCCTATCCCGTCCTGCGCGAACTCACGGAACTGACGGGCGAAACCAGTGCCTTGATGATGTGGGAGGGCAACGAGTCGATCTGCGTGGAGCAGATTGCCAGCCGCCACCAGATCAAGCACACTGCGCCGCTGGGGGCCCGCTACAGCGACGCGTTGAGTTCCTCGGTTCAGGTGTTCCTTGGAATCCAACCGGAGGAGAGGGTGCGTGCCCTCCTGCGCAGCGGAGCAATTACCTACCCCGGGCTGGACGAGGCCTCCCTTGAGGACTATCTGCTCCGCCTTAAGGACGACTCCCGCCGCGGGTGGGCTATCAACTACGGCGAGTCCTCCTTGGATGAAGTCGGCGTCGCCGCCCCCGTCTACGATCACCGCGGCGACCTTGTGGCAGCAGTCCTCATCCCGGCCCCGCGGTTCCGGGTCTCCAAGGAGCGCCTGCAGAGCCTCGGCGAATCCTGCAGGGCAGCGGCGGACAAAGTCACCGCACGGCTGGGCGGCAAGGCACCCGGCACCATCAAACGCTCTCTCACTTAACGCAGGAAAATCACCAACGCTCTCTCACTTGCCTCAAGAAAGCGAGAGAGCGTTCGGCGAAAAGTGGCATCAAGTGAGAGAGCGTTTGGCCCGCTAGGGATCCTCGGGGCGGGATGGATCCCCAGACCCAAGCTCGTCCGAATAGGGCGCGCGGGGGCCGGCGTGGTCATTGAACAGTTCGTTTGCCGCCATGGCCAGGAGGTCCCGTTGCAGTTCGGGGAGCGAGAGAAGCCCCTGCAGGTAGGCCTCCACTTCATACTCACCGACCGAACCGCCGATGCCGAAGTAGTAAAGCCACAGGTCACCCGTGCTGACTTGTGCTGCTGCCAGTGCTGCTTGGAGCCTGCGGCGTTGCTCCCATTCGCTGCTATCGAAGCCCATCACTACTGCCTCTGCGCGGGTCGGAGGCCACCCCGGCCAGGACAATGGCGCTGACTTCCATAAGCGTGCTGCGCGTCGCGCGGGCCTGCCGCATCAGCTGCTGCAGGGCGGCGTCCTCGGTGATGGTGTGGCGCTCCATGAGGATTCCGCAGGCCCGGTTAATCAGGTCCCTGCTGTAGAGAGCCGATTGAAGGCTGTCACTGATGCGTTCCGGAGTTTCGGCAGTCTGGATATGCGACAGGAGGGTGGCCGCGGGGGAGGCAAAAAGCTCCATGAGGGCAGCGGTGGCATCTTCAAAGGCGCCGGGGGAGGCGGCGTAAATCTTCATTGCACCTATGGCCTCAGGACTCTGGACACAGCGATTTAGTTTTTGAGTGACGTTTCTTTGTTTTTGATTTCGAATCGTAGGATCCGGTCCGTGCCCGGGTAACGGGTTTCGG
>NZ_JBTNDK010000012.1:0-127225 GCF_054511035.1 Pseudarthrobacter sp. MDT1-22 | reverse complement strand
AATACCGGGCCAAAGGCCGTGCCATCGACCGCCGAACCTACCCCGCGACACTCACCACGAGAATCTTGACACCCGACCCAGACGACTAACCGAACGGCATTGCGCCTAGGGTGTTGCGTCCTCGCCTGATGCAATGCCTTACAGCATCAAACAATGCACTATTCGTGTTGGACGGGCATCGGAATTCCTGAATAAAGTGGTTCAACTCGTTGTGGCGCGAACAACAGCGCCGGCACCCGGGTCCCCGGACCCCGCCGCACCAATTCGAAGGAATACGCATGCAGTCTGTAGACACCGCTGTCACGGATGTGGCCATCGCCACGAAGAAGTTTTTCAAGCGGGTTCTGCCCATTATGCTCATCATGCTGGTGTGCAACCAACTCAACCGCTCCAGTATCGGCTACGCCCACGAGCATCTTGAGGCCGACGTCGGCATCGGAGCTGCGGCCTACGGCTTCGGGGCAGGGCTGTTCTTCATCGCCTACGCCATCTTCGAACTTCCCAGCAACGTGATGATGGAGAAGTTCGGCGCCAAGGTGTGGCTGGCCCGCATCATGGTCAGCTGGGGCATCGTCTCGTTCCTGATGGCCTTTGTCCAGAACGAAATGATGTTCTACGTGCTTCGGTTCCTGCTCGGCGCCGCCGAAGCCGGGTTCTTCCCGGCCGTCATCTTCTACTTCGCCCGCTGGGTTCCCGCGGGCCAGCGCGGCAAGGCGACGGCCATCTTCATCGCCGGCTCGTCCATTGCCGCAGCACTCTCCGGTCCCATCGCCGGAATTCTCCTCAGCCTTCATGATTTCGTGGGCATCCGCGGCTGGCAGTGGCTGTTCGGCTTCGAAGGCCTGCTCTCCGTGGTGGTCGGCATTGTGGTCTTCTTCCTGCTGGATGCGAAGATCCAGGACGCGAAATGGCTCTCAGCCGGTGAAAAGACAGCCCTTGTCGACGCCATCGCGGCGGAGGACGCCCTGCACGCCACAACCTCCGACGGGAAGGTCAACCGCTGGAAGATGCTGTTGAACCCGCAGATCCTGCTGCTCTGCGGCATCTACTTCTCCATCCAGCTCTCCATTTATGCCAACACGTTCTGGCTTCCCACCATCGTGAAGCAGATTCCCGACACCACGGACCTGAGCGTCGGCTTCCTGTCCGCCATCCCGTGGGTGTGCGCCGTCGTCGCGATGTATTTCGCCGCCAAAATGCAGGACAAGGCGAAGTCCAAGCGCCCGCTGCTGGTGGTGGCACTCCTGGTCGCCGCCGTGGGCACGCTGGCCGCTGCCGTCGCCACGCCGGTCCTGGCGCTGGTTTTCCTGGCCATTGCCGCCATGGGCTTCAAGAGCGCCTCGCCACTGTTCTGGACCATCCCGCAGTCCGGACTCCACCCGATGGTCCTCGCCCCGGCCATCGCAATCATAAACTCCCTAGGCAACCTCGGCGGCTTTGTCGCCCCGTTCGGATTCGGCCTCATCAAGGAGAGCACCGGCAGCGTTGTCCCCGGCCTCTTTGCCTTGGCCGCGGCGTCCACGCTGGCCGCCGGGCTGGTCTATTTCCTGAAGGAACGCCGCAGCACACCGAGGCCGGAGCAGCCAGCCGAGATTTCCGAATCCGAGGCGGCCCTGGAGCCTGTCGCTGCAGTCCGCTAAGCCCAGGGTGCCCTGCCCTGCACAAGCGTTGCGGGGCAGGGCAGCTCATGCGGTTCAGGGCAGCGAATGCGCAGTGCCACTCAGCGACACTCAGTTCCCGCGTGCCAGCACCTGCCCCTTGAAGAACTCGGGCCGCAGCCGGGACATCACCAGCATGATCACCACGCCCAGCAGGATCACGCCCATGCCCAGGATGAACACCATCCCCAGCCCGCCCACCGATGATCCGGAGCCGTACTCGGGGTCCATGGAATCGGCGGCGGTCTTGAAGAACATCACCAGCAGGATGACTCCACCCAGCAGCGGCGCCAGGAACTTGAAGAAGAAGGCGCGGCCATTGCTGAACGCCTGGGCCCGGAAGAACCAGACGCATGCCAGCGCTGTGATGCCGTAGTAGAAGCAGATCATCATGCCCAGCGCCGTGATGGTGTCCCAGAGCGCGTTCTCCGAGGTGGTCCGGGTGATGACGTAGAAGGCCGCTGCGGCAAGGCCCGCCGCGATCGTGGCGTAGCTCGGGGACTTGAAGCGCGGGCTGACCTTGCCGAAGCGTCCCGGGAGTGCTTTGTAGTGGCCCATCGACAGCATGGTCCGCGCCGGAGACACAAACGTGGACTGCAGCGAGGCCGCCGAACTGCTCAGGATGGCGAGGGACATCAGGATGGCGAACGGTCCCATCACCGGCCCGGACAGAACAGCAAAGATGCTCGACTGGTTGTCCGGATTCCCGGCACCGAGGCCGGTTTCGCCCACCCCTGCGAAGGACAGGGTGGCCAGCGCGACGGTCATGTAGATCGCGACAATCACCACCACGGTGACGGTTGCCGCCCGTCCCGGAGTCTTCTCCGGATTCTTGGTTTCCTCGTTCATGGTCAGCGTGACGTCCCAGCCCCAGTAAATGAAGATGGAGAGGGAAACCCCGGCAGCAAAGGCTGAGAAGGATCCGACCGCGAATGGGTTAAACCAGTCGGGCGAAATGGCAGTCGCATCAAACGCCGAGCCGTTGGCCACGTGACTGAAGGCAGCTACAGCAAACCAGCCCAGCACCAGCAACTGGAACGCCACCAATACATACTGCACGCCCTTCGTGGCTTCCATGCCCCGATAGGAAATCCAGCAAGCCAGGGCGATGAACACCAGGGTGGTGGCGATGTTCAGCGGAAGGTTCTTGCTCAGCTCGCCCAATTCCGGGTTGCCGAAAAGCTGGGCCAGCATGAGGTAGAAAAAGTCCACGGCGACGGCCGCCAGGTTGGACAGCACAATGATGGTGGCCGCAATCAGCCCCCAGCCACCCATCCAGCCGATCCACGGACCAAAGGCGCGCGATGCCCACGTGAACGAGGTGCCGGCGTCGGGCATGGCATTGTTCAGTTCGCGGTAGCCGAACGCCACCAGGATCATGGGGATAAAGCCCACCAGGAAGATCGCCGGCAGCTGAACCCCCACTTCCGAAACCGTTGGCCCCAGCGCCGCGGTCAGCGTGTACGCCGGCGCGATGCAGGAGACACCGATGACGACGGCGCCCAGCAATCCCACCGCGCCCGCCTTCAGGCCCTTCCCGCTCAGGCCCTTTTCAGCCAGGCCATTGCCCGGGGCGCGGGGTGGCTGTGCTGTCACTTCTTTGGGACTCATGGCCGTGCCTCTCTTTCATTCGACGCTGAATGGGTTGGAGCTGGTGCGCTCAGCCAACGGCGGCGGCTGCCTCGTTTGTCGCATGGGAAGTGCCCGCCGCGTCCACGATTCGCGCCGCTGTGCGCTGGCCCATGCGGACGGCTCCGTCAACGTGCTGGTAGCCTTCGGCGGCGAGGTCCGAGGAGCACCAGTAGATCGGGCCCACAGGAGTGTGCTGGTCCTTGCCGTAACGGTGCAGGCCGCCCAGATCGTAGCTGGCCGCGTACGCGCCCCGGGTCCATTCCTCGGAGCCCCAGTCGGATTCGTAGTAGACCTCGGGTTCCAGGGCCTTGTCCCCCAGGAACCCGGCAATCGATTCCAGGATGGCGCGGCGGCGGTCCTCGGCAGTCAGCTCGAAGACGGCGTCGGCCTTTTCATCCGAGACGAAGCCCACCAGGGTTCCCCGTGAATCACCGTGGTTGGTGTTGTCGTAGACCTCCTGGACCAGCGAACCGGCACCGAAACCCGTTCCGGAGAGTCCGTCTTCACGCCAGAACGGCGTGCTGTAAACGGCGTGGACCTTGATCACCAGGCCCAGCGACTGGTGCTGGTGCATCTGGTGCTGCCGCCGCGGAAGCGGCGGGTCAAAAGAGACGCGTGAGTAAAGGTTCGGTGGCACCGCCATGATCACAAAACGCGCATTCACGGTGGCGCGCTCCGAAACAACGCTGACGCGGTGTCCGCCTTCTCCGGCATCCTCCCAGCGGACCGTGCGCACCGGACTGTTAAGTACGACGTCGGCACCCAGTTCCGCTGCCTGCAGCAGGGACACCTGCTGCATCCCGCCTATGACCCGCTTGTCCAGGATGAAGTCCTCGTCGGTGAGGTGGCTGAAGGACCCGGCGGACGCTGCCATCAGGACCGCCTGCAGTGCCGAAAACGCGAGCGCGGGCTTGGTGAGCATGCCTCCGGCGATGAACAGGCCAATGTTGTTGCAGGCCTCCTCGTCGGCGGAGTTCCGGCGCAGCCAGTGGTGGAAGGAGATGGTGTCCAGCTCACGGGCCTTGGGATGGGCCCACGGCTCGGTGGCGCCGATTTCCGCGGCGAGGCCGTCCAGAATGCCGATCAGCTTGTCCATTTCCGCCCCGGTGGCTGCGCTCACCGGGAAGGAATCACCGGTGTAGCGGGTTTTCTTCCCGTCGGCGCCGACGTAGACGGACTCGCCCTCCCGGTAGCGGGAGTATGTCTTCAGGCCGAGCTCGTCCAGGAGCTCCAGCAGTACGGTCTGATCCGGGGAGACCCACTGGCCGCCGATTTCCAGCATGGCCCCGTCAATGGTGTCGGTCCAGGTTCGGCCGCCCACGCGGTCCCGTGCTTCCAGCACTGCCACGCTGAGGCCGGCCTTCCTCAGCTCGCGGGCAGCAGTGAGCCCGGAGGGTCCAGCGCCAACGATCACAACGTCACGGTCAAGATTCAGCATGATGTCCTCTCTATGGCCGGTCGAGCGACACGAACCACTAAATGAATGCCATTCATTTATTAGAACTATAGCTGTTTTGCGGTCCGCAAGGAAGAGCCGGGTGGAATAATGCTGGAGACATCTGCCCGCAGAAAGGCCAGCAATGCCGGCATCACCAGCCGCTTCACGAACTGCCACGGAACGCGAACCCGTGCCGCAAACCGGTGGGGCGCGGCGCCGCGTGGGGCGGCCCGCCGCGGCTGTCCTGGACCAGGCGGGCATCACGGCAGCAGCCCTGCGGCTCATCGGCAAGGACGGCTACGACGGTCTCACCATGGCCGCACTGGCCCGCTCACTGCACGTGGCGCCGTCGGCCCTTTATAACCATGTGGAATCCAAGCGGGACGTGCTCCTCCTCGTGGAAGACCATTTGACTGCCCTGGTGGATGTGACCGCATTCGCGGCGGAACCTTGGGAGTCCGCCGTGCGGAAGTGGGCCTGGAGTTACCGGGACGTCTTCGCGGAGCACACGCCCCTGATTCCCGTCATCGCAGTACTTCCCGTGACTGACGCACCGCAGACCCTCGCCATGTATGAGACCGTCAGTGCCGGCTTCCGGGCGGCCGGATTCCCGGAGGAGCGGATCGTGTCCGCCATCGTGGCCCTGGAATCCTTCATCTTCGGATCCGCCTACGACGTCACGGCCCCAGCCGACATTTTCGATTCCGGCAGCATGGCGGAATCGACGCCGAGCTTTACGGGTGCCGTCCGGAGCCTGGCCGCGCTGGGGCACGAGAAACCTGCAGACGTGGCGTTCAGCCTGGGGCTTGAGGCCCTTATTGCGGGCTTCGGGGCGTTACGCGAGTAGGCGCAGGGCTTTCTCAGCCTCATCCTGTTCCACCACACCAGATTCCGCCAACCACTCTATGGCGCGGCGCCGCATGGCTCGGTTATGGAATGAGAACCATAGGGTCTGAAGCTCGGGGAACTCTGCGAGCGTGTTCCTGAAACGCCGGAATGCTCCCTTGCCGTCTATTGC
This sequence comes from Pseudarthrobacter sp. MDT1-22, assembly GCF_054511035.1. Taxonomy (NCBI): domain Bacteria; kingdom Bacillati; phylum Actinomycetota; class Actinomycetes; order Micrococcales; family Micrococcaceae; genus Pseudarthrobacter; species Pseudarthrobacter sp. MDT1-22. The sequence continues at coordinate 121,479 of NZ_JBTNDK010000012.1, read as the reverse complement.
GCGCCAGAGCAGGTCCTTGGCGCGTTCATCCCGCACATCCGCGATGAACGATTCCATGTCGCGGTAGGCCTCATACGGTCTTATCGGTTCCACAAGGATGGCGCCGCGTGCTTCGAGGTCTTCCTCGGACTCTTCGGCTTCGTCAAGCGAGTCCCTCAGCCAGAGGCTGGTCTCTCCCGTGCGGGGGTCGAACCAGTACCTGGAATCCCAGTCGGACGAGGAATCGAGGGCGAGTTGCAGCATTTCCATATCAATTGCGCCCAATGTCAGCATGAGCAGTCCTCCGGCCGCATGATCCAGCGGGGGTCACTCGCATGCTATACCCACAGTTACGCCCGCGGCATGCCGGATTCGGGGCCCAGCGTTAAGGACCGCCCCGGCGTTAAAGAAAGGAACCCCGGTCCGAAGACCGGGGTTCCCTTGATTGCGTGCGCGAGGGGGGATTTGAACCCCCACGCCCTTTCGGACACTGGCACCTGAAGCCAGCGCGTCTGCCGTTCCGCCACTCGCGCGCAACTTCTTTTTCCATGAATTACGGCCGGTTTCCCGGATCCGCAACCTTGTAAAAGCAGCGAGATCAAGCATAACGGACATCGGCGGCAAAACACCAATTGAGCCTCGGGAGGGGTCAAATTCCCCGCCGGGAGGGGGCCGGCATGGAACCCCTAGCGAACTTTTCCGGGGGCCTGGCCGTTGTGGATTAAGGTCATTCACAGGCCTGCCCAGTAGTATCTGATGTAGTAGTGCCTGCCACTGCCAGGCAGGCTGCTGGGTTCTGAACAGCATTGTTGGCTGAGTTCCGGAACGAAAACTGCCCCGCTGCCGGGGGGAAAGGAGAAGGACCATGGGATTGCTGGACAAGGTCGAGCGCGGCATCGAAAAAGCCGTCCGCGGTGTCTTCTCCACCGGTTCGCGCGCCCAGGTTGAACCTGTGGAAATCGCCAGCCGGCTCCGCCGCGAGGTGGACAACAAAGCCCTCACCATCGCCGCCGGCCGCACACTGGCCCCCAATGTCTTCGACGTCCAACTCAGTGATGACGACTTCAGGAGGGCTCAGGACTGGGGCACGCCGCTGGCCGAAGAACTCTGCGACGTCGTCATCAACCACGTCCGGAGCCAGGGCTACACCCTCCAGGGCTCGGTGCGGATCTCTTTCCGCCGGTCCGAGGATCTTCGCGCTGGCAACTTCGAGATCGTCTCCTCCACTGAGAAGTCCAAAGCCGGCCCCGGAGTCTCCTCGGCCAGGCCCAACATGCCCGCAGCCCCCAGCCGCCCGCCCGTACGGCTGCAGCCCGTCCTGGACATCGACGGCCAGCGCTACTCGCTTAATGCCCCCTCCGTCGTCCTGGGCCGGTCCTCCGAGGCCGACATCCTGATTGACGACACCGGCGTCTCGCGCCGCCACCTCGAGATCCGCACCGCCAGCGGCGTCACCAGCGCTGTGGACCTCGGCTCCACTAACGGCAGCTACGTCAACGGCCATAAACTGGCAGGCAGCACCGAACTGACCGACGGCTCCACCATCACGATGGGACGGACAAAGATCATCTTCCGCCTGCTTCCCGCCAACCCTGGGGGCCGCCCATGAGTGACCTGACCATCACTGCCCTGCGGTTTGGGTTCCTGATCCTGCTCTGGGTCCTCGTCTTCAGCATCGTTTCGGCCATGCGCAGGGACCTGATGGTGGGCCGCAAAGCCGCCGCAGGCACCCCCACCGCCCGTCAGGTCCGCAAAAACCCGGAACTGGCCGAGGCTCCGCCGCAGCCGCTCAAGCAGCAGGCCCACCAACTGGTGGTCACCGAAGGTCCGCTCAAGGGAACCACCATCCCCCTGGCCGCCAGCCCCATCCTGTTGGGCCGCGCTCAGGAAGCCACACTGGTACTTGAGGACGACTACGCCTCCGGCCGCCACGCGCGGTTGTTCCCGCAAGGCAGTCGATGGTTCATCGAGGACCTTGGCTCCACCAACGGCACCTACTTGGCCGACCAGCAACTTACCCGGGCTCTGCCCGTTGAGCTTGGTGTACCCGTGAGGATCGGCAAGACGGTCATCGAATTGAGGCCGTAGCCATGGCCGCTGACATTCCCGCCGGCGGGGCCACACCCGTCCAGCGGCCCCTCATCATGCGCTATGCCGCGCGCTCGGATGTGGGACGCATCCGGGCCAAGAATGATGACTCGGCGTACGTCGGCCGCCATTTGGCAGTGGTCGCGGACGGCATGGGTGGCCACGCGGGCGGCGATGTTGCCTCCGCCGCCACCGTGCTGGACATGCTGCATCTGGACCACGGCGACTACGACGGCGACGCCGGCACGGTCCTCGCCGACGAGATCCAGACGGCCAACTCCCTGCTATCCGAGCTGGTGCATATCAACCCCAAGCTCGCCGGCATGGGCACCACCGTCACATCCCTGCTGCTCGCCGAGGGCAAGCTGCACTTCGCGCATATCGGCGACTCCCGGGCGTACCGCCTGCGTGATGGCGAGTTTGAACAGGTCAGCGTGGACCACACGTTCGTCCAGCGGCTGATCGATGAGGGCCGGCTCCGGCCCGAAGAGGCCGAAACCCACCCGCACAAAAACGTCCTCATGCGCGTTCTAGGCGACGTCGACGCCAGCCCCGAGCTGGATCTGGACACCCTGGACGTCAAACCCGGGGAGCGCTGGTTGCTGTGCTCGGACGGGCTCAACTATGTGGCCGGACATGTGGTGGAACGGACCGTCCGCGAGACAAAAGATCTGCGTGAGTGCGTCGAAACCCTGATTAACCTGACGCTGGAAGCCGGCTCACCGGACAACGTCACCGTGGTCATGGTGGAAATCACCGAGGAAACGTCCGACGACGTCAGTACCGCCGCCGTCGACATCATCCCTTCACAGCTGCTCACCGAAGCCCTCGCCGCGGGCGGCGAGGCCGCCAGCGCTTCACCGGACCCCGAGGCGGCCGACGACAAAAAGCCCGCCGCCGACAAAGCCCCCGAAAAGCCAGCCGCAAAGGAACCCCCGCCCTCCACCGACCCTCATCTCGGCGAGCACCTTTCGGCCGAAGTGCTGCGGCAGGAACTCGCATCGCGCCCGCACGAACTCGTCGGTGCTGCGGCCACTGCGGCCGAGTCCGGCTCCATTCCCACCATCGCCGGCCGCACCGTGGCCCGGCGGGCCGCCACCGTCCTGACGCACAAGGCCGACGCCCCCGTTGCGGAGGCGGATGACCTCCTGGGACAGCCCAAACCCCGCCGCTGGGTCACTTTATCCATCGCCGCGTCCGTGCTGGTGGTGCTGACCGTGGGCCTCTGGCTCGGCTACGCCTGGACCCAGACCCGCTACTACATCGGGGAATACGATTCCCGCGTGGCCATCTACAACGGTGTGTCGCAGCGGCTTGGTCCCATTCAGCTTTCAACCCTCGAAGCCGTAACAGAGATCCGGATGGATTCCTTGCCCCAGTTCTCCCAGCAGCGCGTCCGGCAGACAGTTCCCGCGCGTGACCTCTACGACGCCCAGCGGATCGTGAAGAACCTCGAAGGCACCGGCACCATTGCTCCGCCGGATGAGTGCCTGACCCCCTCGCCCACTCCGGCCCCAACAACTGCGCCGGCTGCAACACCCACCGCACCTGTCCCGTCGCCGGACCCGTCCGCTCCTGCGGCAGCGCCGGCCCCTGCCGCCTCACCCACCCCCACTACCGCCTGTGAGGGGGGCCAGTGAGCCAGCTCAGCACCATCCCCAAGCCCCGGCGCAACGTGGAACTGTTGCTGCTGATCCTCGCCCTGTCTGTGGGCATCGGCGCCAACATGCTGGTGGGCGTTGACCAGGCGAAGGCGTTCGACTCCGATTTCTGGTTCCAGTCCAGCCTCCTCGCTGTGGCCGCCCTGGTCTTCCACGTTGTCCTGCGGATCCGGGCTAAATATGCCGATCCGGTGATACTTCCCTTGGTGGTGGCACTCAACGGCCTGGGTCTCGCGATGATCCACCGCCTCGACGCCCCCGGGGAGGACACCGGCAACAACCAGCTGCGCTGGACCCTGATCGCCATGGCCGTGGCCATCGGCGTGATCTGGTTCCTCAAGGACCACCGGGTCCTCCGTCGCTTCACCTACATCTCGCTGGCTGTGAGCGCGCTCCTGCTGATTCTTCCACTGGTGCCCGGCATCTCGGCCGGCGAAATCCTGGGCGCCCGGGTCTGGATCCGGGTGGGTCCCATGACATTCCAGCCGGGTGAGATCGCCAAGATCACCCTGGCTATATTCTTCGCCGGTTATCTTTCCTCCAACCGCGACCTCATTCTGCTGGCTGGCCGCAAGATCGGCCCGCTGCAGTTCCCCCGGTTCAAGGACATGGGGCCCATGATCACCGCCTGGCTGGTGAGCATCGGCGTGTTGATCTTCCAGCGCGACCTCGGGTCTTCCGTGCTGTTCTTCGGCCTGTTCATCGTGATGATCTACGTGGCCACCAGCCGTATCAGCTGGGTGGTTATCGGCTTGGGCCTCATCCTGGGCGGCGGCTTCGTGGCAGCCCAGGTGTTTTCCCATGTCGAAGTCCGCATCTATGGCTGGCTGAACGCCTTCAGCCCAGACGTGTACGAGACCGGCAGCCGGCAAGTCATCGAGGGACTCTTCGGCATGGCCAACGGCGGCCTGGTGGGTACCGGCCTGGGCCAGGGCCGGCCGGACCTGGTCCCCTTCGCCAACAGCGACATGATCATCGCGTCCATCGGCGAGGAGCTGGGCCTGATCGGACTGTTCGCCGTAGTGCTGATGTACGTCATGCTGTTCACGCGAGGGTTCCGGGCAGCACTGGGCACCCGGGATGCCTTCGGGAAACTGCTGGCCTGCGGACTTTCCTTCGCCATCGCCCTTCAGTGCTTCGTGGTGATCGGCGGAGTCACACGACTGATCCCGCTGACCGGCTTGACCACGCCGTTCCTTGCCGCCGGCGGTTCGTCGCTGCTGGCCAACTGGATCATCGTTGGCCTGCTCCTGCTGATCTCCCATACGGCGCGGGGACCGGTGGACACCACACCACTTCCTCCCGGCGGCGCTGCGGAACCTGCAGGAATTGATACTCCCACCGAGGCGGTGAAACGAGCGTGAACCAAGCAATCCGTAATTCCTGGGTGGCAGCGATCGCCATGTTTGCCCTGATCTTCGGCGCCATCAGCTTCGTCCAGGTGGTCGGTGCCGATGACCTCAAGGGCAACCCCCTGAACCAGCGGGCCATTCTGCAGAATTACTGCAACGACCGCGGCGCCATCATCGTGGGCGGGGAGCCGGTGGCCGAATCGGTGGAAGGCACCTCGGAGGTCTGCCAGTTCCAGCGGACCTACGCGCAGCCAGCACTCTATGCAGGCATCACGGGCTACTTCTCGAAGAACTACGGTGCCACCGGCCTGGAAGTTGCCATGAACGCCCAGTTGGCCGGCAGCTCCGACCAGCAGTTCTTCGACCGGATCGGCCAGCTCTTCCTGGGCAACCAGCCGAAGGGCGCCTCGGCGGAACTCACCATCGATCCCGCCATCCAGAAGCTCGCCTACGACCTCATCCCGGACGGCCAGCGGGGATCCATTGTGGTCACCAACCCCAAGACCGGCGCCATCCTGGCCATAGTGTCCAAGCCGTCCTATGACCCCAACCTGATCGCCACCCAGGACCCCAACGCCGAAACCACCAACATCAACGAGCTGGTCAAGGTCCCCGGCATCAACCTGAACCAGAATGTCAGCGGACCCACGGGCGAGTTGCTCGCTCCGGGATCAGTCTTCAAGCTGGTGGATACCGCCGCGGCCCTCGCCTCAGGGAAGTACAACAAGGACAGCGTGCTCCCCAACCCGGCCGAGATGCCCTTCCCTGGGATCCAGTACAAACTGCCGAACTACGCCGGAGGCAACTGCTACACCCAGGACAAGGCCAGCTTTGCCTTCGCCCTGCAGCAATCCTGCAATACGCCGTTCGCCAGCATTGCCCTCGACCTAGGCCGCGACGCCATCGCCGAGCAGGCCGCAAAATTCGGCTTCGGCGAGGATCTGGGCGACCAGCTCAAGCTCGCCTACGCCAGGGGCAGCGGATTCCCCGATGACATGGACGGGCCAGGCCTGGCCCAGTCCGCCATCGGCCAGAAGGACGTGCGCGCCACTCCGCTGCAAATTGCCTTGATGACCTCGGCCATCGCCAACAACGGCGTCCAGATGAGCCCCAGCCTGGTCAAGACCGTGCGGTCCCCGGACCTCAGGGTCATTGACGAGCCCCAGCCTGAAGCGCTCCGGACGTCCACCACCCCGGAAATTGCCCGCCAGATCACCGAATGGATGACCAGTGCGGTGAGCCAGGGCATAGCCCGCGGGGCGGCCGTCCCCGGCGTCCAAGTGGCCGGCAAGACCGGAACCGCTGAACTGGGCAACGGCCTGAACAACTCATGGTTCACCGGGTTTGCCCCGGCGAACAACCCGGAGGTGAGTGTCACCATCGTCATGGAAGGCGTCGACATCACCACCGGCGCACAGCTAACCAGTCCGAACGCGAAGAAGATTTTTGAGGCGGTGTTGAATAAGTGAGGCCTACAACGGGAATCACCCTCGGCGGCAGATTCCAGCTGACCACGCGGATTGCGATCGGCGGGATGGGAGAGGTCTGGAAGGCCAAGGACCAGGTCCTGGGCCGGATTGTCGCCATCAAGGTACTCAAGGAGGAATACACCGGTGACCCCGGTTTCCTCCAGAGGTTCCGCGCCGAGGCACGCCACACCGCCCTGTTGAACCACGTGGGCATCGCCAATGTCTTTGACTACGGCGAGGAGGATGGCTCGGCCTACCTGGTCATGGAGCTCGTTCCGGGCCAGCCGCTGAGCAGCATCATCGAGCACGAGCAGGTGCTGTCCCCGGACCGGACGCTGTCCATGATGGCGCAGACCGCCCGCGCCCTTTCCGTCGCCCACGCCCAGGGGCTGGTCCACCGCGACATCAAGCCCGGTAACCTGCTGATCACCCCCGACGGCCGCGTCAAGGTCACCGACTTCGGCATCGCCCGCCTGGCCGACCAGGTCCCGCTGACACAGACAGGCCAGGTAATGGGCACCGCCCAGTACCTCGCCCCCGAGCAGGCCACCGGCCAGACCGCTACCGGCGCCTCGGACATCTACTCACTCGGCGTGATCGGTTACGAGTGCCTCACCGGGCACCGGCCCTTCTCCGGCGAATCCCAGATCGCCATTGCCCTGGCGCAGGTCAACGACGCCCCGCCGCCGCTTCCGGAGACCCTGCCCAAACCGGTCCGCGCGCTGCTGATGTCCATGCTGTCCAAGGACCCCAAGAACCGCCCGGCCAACGCCATCAAGCTGTCGGAAGCCGCCGAGGCCATCCGCAACGGCGATATTGACGCCGCGCACGCAGCGGTTCCCGGCATGCTGCTCTTCGAGGCAACCACGGGCCCCATTACCGCGCCGGTGGACATTGCCACGGCACCCACCGGAGTCATCGCCCAGAAGGACAGCAACACGACATCGACGTCCGCCCTGCCCGTGCTGGGTGCCGCTGCCGGCGGCGCTGCAGTCGGCGCAGCGGCCGCGGGAGCCGGGAGCACGCTTTCGCGTGCGGACGCCCTGGCCGCGGAGCGCAGCTGGGTGCAGGAGGAAGAGAAGTACGACGACGAACCGGAGGACGAGCCCGAGCGTCGCGGCCGCAGCCCCTGGACGTGGCCGCTGGTCGCCTTGATCGTGCTGGTTCTGTTCGCGCTGGTGGGGTTCTTCCTGACGCAGGCCGGGATTTTCAACCCGGCCAGCACCACCACTAACTCTGCATCCAGCAACCCGCCGTCCACCAGCGCCAGCCCGTCAAAAACCTCGGCGTCCGCTACGCCTACCCCCACCCGGACCACCGACGCGCCCACGCCCACGCCCACCCCCAGCACCGTGGACATCATTTCGGCGGCCTACCTCGGGAAGGACTACCGTCAGGTCCAGGGGACGCTGGAAACCATGGGCCTGTCCGTCCGGGTCATCCCGCAGCAGAGTACTTCCGCCGCCGGAACGGTGTTGCAGGTCAACCCCACGGGCACCGTGCCCAAGGGGGCTGAAGTGACTGTGACCTACGCCGTCCCGGTCCCGGCCAGCACGCCGACAGCTCCGCCATCCACGCCGGCCGCCCCTGCTGAGCCAACGTCCACCCTCCCCAAATGCAACCCCGGCCAGCTGCCGGGATTGCCTCCTACCTGCGCGCCGTAGCGGTCGGGATTGACAGTGAGTGATTCGGCCCGCACCCCGCTCCACCGGGAGGACAGCCTCCCGGTGGATAACCAGCGTGTCCTCAGCGGCCGCTATGAACTCGGCGGAATCATCGGCCGCGGGGGGATGGCGGATGTCCACCGCGGAGTGGATACCCGGCTTGGCCGGACCGTTGCTATCAAGCTTCTCCGCCCGGATATGGCCCGTGATCCGCAGTTCCAGGCGCGCTTCAAACGGGAAGCGCAGTCCGTGGCGGCGCTGAACCACCCGTCCATCGTCGCCATTTACGACACGGGCGAACATACGGTTCCGGATGGCTCGGAGGACAGTGTCCGGGTGCCCTACATCGTAATGGAGTTTGTTGAGGGCCGGACCATCCGCGACCTGATCCGGGCCAAGGAAGTCAGCATTGACCAGGCCATCGACTTCTGCCTGGGCGTGCTTTCTGCCCTTGAATACAGCCACAAAGCGGGCATCGTCCACCGGGACATCAAACCTGCCAACGTGATGTACTGCGAAGGCTCCAATTCCGTGAAGGTCATGGACTTCGGGATTGCCCGGGCAATCGCCGATTCATCCGCCACCATGACGCAGACCCAGGCCGTGGTGGGCACTGCCCAGTACCTCTCGCCCGAGCAAGCCCGGGGCGAAACAGTGGATGCGCGCAGCGACCTCTACTCCGCAGCGTGCCTGCTGTACGAAATGCTCACCGCCCGCCCGCCCTTTATTGGTGACAGCCCCGTGTCCGTGGCGTACCAGCACGTCAGGGAAATCCCGGAGCCCGCGAGCAGCGTGAACCCGGAGGTCTCGGCCGCCCTGGACAGTGTCCTGGCCAAGGCTCTGCAGAAGAACCGGGCGGACCGTTTCCAGGACGCGGCCGCCTTCCGGCGTGCGCTGCGCGCCGCCCGGGCGGGCGTGTCCGTGCCCGCGCTGGCCGCAACCGAAGCCCCCACCGATCCAAACGACCACGTCCCGACGCCGGAACGCCCGCCCGTGACAGAGGCGTTCGGGCTCACCGGAGCCGGCTTCCTGGACGATGTCCCCACCGGCCGGCAGCGCAGCGCGGACGACACCCGGACTGACGGCGTACCGGTCATGGCGGCCGCCACCCGGGGAAGATCGGATGTCGATGAACTGCCCTTGGGCTTCGCTCCGGAACGCGAGCGGACCGCCCGGCAGAAGTCCCGTCGTCGTACGTGGATTGCCACACTGGTGATCTTCACCCTGCTGGTTCTTGGCGGCGGCGGTCTCTGGCTGTACAACATCATGAACCAGCCAGCTCCAGCGCCGCCCAAGGTGGCGGTCCCGGCGGTGGCGGCCCTGACGGAGTCGGCGGCCCTGCAGGAACTTTATGGTGCCAACCTGCGGCCGCAGATCAAACGGAACAAGCACGAGACCATACCCAGCGGGACGGCCATCGGCACTGACCCGGTGGCCGGAACCTCGCTTGACCCCAATGCGGAGGTGATCCTGAATATCTCTGAAGGCCCAAGCGCCGTCAAGATTCCGGAGAACCTTCCGGGCCAGACAGAAGCCGCGGCGCGGGACATCCTGCGCCAGGCAGGACTCGTGGGAGCCCCTTCCACCACCACAGCCAACAGCGCCACCGTTCCCGGCGGCAGGGTGATTACCACCAGCCCGGCACCGGGCCAGATGGTGGGGGTGGGCACCACGGTGGAGATCGTGATTTCCACCGGCAAGGTGTCCATGCCTGAACTGCGCGGCCGCACGCGTGCCGAGGCGGAAACGGCGCTGAAGGAACTGGGCCTGGTCCCCAACGTCCAGGAAGTGGAGAACTCCCAGGTGGAGGCGGGCCGGGTCACGGATCAAAGTGACCCCGTGAATGCCGCCGTCGATCAGGGCAAGACCATCAATATTGTGGTGGCCAAGGAACCGGCCCCGCCGCCATCGCCATCGCCAACGGCCACGCCCTCAGCCACTAAAAAGGGCTAGGCCTCCACCCGCTCCTTAAAGCAACGCGGGGCCACTTCGCGCCCATCCCGAAGGGGAACATGGGCGCGAAGTGACCCCGCGTTGTTCGTGCGTGTGTTCCGGTCAGTGCTGGATGAGGGGGCTCAGCGTGGAGGCACGGGTGGCGGCTCCCGCCATTCCCAGGGACTCGAGCCAGTTGCCCAGCATCTGGTAGCCGCCTTCGGTCAGGACCGACTCCGGGTGGAACTGCACCCCGCACAGCGGTGCAGTGCGGTGCTGCAGGCCCATCACGACGCCGGTCGCGGTCTCGGCGGTGATCTCCAGGACGTCGGGGATGGTGTCCCTTACCGCTGCCAGCGAGTGGTAGCGCGTCGCTGTCACGGGGGAGGGGAGCCCGGCGAAGACGCTGGTGCCGTTGTGCTCCACCAGCGAGGTCTTGCCGTGCATCAGCTCTGGCGCGTGGGTCACTGTGCCGCCATAGGCTTCGGCCAGGGCCTGATGGCCCAGGCACACACCGAACATCGGCTTGTTGTTCGCCCCGCACCACTTGATCAGCTCAATGCACACGCCCGCCTCGGCGGGGTTACCCGGACCGGGTGAGATGAGGACGCCGTCGCGCGTTTGTGCCATCTCGATGGCTTCAGCGAGGGTCACGTCGTCGTTGCGGACAACGGTGGTCTCGGCGCCGAGTTCCTGGAGGTAGCCCACCAAGGTGTAAACGAAGCTGTCGTAGTTATCTACGACCAGGATTTTGGTTGTGGTCATGGCTGGCTTGCAGAACCAATCGTTGAGTCGGTGAATGCGGTGAACCCGGACATCCATGGGAACAGGAACTGAACCATCAGGATCAGTGCGCCGGCGATGAGCACCAGCGACGTGAGGATCCGCAGCCAGAGGGGGCCCGGCAGGTGGCGGAAAATCCAGCCGTACATACTCAGTTTCCTCCCACCGCTGCGGCCACCTGGGCGGCGATCTCGGCCGGCGGGCCCGCCGAGGCAGGCTGCCAGCTATCCAGCAGCGCGTACGCGATGATGCGTTCCTCGGCGCCGAAGCGCGGATTGCAACTGGTCATGGTGAGGAAGCTTTCGGTGGGAGTGACGCCGGGGCGGGTGGGGACCGGTTCCAGGACATCGGTCCGGGACGGCATCACAATCTGGTTGTTGCGGAAGACATAGATGTAGTAGCCGTCCTTGGTCTGGACGTAGATTTTGTCCCCCGGGACAAGGGTGTGGATATTGTCCAGGACGGCACCATGGGTCTGCCTGTGGCCGGCCACCGCGAAGTTACCGGCCGCGCCGGGCATGGCGGTGTTGGCGTAATGGCCAAGCCCCAGCGTATCCAGGACATCCCCGGTGGTTCCCTGCACGATGGGCCGCGTGTAGTTGGGGCCAAAGCGGGGGATATACATGATGCCGATGGTGCCGGCATGGCCTGGCGCCGCGGCAACGGCCGGGGTGCCATAATCCACGGGCGCTGCCGATGGATCCGGTTCCGGACTCGCGGGCACCGCGCCGCCCAGCCCCTGGGCGAACTCCTTGATGACGGCACTCTGCTTGGCGTCGGATTCGATGTTGGTCCACCACAGCTGCCAGCCCACAAAAAGCAGGAGGATAATGCCGGCTGTGATGAGCAGTTCGCCGAGCACCTGCACTGTGCCACGCAGAATGGAAGCGCGCGCGGGCGCCGCACGGGCGGGCCTCCTAGCGGCGCGCCTCGCCTTCTCCTGCACTACCACGCGTTCTCCTCCGGGGTGGCCGCGCTGGGCGTTTGAATGCCCTGAACTACGGCTAGAATTGACTGCTAGTAAGAATCCAGATTTGACCAAGATCGCGCAGACCGCTGGCAACTTCCTTCTTGCAGGATATCAAGCCCGCGGCGCCGAGCTTGCTCCAGTCCGCCAAGGAGAGCACGTGCCCGAGTCAAAGCCTCGCAAGAAGACTTCCAGCGCCGCGCAGCCCGCTTCCGGGGCGCAGGCGTATAAGCCCAACGCTGTTTGGTTCAAGCCGGTGATGTTCGGCCTGATGATCATCGGGCTCTTCTGGATCATCACGTTCTACATCAGCGAGGGCCGGTTTCCTGTCCAGGCCTGGGAGTCGTGGAACATCGTGGCCGGCTTCGGCATTGCCATCATCGGCTTCCTGATGACCACGCGCTGGCGTTCCTGACCTGACCGCAGGACCCGCATGACTCCCGCTGCCGCCGCCCAGCCCCTAAACGAGGGTGTGGACGGAACAGTCCTGGGCGACGACGGCCTCGCCCGTCCGCCGTGGGCCGCCGTGGATCCGCTGTTGCGCGAGTACTACGACTCCGAATGGGGCCTGCCCGTCCGGGACGAACAAGGCCTGTACGAGCGCATCTGCCTTGAAGGCTTCCAGGCAGGTCTCTCGTGGGCAACGATCCTCCGGAAGCGCCCCGCCTTCCGTCAGGCTTTCCTCGACTTCCAGCCGGACGCTGTTGCCGCTTTTACGGAAGCGGATCTTGAGCGCCTGCTCCAGGATCCCGGCATCGTCCGCAACCGGCTCAAGATCCGTGCCGCCATCACCAATGCCCGGGCCACCATCGCGCTGCGCGAGCGGGAAGGCCTGGTTGACTTCGTGTGGCAGTTCCAGCCCCGGGCCACTCCCCAGCCGGTCACGCACGCGGAGATCCCCACGCAGTCACCGGAATCGGTGGCGCTCTCCAAGGCGCTGCGGACGCAGGGATTCTCGTTCGTTGGCCCCACCACCATGTTCGCGCTGATGGAAGCCATCGGCATGGTGGACACCCATCTTCTGGACAGCCACCGGCGCGGATCCTCAGGCGTCTGGACCGGCTGACCTGCCGCTCCGCGGGGAACTGACCGGACGCCCCGCCGGCGCCTGTTGTCCACAGCTGTTGGGAAAGTTATCCACAATGTGCATAACTTTCCCGGGGCCGGAAGCGATATCCGCCCGTGCAGGCCATGGCGCACGGGACCGGATCCAAAGCGCTCGGACGGACAGTTATTAACAGTGTGGATTGGCTGTGGATAATTCACACCGCCCGAACGGAATGTCCCAGTCAGCGGTCCCGGCGGACCGGATGGTGGCTGGTGATGGACACCCGGTTAAAGGCATTCATGGTGATCACCAGCCAGCTGACCGCCGAAAATTCATCGGCGCTGAGGTGCTGACGCGCATATCCTTCCTCAAGCTCGGTTGTCCGGTGGTCCGGCAGTTCGGTGATGCATTCTGCCAGGGCAAGGGCAGCCCGCTCCTTGTCCGTGAACAGGGCTGTCTCCCGCCACGCCGGCAGGACAGCAAGCCGCTGATGGCTCTCCCCGGCCTCCATGGCGTCCCGTACATGCATGTCGAGGCAATAGGCACAGCCGTTGATCTGGGAGATCCGCACGTTGAGCAGCTCTATGGTCTTGCGGTCAATCCCGGCCGCGTCGGCGGCTTCGCGCACTTTCAGCCCCAGACCGTTGAGAGCGCGCCATACCGCGGGGTGCTGCTTGTCGAGGTAGATGTGCTGGGTTGTTGCGGTGGCGCTCAAGGCGGTCCTCCTGGCTGGAAGCTTGTTGGGTCCGATGCTGCGTAGGAACACCCTCGCACACACACGTGTTATCCACTTACTAACACTGGACTACCCACAAGTTGTCCACAGTTGTGGATAACAATCCACAGGACGGCCCGAGCGGACCCCTCAGCTGCCCCAGTCGGGGAAACACCGAAGGTTAACTACATGTCTGTAAGTTGTTAACACTGTGAATAACCCTGTTGATACGGGCAGGCCAGATCCCCTCCTATGGGCCCCCGGCGCGGGAAATTGCCAGGATGTCCACAGGTCGGGCTCAAATGGCTTGTTTTTCCACTTAACCACAGGCGCATCCCCAGGTCTTGTCCACAATTGTGGACAACAGGATGACGAAATCCGGCAAAAGGGCGGACACCCGGGAGCAGGGGCACATCGAAATCCTGAACTACACCCGTGTAAGTTACTAACAGTGTGGATAACCCCTGTGGATAACTTAGGCGCCGTCGTCATAGGCCTGACGCGGACCACGGGCTGCTCGCACGCCGGGACGCCCGCAGCAAGTGAACGGGCAGCGCGGTGCGGAGGCCTCACGAGGCACAGAAAAGACCCCGGCGTCCGTTGGGACACCGGGGTCTAAGCGGTCTGTTGGAGCTGGGCCTGAGGACCCGGACGGTCAACCGGCCGTGACGCGGAGCCAGCTCGCCAGGGCCAGCAGGAGAAGGACGGCGACCAGTCCGGCCGCGTGCAGCAGGCCCTGCCGCGGGCCCCGGGGCGTGTATGCAATCACGGCAGCGCACAGGGCGCCTGCGACGAGCCCGCCCAGGTGCGCCTGCCAGGCGATCTGGGGGACCACAAATCCGATCACGCCGTTGATGGCGATCAGGACCCACAGCTGCCGCGTATCCCCGCCGCGGTGTCGCTGTACCAGCAGCATCGCCCCGAAGAGTCCAAAGATCGCCCCCGAGGCGCCCACCACTCCGGCAAGAGGCACGCCAGGCACGTAGCCGGGGGTCAGCAAGAGATAGCCGACAGACCCTCCGATGGCAGAGATGAGATACAACGCCAGGAAGCGGACCCGGCCCAGAAGCGGTTCGAGTGCCTGGCCGAAAATCCACAGCATGTACATGTTCAGCACAATGTGGAGGATGAATCCCTGGGAGTGCAGGAACGCCGCCGTCAGCATCCGCCACGGTTCGAACTCACCGAATTCGGGAGTGGCAAAAACATTGGCGAACGCCAGGTTCTGGTAGATCCACTCGCCGGGCACCACCCATTGCAGAACGTACATCACCGCGCACAGGGCGATAATTCCAAACGTCACTATTGGTTTTCCGGTTGCCACGGCGCCGCCGTAGACAGTCTTGACCGCCGGCGTCGTGCGCTTTGTTTCGTTGACGCAGTCAACACACTGGAATCCGACGGCGGCCGCCCGCTGGCAGTCCGGGCACGCTGGGCGGCCGCAGCGCTGGCAGCGCACATAGGAGGGCCGGTCCGGGTGCCTGGGGCACACCGGAACCTGCGCGGACGGCTCGGCCGCCGGAATTCCGTAGCTCATGTGATGGGTTAGAGCTGCTCGATGTCGATGCCGTTGATGGTGACGTCCTCAACCGGGCGGTCGCCCATTCCGGTGCGGACGCCCTCGATGGCGTCGACGACCTTCTTGGAGTCCTCGTCAGCAACCTCGCCGAAGATGCTGTGCTTGCCCTGCAGCCAGTCGGTGGGGATGGTGGTGATGAAGAACTGCGAACCGTTGGTGCCCTTGCCCGCCTGGATGCCGGCGTTGGCCATGGCCAGTTTGTAGGGGGCGTTGAAGCTGAGTTCGGGGTGGATTTCGTCATCGAACTTGTAGCCGGGTCCGCCCACGCCGCGGCCCAGCGGATCGCCGGCCTGGATCATGAAGTCCTTGATGATGCGGTGGAAGATGGTGCCGTCATACAGCGGCGTGCCAGTCTTGTCCTCACCGGTCTCGGGGTGGGTCCAGGCCTGCTCCCCGGTGGCCAGGCCAACGAAGTTCTTGACCGTCTTCGGCGCATGGTTGCCGAACAGATTAACGACGATGTCGCCGAGGCTCGTGTGGATGGTTGCTTTTGCAGTTGCGATTGCAGTCATGCCGCCTATTCTTTCACGGCAGGTCAACGTGGAAGGGGCTGGACCGGCAGTTCCGCGCTGGGTGAAATCAGGTGTAAATCCGCGGGAAGAATAGCCCGTGCAGGTCAAGGCACGTAGGCTAACAACAGAACCGTCACATTAATCGGGAGGTAGTTGTGAAGAAATCGGATCGTATTGCCCGTGACCTTGAACAGTCAGTCAACAGCGCAGTTGAGAGCGCCAAGGACTGGGCATCCCCCCGCGTGGAAGCAGCAGTGGATTGGGCAGTTCCCCGCCTGCAGCATGGCCTGGACACCGCATCTCCCAAAATCCAGGAGGGGCTCAAGACCGCGGCCCACAACCTTGCCGACGGCGTCGCAACAGTGACGCCGCGCATCCAGGAGGGGCTCGCCCAGCTCGCCCCGAAAATCCACGACGCCGTTGAGGTCGCCACTCCGCGCCTGTACGAAGCGCTGGACAAGGCCACTCCCGTTATCCAGAACGCCCGGGACCGCGTGGTGGTGGAATACCTGCCGCGCCTTTCGGACCAGATCGGCCACGCGTCCGACGCCGTGCACCGCACCTTGGAAAGCGCGCCGTCCCACGTGGACGCCGTCGCCCAGCGGCTTGCCGATTCCGGCGTCGTGCATTCCCTCCAGGAGCAGGCACAGTCGGCCGGCACGCAGCTCAAGGCCGCCGCGCACGAAGCCGGTAAGGCCGTAGGGGTCCAGATCGCCCAGCCGCAGAAGCCCAAAAAGCGCGGCTGGCTGGTGTTCGGCATCATCGCCGCAGCCGTCGCCGCCGGCGTCGCCGCCTGGAAGGCCTCCAAGCCCGTGGAAGACCCGTGGAAGACCCCTTCTCCTGTCACACCTACTCCGGCGCCGGTTCCTGCCACCACCGTGAACGACGCCAAGGACACGGCCGGGGACGCAGCCAGCAAGGCTGCGGCCGCCACCGCTTCGGCCGCGGACGCCGTGGCCGGCCAGGCAGAGGATGTTGCCGACGACGCGGAGGACGCGGCCGAGAAGGCCAAGCACGTCGCCGATGAATCGGCAGACGCAGCAGCCAAGGCGTCCACCGATGCCAAGACCGCCATCAAGAACATTGCGTCCAACATGAACGGTTCCGCGGACAAGGGCAGCAACTAGCACTTCCGGCGCCCTCGCGCCGCCCACGGAAGGGGCTCCGCCTGGTGCGGGGCCCTTTCAGTGTTTTCCCAGTGTTTGTCCGGGCTGGACCCAGTCGCTGGCGGGACGAACCCTGATCGGTGCTAAATTTGAACTGATGTCAGCCGATAAATCCTCTGGGGATGCCTTGAACGACGCAGCACAGCTGCCGCTCGTGTCCATTGTCATCCCGGCTTACAACGAGGAAAGTGTCATCCGGCAGTGTCTCATCGCTGCGGTGTACCAGTCGGTGCCGGCCCACGAAATCATCGTGGTGGACAACCTCTCCACTGACCGCACCTCCGCCATCGTGGCGCAGATGCAGCTGGAGTATCCGGAAAGTCCCATCATCCTGCTCAGCCAGGACCGGGACCAGGGCCTGATTCCCACCCGAAATTTTGGCCTAAACCATGCCACCGGCGACGTCCTGGGTCGCATTGATGCCGATTCCGTTGTCGAGCCGGACTGGGTGGAGCAGGTCCAGAAGGCCTTTTTTGATCCGTCAGTCCAGGCAGCCACCGGGCCGGTGGTCTACTACGACATGCCGATGCGGCGGTTCGGGCTCAAGGCAGACGACAAGATGCGTCAGCTGATGCTCAAGCTCGCCAAGCACCAGTACCACTTCCTGTTCGGCTCCAACATGGCCCTGCGGGCTACGGCATGGGAAACCATCCGGGACGAAACCTGCCGGGACGAGAAGGACGAGATGCACGAGGACATCGATCTCTCCCTGCACCTTGCCGACCACGAACTCAAGGTCCAGTACTGGCCCCAGATGGTGTCCGGGATGTCCGCCCGCCGGCTCGAGGATTCACCGCGGGACTACCGGTACTACGTGACCCGCTTCGACCGCACGTACAAGGCGCACAACGTCAAGAAAATGGCCCTCAAGGCACCCATGGTGGTGTTCTTCTCGGTCTACTTCCCGGCGAAGCTCCTGCGGGCCATCCACACGGTCAACACCGCCCAGTCTGTCCGCCGCGGCGGACAATAGGCCCGGTTTCCGGCTGTTGCGCGGCCTCAGTCCGTTCCGAGTTCAGCCAGACGATCCGACGGCGGTTCATCCCCACGCGCGGCGGAACCTTCGCGCCGTTTCCTGAAGCCTGACCGCTGTCCCAGAACCACGACGGCGAGGCCCACGAGGATGAGCCCCAGCCCGCCGTAGGTGCCTGCAGGCAGTGTCTCGTGCAGGAAGACCGCGGCCAGCACGGCTGCGCCGGGGATCTCCAGCAGGATGATCATCGACACCAGCAGCGGGCTCATGGTGGCCAGCAGGTGATTGAAGGCTGTGTGGCCCACCAGTTGGGCACACACGGTGATGGCCAGGATCCCCACCCAGCCAACGGCGTCGAACCCCACCAGCGGCTGGCCGCTGAAGAGCGCCAGCACCGCCACAAAGGCAGCGCACATCCCGTAGCAGAGCGTGGTGTATGTTCCCGTGGTCATGGTCTGGCGGGCCTTGCCGCCGGCGAGCGTGTAGAGGCCGGCCAGGGCCCCACCGGCGACAGCCAGCAGGTCACCCAGAAGCGCGTCCGGCGAGGATCCCATGTCGAACCCGGTGATGGTGACAACACCACCAAAGGCGATCCCCAGCCCTGCCAGCACCTGCCAGCGGTGCCTGGTGCCGCGGAACAGCTGGAAGACCGCAATCCAGGCCGACTGCAGGCAGACCAGGGCGGTGGCGGCAGCCACGGAGGTGAGCTGGAGGGACGTGATGAAGCAGGCAAAGTGCAGGGCCAGGGCGACGGCGGCGAGCAGCGACCAGCTGAACTCGGGGCCGGTGATCCGGCCGAACTGCCGGGGTTCGCGGACCACGGTGGGAGTGGCCATGACGGCGGCCCCGATGGCGTTGCGCCAGAAGGCGATGGCGAGGGCACTGACGGTGGTGGCACCGAGGGTCGCGGCGATCAACGGCCCGGACGACGCCACACCCAGGACGCCCACGGCCGCAAGAAGAAAGTTCACCGTTCAACCCTACTGTCCTGCTATAACACTGTGCCGCCTTAACGACAGAATCCCGGACAGCTTTTCAGCTGTCCGGGACTCTCCTTATGGTGGAGGCACGGGGACTCGAACCCCGAACCCCCTGCTTGCAAAGCAGGTGCGCTACCAATTGCGCCATGCCCCCATAAGAAGCAACCCGTCAATCATACCCTAGAACCGTGGAGCCTTTTGCAAGCTCCCGGTCCGGGAATCCGGCCTATTCGACCTTGTCGGTCGACTGGCTCCAGACTGTTTTCCGGGCCTCGGATTCCTGTGCTTTCCTGTAGAGCAGGACGCCTGCGATCACAGCTGCAAGTACCAGCAACTTCTTCACATGCTCCCCGTTCCGATCCTGCCTGCCGTGAAGCAAACCGAACCTTCCTTCGAACCTGCACAGGTTCCGTGGGCGTACCAGGACTTGAACCTGGGACCTCTTCGTTATCAGCGAAGCGCTCTAACCGCCTGAGCTATACGCCCCGATGCCTCATCGGGCCGAGACATGACTTTACAGCACATCCCGGCCCGATCTCAAATCGAGGCATTTCGCCGGAGAATTTCCGGTGAAATTAAGGGTTTTCAGTCGTCCGTGAGGGTGACGCCGATGCCACCAACAAGCGTTGCGGAGATGTTGTAAAGCACCGCTGACAGCATGGACAGCGCCGTCAGCAGGACAACGTTCACCACGGCGATAATCGTGGCAAAGGAAGCCACCTGGCCCAGGGATGCGACCTTCTTCAGTTCGAACCCGCCGCCTTCGGAGCCTGCCAGGGTGCCCAGGAGGCTGTCCACCTGGTCAAAGATTCCGGTGAGGTCCAGGACAGTCCAGAGGACGATGGCGGCCACCACGGTGACGATTCCCAGCGCCACCGACAGCAGGAATGCCATCTTCAGGACCGACCAGGGATCCACCTTGCTGACCAGCAGCCGTGCACGCCTGACCTTGGCCTTGGGTGCAGGCTTGACCAGGCCGGGCTGGGCCTGCGGAGACCGGCCCTGCACTGGGCGCTGGCTGTCCTGTGCTGCCGCCTGCCTGCCCTGTCCGGCACGCTGGCCGGTCTGGCCTGCCGGAACCCGATCCTGCGCAGGGCGCTGGCCGGGAACGGCCGGCCGCTGCCCCGGCGCGCCTGCAGGGGCCGGTGGGCGCTGCTGCGGACGGACGGGGGCGTTCACCCGGGGTGCGGCCGCGGGCGGCGGCGTTCCGCCGGGTACATTGCTGCTCGGCTTGGGATATGAGTCGGGATTACTCACTCGTTACCTCCGGTGTAGTCTTCGTTCGGCTCAGCGTCGCCGGAGGCGTCCTCTGACTCAACAGCCGGTGATGTTTCTGCCGTTGTTGCTGACCCTGCGGATCCCTCGGGGGACCCGGCCTCTTCAGCCAACGTTACGTCATCGTCCACGGATTCTTCGCCCTCGAGGCCGCGTTCGCTGTTCCTGGCCACTTCAATGATGCGGTCATTCTTGTCCGGCTTCGCGAAGATAACACCCATGGTGTCGCGGCCCTTGGCCGGTACGCCGGCCACGGATGAACGGACAACCTTGCCGCCTTCCATGACCACCAGAACCTCGTCCTCTTCCTGAACAATCAGGGCGCCCACGAGGTGGCCCCGTTCCTCTTGGTACTTGCCCACCTTGATGCCCAGGCCGCCGCGGCCCTGCAGGCGGTATTCCTCCACCGCGGTGCGCTTGGCATACCCGCCCTCGGTGACCACAAAGACGAACGAACCGTCCGTGACGACGTCCGCCGCCAGCAGTTCATCGTCCTCGCGGAACTTCATGCCGGTGACACCGGACGTGGCCCGGCCCATGGGACGCAGGGCATCGTCGGTGGCGGTGAAGCGGATGGACTGGCCCATGCGGGACACCAGCATGAGGTCATCCGTTTCGGAGACAAGCTGGGCGGAAACCAGCTCGTCCTCGTCACGCAGGTTGATCGCGATGACGCCGGCGGAGCGGTTGGTGTCGTAGTCCTCCAGCCGGGTCTTCTTGACCAGGCCGCGCTTGGTGGCCAGCACCAGGTAAGGGGCCTGCTGGTAGTCCCTGATGTCCAGGACCTGGGCGATGTGCTCGTCCGGCTGGAAGGCCATCAGGTTGGCGACGTGCTGGCCCTTGGCATCACGGCCGGCCTCCACCAGTTCGTACGCCTTCGCCCGGTAGACCCGGCCGAGGTTGGTGAAGAAGAGCAGCCAGTGGTGGGTGGTGGTCACGAAGAAGTGCTCCACCACGTCGTCGCCGCGGAGCTGGGCGCCCTTGATGCCCTTGCCGCCGCGCTGCTGCGACCGGTAGTTGTCGCTGCGCGTGCGCTTGACGTAACCGCCGCGGGTAATAGTGACAACCATTTCCTCTTCGGGGATCAGGTCCTCCATGGACATGTCGCCGTCGAAGCCCATCAGGATCTTGGTGCGGCGGTCATCACCGTGCTTGGCCACGATTTCGCCCAGCTCGGTGCTGATGATTTCACGCTGGCGTTCCTCGGAGGCAAGGATCGAGTTGTACTCGGCGATCAGGGCCTCAAGTTCGGAATGGCGGTCCTGGATCTTCTGGCGTTCCAGGGCTGCCAGGCGGCGCAGCTGCATGTCCAGGATGGCCCGGGCCTGCAGTTCGTCGATGTCCAGCAGCTGCATCAGTCCGTCGCGCGCGGCTTCGGTGGTGTTGGACGCACGGATGAGCGCAATGACTTCGTCCAGCGCGTCCAGTGCCTTCAGGAGGGCACGCAGGATGTGCGCCTCTTCCTCGGCTTTGCGCAGGCGGTAGCGGGTACGGCGCGCAATGACGTCCAGCTGGTGCGTTACCCAATGGCGGATGAAGGCGTCCAGGCTCAGCGTGCGCGGAACCCCGTCCACGATGGCCAGCATGTTGGCGGAGAAGTTGCTCTGCAGGTCGGTGTGCTTGTACAGGTTGTTCAGCACCACCTTGGCCACGGCGTCGCGCTTGAGCACAATGACCAGCCGCTGGCCGGTGCGGCCGGAGGTCTCGTCGCGGAGGTCCGCAATGCCGGATATCTTCCCGTCCTTGACCAGTTCGGCGATCTTGATGGCCAGATTGTCCGGGTTGGCCTGGTAGGGCAGTTCGGTGACAACCAGGCACGTACGGCCCTGGAGTTCCTCGACGTTGACCACGGCGCGCATGGTCACGGAGCCGCGGCCCGTCCGGTACGCGTCCTCAATGCCCCTGTGGCCGAGAATGGTCGCGCCGGTGGGGAAATCGGGTCCCTTGATACGGAGCAGCAGCTCTTCGAGCAGTTCCTCGCGGCTGGCCGTCGGATTGGCCAGGTACCACTGGACGCCGTCAGCTACTTCGCGGAGGTTGTGCGGCGGAATGTTGGTGGCCATGCCCACGGCAATGCCGGACGAACCGTTGACCAGCAGGTTGGGGAAACGGGCCGGCAGGATGGTGGGTTCCTGGTTCTTGCCGTCGTAGTTGTCCTGGAAGTCGACGGTTTCCTCGTCAATGTCACGGACCATCTCCATGGCCAGCTGGGACATTTTCGTTTCGGTGTACCGCGGGGCGGCGGCACCGTCATTGCCCGGCGAACCGAAGTTGCCCTGGCCCAGGGCCAGCGGGTAGCGCATGGTCCAGTCCTGGATCAGGCGGACCAGCGCATCGTAGATCGCGGTGTCGCCGTGGGGGTGGTACTGGCCCATGACCTCGCCCACCACACGGGCGCACTTGTTGAAGGACCGTTCCGGCCGGTAACCGCCGTCGAACATCGCGTACAGCACGCGGCGGTGCACGGGCTTGAGGCCATCGCGCACGTCGGGAAGGGCACGGCCCACAATAACGGCCATGGCGTAGTCCAGGTACGAGCGCTGCATTTCCGTTTGCAGGTCCACCTGCTCCACGCGGTCAACCAACACGTCGCCTTCAAGAACGGCTTCCGGAAGATCGGCGGATTCCGCCGGGTTCTCTGGTGTCTCGTCACTCATCGTTTATATTTTCCGTTTCAGGTATATGTCGGGCTTGGAATATCTACTCGGTGAACCGGTCAGATATCCAGGAACCTGACGTCCTTGGCGTTCTGCTGGATGAAGTTTCGGCGGGACTCCACGTCTTCGCCCATTAGCGTGGAGAAGGTCTGGTCCGCTGCCAGGGCATCGTCCATGGTGACCTGCAGGAGGGTCCGGTGGTCCGGGTCCATGGTGGTGTCCCACAGCTCGGTATAGTCCATCTCACCCAGGCCCTTGTAGCGCTGGATGCCGTTGTCCTTCGGGATACGGCGGCCGGCGGCCTGCCCGGACAGGAGCTTGGCATCGCGCTGCTTGTCGCTGAAGACGTAGTCGTGCGGCGCGTTGGACCACTTGATCCGGTACAGCGGGGGCTGCGCCAGGTACACGTAGCCGTTTTCGATCAGCGGGCGCATGTAGCGGAACAGCAGCGTCATGAGCAGCGTGGTGATGTGCTGGCCGTCAACGTCAGCGTCGGCCATCAGCACGATCTTGTGGTACCGGAGCTTGCTGAGGTCGAAGTCCTCGCCGATGCCGGTGCCGAACGCGGTGATCATGGACTGGACCTCGGTGTTGCCCAGGGCCTTGTCCAGCCGGGCCCGCTCCACGTTCAGGATCTTGCCGCGCAGCGGCAGGATGGCCTGGGTTTCAGGGTTGCGGCCGCGTTTGGCGGAACCGCCGGCGGAGTCGCCCTCCACGATGTACACCTCGCAGCGGGCGGGATCCTTCGAGGAACAGTCGGACAGCTTGCCGGGCATCCCGAAGGATTCCAGCGGGCTCTTGCGGCGCGCATTGTCACGGGCCTTCCGGGCGGCCATCCGGGCCTGGGCTGCGGAAATGGCCTTGCGGATGACATCTCGGGCGGGGCCGGGGTTGCGTTCCAGCCAGTCACCCAGGCCGTCGGTGACAACGCGCTGGACGAAGCCCTTGACCTCGGAGTTGCCGAGCTTGGTCTTGGTCTGGCCCTCAAACTGCGGCTCGGCCAGCTTCACGGAGATGACCGCCGTGAGGCCTTCACGGATATCGTCACCGGTGAGGTTGTCGTCCTTTTCCTTGATGATGCTCTTCTCCCGCGCGTAGCGGTTGATGAGGGAGGTCATCGCGGCGCGGAAACCCTCTTCGTGGGTGCCGCCCTCGTGGGTGTTGATGGTGTTGGCGTAGGTGTGGACGCTCTCGGAATACGCGTTGGTCCACTGCATCGCCATCTCCAGCGCGATGTGCCGTTCCGTGTCCTCGGTTTCGAAGGAAATGACGTCCTCGTGGACAACATCAACCTTCTTGCCCGAGTTCAGGTGCTTCACATAGTCCAGCAGGCCGTCGTCGTACTGGTACACCACGGTGCGGTGCTCAGCGGTGACTTCACCTTCGGTGACCACCACGTCAAGGTTAAGGTCCTCATTGGCGTCCGCGTTCGACGCTGCGGTGCGCTCGTCCGTGAGCGTGATCCGCAGGCCCTTGTTCAGGAAGGCCATCTGCTGGAAGCGGGCGCGGAGCGTCTCGAAATCAAACTCAGTGGATTCGAAGATTCCCGCGTCCGGGTAGAAGGTCTGGGTGGTGCCGGTGGTGGCGCTCTCTTCGCCCTTGACCAGCCCGCCCTGGGGCTTGCCGCCGTCGGCGAAGGACATCCGCCAGACGTTGCCCTGCCGCCGGACTTCAGTGTCCACCCTGCTGGAGAGCGCGTTCACCACGGAGATACCCACACCGTGGAGGCCGCCCGAGACTGCGTAACCGCCGCCGCCGAACTTGCCGCCGGCGTGCAGGATGGTCATAACCACTTCGACAGTGGGCTTGTGCTCGGTGGGATGCATGTCCACGGGGATGCCGCGGCCATCATCTACAACTTTGACGCCGCCGTCGGCCTGCAGGACTATTTCGATGTGCGTGCAGTACCCGGCCAGCGCCTCGTCAACAGAGTTGTCCACCACTTCATAGACCAGGTGGTGCAGGCCGCGCGGCCCGGTGGAGCCGATATACATGCCCGGGCGCTTGCGGACGGCTTCGAGGCCCTCAAGTACGGTGATGTCGCTTGCGCCGTATTCCCGGGGTGTCACGGCCTCCGCCGGCGTATCGGGGGTAGGGACGTCCTCCGTTGCGCGTTCCACTGCCTGGGTATCTGTATTGTCGTTAGCCACAGGTGCTGTCGACTCCTCTTTTTCGATGATGGCCGGCGGCGGCCTTCCAGTGGAAAGCATCCGCCAACAGGCACAAGCTGATGGCGCTGACGGATACGTCGACGTGCAGGACCGAAGTCCGCCTGCGGAGAGCGTGCGGAAAACGGACTCAGTCAACGTTTCACCGGCGCCCAGTTATCTGCTGTGATTCTATCGTGAAATGGGCCGCAAACCCGCATTCCGGCGGGCGTCGCGGGACCTTGATGTGCCGATGCGAGGCCATTGACCCCGCCTAGGGCGCCCTCGAGGTCCCGCCTCCGGGTGCCTATACGCCCTAAGGCCGTTAGCTCGCCCTACACGCCGCCGGACGAATATTCAAGAGTCGACGGCGGCGGCTAACCGTAGGTATCGCGCGGCCCGCGGCCGTTGACGGTACGTCCGCCCTTGCGCCAGCTGGGTGCTGACGGGCCGAGCACCTGGATGCTGGTGACCACGCCATCGCCCAGTTCCGTGCGGAACTTCTCCAGCAGGCTGTTGCTCAGCAGCCGCAGCTGCGTGGACCAGGCCGTCGAGTCGCAGCGCACGTGAAGGGTGGTATCGGTGAAGCTCTCCGGGGTGCAGTGCGCTGAAATTTCCGGGCCAACCAGCGTGGCCCACTCTGCCATGACCGAACCCACCGCTACTGGCGAGCTCCAGCCGCGTTCGGCCACGAGGCGTCCCACCACTTTGCCGAGCCCCAGCGGATCACGGCCGGTGGAATGGAACTGGCTGAAACCCCGGGTATCCCGGATCCCACCCTTTGTCTTGGCGGCACCGGCCTTGGGGGGTGCCTTCCGGCGGATTTCGCCGCGTGCGGCCGCGGCCTCACGCATGCGGTTCAGCGCAGCCTGCGGCGCGTCGATGTTGTCAGGATCCCGGCCAGGCTGCAGCCCGCCCTTTTCATCCTTATTCATCGATTCCTCCCGGGACGACCTTCACCCGCCGGCCGGAGAGTTCCTCCGGGATATCGGCGTCGACGGCGGCGGTCACCAGGACCTGTTCCGCGCCGGAGACTATTGCCGCCAGTTTACGCCGGCGCTGCACATCCAGCTCGGCGAAAACGTCGTCGAGGATGAGGATCGGTGCAGACCCGCCGGTCCTCGCGTCATCGAGCATGACGTAATAGGAAGCAAGCCGGAGTGAGAGGCACATCGACCAGGTTTCGCCGTGCGAGGCGTACCCCTTGGCGGGCGCTTCGCCGAGAATCAGTTCGAGCTCATCCCGGTGCGGCCCCACCAGGGAAATTCCGCGCTCAAGTTCCTTGCGGCGGGAGGCTGCAAAGGCCTGGACATAGCGGCCGGTGAGGTCCTCAACGGTGAGGTCCCGCAGATCTTCGGCAGCGGCGGACCCATCCGTCAACGAACCGCCACCGGCACCCGGTGCCGCGCCGCCGTCGTCGTCCATCAGATTTTGGAGGGTGGACCGGTAGAGGGCGTTGGCTTCCTTGGACCCATCCGTGAGCTGGGCATACGCCTTGGCCAGGTGCGGGCTCAATAGTTCCACCAGTTCCAGCCGCGCGTGCAGCAGCTCGGCGCCCGCCCGGGCCATGTGCTGGTCCCAGACATCGAGGGTGGCCTCGTGTCCGGCAGTGAATTTTCCGGCCCGGGCGGATTTGAGCAGGGCATTGCGCTGCTTCAGGACACGGTCATAGTCCGTGCGCGTCGCCGCGTGCCGGGGCATGAGGCTGACCAGCAGCTCGTCGATGAACCGGCGGCGGTTGGACGGATCTCCCTTGACGAGCGCCAGGTCCTCGGGGGCGAAAAGCACCGTCTGGCAGATCCCCAGGAGATCCCTGGCCCGGACGGGATTGCTGCGGTTGATCCGCCCCCGGTTGGCGCGGCTGGCGTTGATCTCAAGTTCCAGGACCGTGGTCTGCCCGCCGCGGACCAGGCGGGCCCGGACCAGCGCGCGGTCCGTGCCGAACCGCAGCAGCGGGGCATCGGAGCTGACCCGGTGCGAGCTGAGGGTGGCCAGGTACCCGATGGCCTCCATGAGGTTGGTTTTGCCGATGCCGTTTGCCCCGACGAGCACGGTGACCCCCGGTTCGAGGGGAAGGTCAACCTGGGCGTAGCTGCGGAAGTCAGTGAGCGAAAGGTGTTCTAGGTACACGCGGTGTTCGACAATTCTCGGAACCGGCGGGTCCCGGGGTGGAGGTTACTTGGCGGGACGGGTGGCATGCCCGCCGAACTGGTGGCGCAGCGCGGAAACCATCTTCATGGCGGGCGAATTCTCCTCGCGGGAGGAGAAGCGTGCGAAGAGTGCAGCCGTGATGGCCGGTGCCGGAACCGCGTTGGCGATGGCTTCCTCAACGGTCCAGCGTCCTTCGCCCGAGTCCTCGACGTAGTCATCGATGGATTCCAGTCCCGGGTCCTCGTCCAGTGCCTTGACCATGAGGTCCAGCAGCCACGACCGGACCACGGTGCCCTTCTGCCAGGCGCGGAACGTACCAGGCAGGTCGTCAACAATGTCCTTGGCGGCCAGCAGTTCGTATCCTTCGGCGTATGCCTGCATCAGGCCGTATTCGATGCCGTTGTGGACCATCTTGGCGTAGTGTCCGGCACCGATTCCGCCGACGTGGACAAAGCTGTCCGCCCGCTCGCCTTCGGGACGGAGCACATCAAAAACCGGCAGGGCCCGCTCAATATCGGCAGCGTCGCCGCCAGCCATGAGCCCGTACCCGTTCTGGAGGCCCCACACTCCGCCGGAAACGCCGCAGTCGGCGAAACGGATCCCCTTCCCGGCCAGCGCGGCACCGTGTTTCTGGTCCTCGGTGAAGCGGGAGTTGCCGCCGTCGATCACCAGGTCGCCGGCGTCGAGCTTGTCCCCGAGTTCGGTGACGACGGCATCGGTGATGTCGCCTGACGGGACCATGACCCAGATCAGCCGCGGGGCCGGAACGGCCGCAATGAGCTCATCCACGGAGGCAACGTCGGTGACCTCGGGGTTGCGGTCAAAGCCGGTAACCTCAATGCCACCCTTGCGCAGGCGTTCGCGCATGTTGAAACCCATCTTGCCAAGGCCGATCAGTCCAATATGCACGGGGGTCTCTTTTCTGCGCGGGGTTGGCTGTTGCTGAACGGGGCAGCCCAACTAGGTCGCACTAAGTGTCGTTATGAGCGCCCATAACGACGTTTTCTGCTACCTAGTTGGGAAGGCGGACGGGCATAACCAGGTAGCGGTAGTCGTCCTGGTCCTCACCGTCGGCGTCTGCCTGAGCCGTGATCATCGCGGGCTTCGGCGCCGTGGTGAAGGAGAACCTGACGTACTTCGTTTCGATGACGCTCAGGCCCTCCACCAGGTAGTGCGGGTTGAAGGCGACGGTGATGTCGTCACCGGAGAGCTGGGCTTCGAGTTCTTCGGAGGCCTGGGCATCTTCGCCGGTGCCGGCGTCCAGGTGCAGCAGTCCTTCGGTGAAGGCGAGGCGTACCGGGGTGTTGCGTTCGGCCACCAGCGACACGCGGCGGACGGCTTCCACAAGTTCCTGCGTTTGGACTGTTGCGTGGATGGGGGTGGAATCCGGGAACAGCGAGCGGATCTTGGGGTAATCGCCATCCACAAGCAGCGATGTGGTGGTGCGGCCGCCGCTTTCGAAACCGATCAGGCGGCTGTCATCGTCAGCAAGGGCGAGGTTGATGTCGCCGCTGTTGCCAAGGGTCTTAGCCACTTCGTTGAGGGTTTTTGCCTTGACCAGCGCACTGGTGGAAATTCCCGGTGTGGTGGGCTTCCACGGCACTTCGCGCATGGCCAGACGGTAGCGGTCGGTGGCCAGAAGCGTGATGAGGTCGTCCTCGATCTCCATCCGGACGCCGGTCAGGATGGGGAGAGTGTCATCCTTACTGGCCGCAATGATCACCTGGGACACAGCTTGGGCGAATGCGTCACCCGGGACGGTGCCGCTGATGGCGGGTAACGCAGGCAGCGGCGGGTATTCGGCCTCGGGCATGGTGGCCAGGTGGAAGCTGCTGCGGCGGCAGGTCAGCGTCACCTTGTTGCCATCGGTCTCCACGACCACCGGAGCGGAAGGAAGGCTGCGGCAAATGTCTGCGAGGAGGCGTCCGGAAACGAGGATGGTTCCCTCGGCGGTGATGTCCGCGGGGATGTCCAGCCGTGCGGAGGTCTCGTAGTCAAAGCTCGAGAGGCTGACGGTGCCGGCTTCAGCCTTCAGGAGCAGACCCGACAGCACTGGAACCGGCGGCCGCGGAGACAACGACCGGGCTGTCCAGGTGACGGCTTCTGCCAGGACGTCCCGGTCGACTCTGAACTTCACGGAAGGGTGCCGCCTTTCATTGCTGCTGCCTTGTCTGAACCGGAAACTCCCACAGGGAGCCCAAAAGTAGTGGCGCCCCAACAACGGAACCTGCATGGTTCATCGAGTGCTGAACCACAAAGAAACCCGAGGATGGGAGCGCTGCTGACAGCTTAGCCGGAAGACGGCTGATTAACCCATCCCCGGTCAGGACGCCTGGGGTCCGGAGGCCCTTGGGCCTGGGCCGGTTCGGGTGCGGATCGAGATTGTTATTTGAGGGAAATCAATTTATTGGGATTAGAAGTGTTAATAACTGCTGTGGATACTGTGGATAACTCGATCCGGCCGCAGGATCCAGCGGTTAAGCCCTGTTCATGGATTGTGGGTGACGCAGGTTTTAAACAGGCTGTGGATGGGGATAACAATTTTTGGGTTTTCGCTGATCCACAGGCGGCTTAAGGGTTTAAGCCCATTAAGTTCGGTTGTCCCCTTAAGTATCCACAGGGTTATCCACATGCACCTGTTAATAAGGTATAGAGACGACGGCTTAGGAGTTGCGCTGCTGCTGCTTGATCCTGTTGGTGAGTTCGGTGACCTGGTTGTAGATCACACGACGCTCAGCCATCAGCTCACGGATTTTGCGGTCCGCGTGGATCACAGTGGTGTGGTCGCGGCCGCCGAGTTCCTGGCCGATCTTCGGCAGGGACATGTCCGTGAGCTCGCGGCAGAGGTACATGGCGATCTGCCGGGCGGTCACCAGCGTGCGGGTCCGGGACTTGCTGCAGAGTTCCTCCATGGTGAGCTTAAAGTACTCCGCCGTCTGGATCAGGATCTGGCTCGACGTGATTTCCTGGGCGCCGTCGTCCGTGATGAGGTCCTTGAGGACCATCTCAGCCAACGCAACATCGACCGGCTGGCGGTTCAGGCTGGCGAATGCCGTCACCCGGATCAGTGCGCCCTCGAGTTCGCGGATATTGCTGGAGATCTTGGAAGCGATGTATTCCAGGGCATCGTCCGGGGCGGAGAGACCTTCGCTGAGCGCCTTCTTCCGCAGGATGGCGATGCGGGTCTCGAGCTCGGGCGGCTGGATGTCGGTGAGGAGGCCCCACTCGAAGCGAGACTTCATCCGGTCCTCGAAACCTGCCAGCTGCTTGGGCGGCAGATCCGAGGTGATGACCACCTGTTTGTTGTTGTTGTGCAGGGAGTTGAACGTGTGGAAGAACTCCTCCAGCGTCCGGTCCTTGCCGGCCAGGAACTGGATGTCATCGATCAGCAGCACGTCCACGTTGCGGTACGTGGTCTTGAAGCTGGCGCCTTCGTCATCGCGGATGGAGTTGATGAAGTCGTTGGTGAACTCTTCGGAGTTCACGTACCGGACCCGGATTCCGCTGTACAGGCGGCGGGCATAGTGGCCGATCGCGTGCAGGAGGTGGGTCTTGCCCAGCCCGGAATCACCGTAGATGAACAGCGGGTTGTAGGCCTTGGCGGGCGCTTCGGCCACGGCCACGGCAGCTGCATGGGCAAAGCGGTTGGACGAACCGATCACAAAGGTATCGAAAACGTACTTGGGGTTCAGCCGGCCGAACTCGTGGGAAGTGCTCGGCAGCATCGGCTGCGGCTTCTGTTCGATCAGCTGGTCCGGCGAGTAGGAAGGTTCGACGACGGGTTCCGGCTCCGTGTGAAGGGGCACCAGATCGGTGTCCACGTCGATTGCGCAGCGGATGTCCTCGGAGAAAACGTTATGCAGGGCGTCATCCAGGGCGTCCTTGACCTGGGTCTGAAGGACTTCACGGGTCAGTTCGTTGGGTACGGCCACCAGGAGGGTGGATCCGATCAGGCCCTGGGCCTGCGCCAGGATGACAAAGCCCCGCTGCCGTGGAGATACGCGGTCGTCCTGCTCGAGCAGGCTCACAACCCGACGCCAGGAACTTCCGACAGTATTGGCGTGGTTGGCTTCGTCTACTGTCATCAATCAGTTCCTCAAACTTGCGTGCCTGCATTACGTGCAGCCCCAAGTCCCGAACCAGGACTCTGGTTCAGCTTCATCCACAGGGTTATGCACAGTCCGTGGATAATCGGCTACTGAGCCACTCTAGGGGAACAAAAGGCCAGAAGATAGCTGGGAAGTAGCTTGTGGATAATTACACCGTTGTGGTTCGAAAACAGGCCTTGTGAGCCACTTCATCCACAGGCTGTGGGGCCAGGTTAACCACAGCCGGGGACAGGGACGCAGGGGTACCCCGGTTTGACTCTGGCAGGCATTTTGCCCTAACGTTGTGAAGTCCTTTGTGTACGCTTTTTGGCCCCTTCTGAATCTCTCTGACGCACCGCGTTGGAGCAGCCGGGGGAAGCGTGCATATACAAAACTTAGCGTCGGCCAGTTCTTCCCCTTTTACTGATCGGGTGGGCGCACCTTTGATCCACTGGAGTAACTAACGTGAGCAAGCGGACTTTTCAGCCGAATAACCGCCGTCGAGCCAAGAAGCACGGCTTCCGCCTTCGTATGCGTACCCGTGCCGGCCGTGCCATCCTGGCAGCCCGTCGTGGCAAGGGCCGCACCGAACTGTCGGCCTAGATAACTGACTCGTCGGTTTAACTTTTCTTTGCGAGTTTAAGGTGCTGGCCACCCGTAACCGTTTGAGGACTGCAACCGATTTTTCAACAACTGTACGTTCCGGTGTCCGCAATGGACGCCGGAACGTAGTGTTATATGCGGCAGCTATTGCTGCCGACGAACCCAGCCGGATCGGGTTCATCGTTTCCAAAGGTGTCGGGAACGCTGTGGTCAGGAACCTCGTTAAGAGGAGACTGAGAGAAGCCGGTGCTGCCTCGCTGCGCGAGTACGGTACCGGGTTCGCCATAGTGGTCCGGGCGCTGCCTGCGTCCGCTGCCGCCAGCTGGGATCAACTGCTGGCGGACTACAACGCCGCACTGGAATCAACCATGAGCCGGTTGGGCAGCCGCCTTCCGCGGGCTGCTGTAAACGGTTCGACCGGTACAACACAGGAAGGGACACAGCGTGCGTAAGGTAACTGCCGCCGTCGTCCACTCCCTTCATCCTGTTGCTGCCGCCGTGGGCACCTTCCTCTGGAACCTGCCCAGAAACATTCTTATTCTGCTGCTGATGGCATACCGCAAGGTGATTTCTCCCTTGTATGGCCAGGTCTGCCGTTTCTTTCCTTCCTGCTCGGCGTACGCCCTTGAAGCGATCACTGTCCATGGGGCGGTGAAGGGCAGCTGGCTTGCAGCCCGTCGCCTTGTGCGCTGCCATCCGTGGAATGCCGGTGGTGTGGACCATGTCCCCGCCGGCCACCGCCACTGGCCCGATCACCGGACCCCCACAATTGTTGTGCTGAACAACCCGGACAAGTACCTGGCTGCTCAGACTGATGGAGAAGGCCGCCTTGCGGCCTGACGAATAGGGATATCGTATGGACTTCTTTGAAACAATCATGTTTCCGTTCAAGTGGCTGGTTTCCATCATCATGGTGGGCTTCCACGAGGGCCTGACTGCGATCGGCCTGCCTGCGGCCAACGGCTGGACCTGGACACTGTCCATCATCGGGCTGGTGCTGGTGATCCGTGCCGCCCTGATCCCCGTTTTCGTCAAGCAGATCAAGGCGCAGCGCGGCATGCAGCTGTTGCAGCCGGACCTGAAGAAACTCCAGGACAAGTACAAGGGCAAGACTGACCAGCTTTCCCGCCAGGCCATGGCGCAGGAACAGATGGCCATGTACAAGAAGCACGGGACCAACCCGTTCTCGGCCTGCTTGCCCATGCTGATCCAGATGCCGTTCTTCTTCGCGCTGTTCCAGGTGCTCTCCGGCATCAGCTCCAACGCCAAGGCGGGTGTGGGTGTCGGTGCGATGAGCCACGACCAGGTGGTGCAGTTCGACGAATCCAGCATCTTCGGTGCTCCGCTTTCCGCCACCCTCCTGCATGGAGGAGGAGGCGACGCGCAGTTGGCTGTCAACATCCTGTCGATCGTGATGATCCTTGCGATGACGGCTTCGCAGTTCATCACGCAGAAGCAGATCATGGCCAAGAACATGTCCGAAGAGGCCATGGCCAGCCCTTTCATGCGCCAGCAGAAAATGATGCTGTACATCCTGCCGCTCGTGTTCGGCGTGGGTGGCATCAACTTCCCCATCGGTGTCCTTATCTACTGGACCACCACCAACCTCTGGACCATGGCGCAGCAGTTCTTCGTCATCCGCCGCATGCCGACGCCGGGATCCCCAGCCGCCAAGGCACTCGCCGAACGCCGTGCGGCCAAGGGCCTGCCGGTCCTGCCCATTCTGGGCGGGAAAAAGGCCGACGCCGAAGCGGAGGCAGCTGCCGCAGCTGCGGTCCTCGAGCAAAAGGGACAGCGCGTCCAGCCACAGCGTAAGAACAGGAAGAAGAAGTAATGTCAGCCGAGAGCACCGAACACGCCCTTTCCGACGAGATCATTGACGATCAGGACGAAGCCTCGACCGACGCCGATGCTTCGCCCAAGGGATCCGCTGCCAGCCGCCTCGAAGAGGAAGGCGACGTTGCCGCCGATTACCTGGAGGAACTCCTTGATATCGCTGACATCGACGGCGACATTGACATTGAAGTCCGGAACGGCCGCACTTACATTTCCATCGTTGCCGAGGAAGGAACTGATGGTCTCGACAGCCTCGTAGGCGAAGACGGCGAAGTCCTCGAAGCCCTTCAGGAACTGACCCGGCTCTCTGTTCTCTCCGCAACGGAGAACCGTTCACGCCTGGTCCTGGACATCAACGGCTACCGTCAGCAGCGCGCCGTCCACCTGCAGAAGATCGCCGAGGATGCGGCAGCTGCGGTCAAGGAGTCCGGCAAAGCCGTGGCACTGGAGCCGATGAGTGCCTACGAACGCAAAATCGTTCATGACGCCGTCGCTGACCTGGGACTCGTCAGCGAGTCCGAGGGCGAAGGCGCCGGGCGTCACATCGTAGTATCCGCAGACTAGAGAATGCTGAACCGCTAATCATGGTTGACATCACGGCAGCAGAATTGCTGGCGGCCGAGAAGATTTTCGGTGACCGCCTGGACCTGGCCAAACGCTACGTGGAGCACCTGGCCACGTCCGGAACCGAACGCGGGCTGATCGGGCCGCGTGAGATCCCACGGTTGTGGAGCCGGCATGTCCTTAACTGTGCCGTTATCGAAAGCGAGATCGCGCACGGCAGCCATGTTGCCGACGTCGGAAGCGGAGCCGGACTTCCCGGACTTTGCCTCGCGATCGCGCGTCCGGATCTCCAGCTGACACTGATCGAGCCGCTGGAGCGCCGGGTGATCTGGCTCCAGGAAGTGGTGGACGATCTCGGCCTGACAAACGTCACGGTGATGCGGACGCGCGCGGAGCTTGCGGTTGGCATGGTGGACGCTGATGTTGTGACTGCCCGGGCTGTTTCCGCGCTGAGCAACCTCGCCGGTCTGACCATCCCCCTGCTCGCCGGCAAGGGTGAAGTTGTGGCCATTAAGGGACGCAGTGCAGGCGAGGAAATCGAAAAAGCAGCGAAGGTCATCCGGAAACTCGGTGGCGTCCAGACTTCTGTAGTGACTGTCGGTGAAAACCTCCTGGAGGAACCCACCACGGTGGTACGGATCGTCGTTAACAAGTCCCGAAAGTTCTCCTAGTCCTGGCCCGGTAGCCTTGGTCTGCAGGGCGAAGCGGTTAGGCTAGACAACGGCAGCAAAAGCCGAACGAGAGTGAGTGTGTCCCAGTGACCAGTAGCGAAGCCTCCACACAACGGATACCCCCGTTTGTGTCTTTGGGGTCAGCACGATCAGTTGCTGGCATGGGCATGGGTTCCGCGCCCGGACGAGGGGAAAGTCACCCTAATCCGGTTGCGGAAATGGCAATTCTTGCGTCTGTTTCACGTGAAACAACAACGGGTGGCCGGATCAACGTTATGGACACCATGGACGATTCCAGTCCTATCGCCCGGGAACTCGCGCACGAGACCAGGCGCCGCGAACGGCTGGTTGGCCGGAAACTTCCCAAGCCGGAGAAGACCCGTATCTTTACGGTGTCCAACCAAAAAGGCGGCGTGGGCAAGACCACCACCACCGTGAACATCGCTGCTGCCCTGGCCGCAGCCGGCCTGAACGTCCTGGTCATTGACATCGATCCCCAGGGCAACGCCTCCACCGCCCTCGGCGTCGAGCACCATGCCGATGTGGACAGCATCTATGACGTCCTCATCAACGATTTCCCTCTCGCTGACGTCGTGGCCCCCTGCCCGGACATCAGCAACCTGATCTGTGCTCCTGCCACCATTCACCTGGCCGGCGCGGAGATTGAGCTTGTTTCGCTTGTGGCCCGTGAACAGCGGCTCCGCCGGGCGATCGACGTCTATGCCAGGACCCGGGCAAAGAACGGCGAAGAACGCCTCGACTACATTTTCATTGACTGCCCGCCCAGCCTCGGGTTGCTCACGGTTAATGCCTTCTGTGCTGCCGGTGAGGTCCTTATCCCTATCCAGTGTGAGTACTACGCACTGGAAGGCCTCAGTCAGCTCCTCAAGAACATCGAGATGATCCAGAAGCACCTGAATGCGGATCTGGTGGTCTCCACTATTCTCCTCACGATGTATGACGGACGGACCAACCTTGCAGCCCAGGTGGCAGCCGAAGTTCGCCTGCACTTCCCCGAGCAGGTCCTTGGTGCTGTAGTCCCCCGCTCCGTGCGGATTTCAGAAGCTCCGAGCTACCAGCAAACCGTCATGACGTACGATCCTTCCTCCAGTGGAGCCCTGTCTTACCTGGAAGCCGCAGCCGAAATCGCTGAACGCTAGAATCTTCAAGAACTGCAACAACCGGAGTCCGGCAAGGTCTGACTCTTCCATCGGAGGGATTTATCCATGAGCGAAAAGCGACGTGGCCTAGGCCGCGGTCTTGGCGCACTCATTCCAAGTTCCGCCGGTAGTGCGTCGGGCAACGGCGGCGCTGTGTCGCGGCCTGTGGATCTCTTCTTCCCTGAAGGCCGTAAGAAAGTCGTGTCCCCTGATGACGCTTCAGGAAATGGTGGGGCAGCTTCAGATGCTTCATCTTCGGAGTCGGTTGCTTCCGAGTCGGATGCGCCGGCCCAGGCCAACGACGCATCGGTAACGAAGAAAGCAGCTGCGCCGAGAACGGCCTCCCCCGCGAATCCGCCAGCCAAGGCAGCAGAGAAGCTGCCGGCCGCAAAAGCTCCTGTAAAGGGCGGTGCAGCTACATCAACGGTGGACGGTTCGCCCATGCCGGTTGAAGGCGCGACTGGCGAGTCTGTGTCCGAGGCACCTGTATCCCAGAGCAGTACGCCGGATAACGGTGTTGACCTCGTGGAAGTCCCCGGCGTGCGTTTTGCTGAGATTCCGGTCACCGACATCCATCCGAACCGTAAACAGCCCCGTTCAGTCTTCGATGACGATGACATGGCGGAGCTCATCCACTCCGTGCGCGAAATCGGCGTCCTCCAGCCAATTGTGGTTCGTACTTCAACCGAAGAAGGTGGAGAACCGTACGAGCTGGTGATGGGTGAGCGTCGCTGGAGGGCAGTACAGGCGGCCGGGATGGCGACCATCCCTGCCATTGTCCGGGACACCACTGATGATGACCTCCTCAGGGATGCACTGCTGGAGAACCTGCATCGCAGCCAGTTGAACCCGCTCGAAGAGGCAGCGGCCTACCAGCAACTGCTTGAAGACTTCGGAACCACTCACGAGCAGCTTGCGGACCGCATTGGCCGTTCACGTCCCCAGGTTTCGAACACGCTGCGTCTCCTCAAACTTCCGCCCCTGGTTCAGCGTCGTGTGGCGGCCAGCGTTATTTCCGCTGGCCACGCGCGCGCGCTGCTCGCCCTGCCGGATGCAGCAGCCATGGAACGCCTCGCCCAGAAAATCGTGGCTGAAGGCATGTCTGTTCGGGCAACCGAAGAGGCCGTCACTCTCTATCAGGATCCTGCGAAGCCTGCCAAGAACAACATCCCTCGTCCGGGAGCCCGCCATGAGCGCCTGGACTATCTGGCATCCTCGCTGTCAGACCGCTTGGACACCAACGTCAAGATTTCCCTGGGTGTCCGCAAGGGGCGTGTCAGCATTGAATTCGCCAGTGTTGAAGACCTGAACCGCATCATGGAAGTTCTTGCGCCAGGATCTGAAAACTAGCGTTCTCTGTTCAAAGAAGGGCCTGTTTCACGTGAAACAGGCCCTTCTTTCGTCTGTATCGACGCCATCTTTGCATTCCGGAGCTGATACTGGCGTGGCCATGGTGGTTGTGACGCGCCCCGGGCTCGAGCCCGCGGTCCGCATGGCGTACCCCTCTGGGCCCGATGAAATAGTTCCGTTGTGGGACGCGAGTTTGGCACTGTCTGCTGCCTTCGACTCCTCTAAAGACTGGAGTCCTCCAAAGACTGGTCTCCTCCAACGACTGTCGTCTCTGCTTGTGTTCCCGCTGCAGCGGTGGACTTCTGTGGCCCCGGGTTGCTGACGCACTGGAGGTGGGCACTGAGGGCGATGTAGATGGCGGAGCGCGAACTCTCGAGACGGCGATCAGGCAGGAGTGGTGGATTCGACGGATCGCTGGACACTCCGATGCGACTCGTGATGCTTGTCACCCAATGGGTTCCGTTGCTCCGAAGCAGTGAAGAATGCGTCGATTCGCACATTTCCAATCAGTCCGTGCGGTGCTTATCCTGCCAAGCGGCGGGAACACCGTCATCGTTGCGCTTGCCCCGATCTGTTCCAGGGATCTGGTGTGCAGCGTACGTACCCGTGCAGATGTTGGCCTTAGCCTGCGGCTAACTCGTTGACTACGGGGATACGCCAGGGTGGACGTCTCCCCCGGAGACCTGTCGCGAGATAGTCTTCTGACCTTCAATCTGCTTCGGCAACATCCGGGTGGGTTCGGCAACGTCCGGGTTCGGCAACGTCTGGTCCAGATGGGAAGGCGCCTCGCGGTTGCTGTTTCACGTGAAACATCAACAGGGTATGCGCCGGATCTAGGCGGCGGCGCCATCGAGAACGAACATGAAGTTGGTATAATCTAAAGTCCTCGGCCAGTGATGTCGCCGGCGCGTCACCTACGCTGCGGCTGCGGAAGTGAATTCGGTTTTCCAGCATCCGAGGGGCTTCGCCCGCAGCCAAAGCGGTGGCTAAAAAACTCCTGCAGAAGCAGTTCACCAAGCTTCGTGAGGGTAGCCGAGATTGCTGAGCTGGTTCGGCCTACGCCCAGCCGTCTTCTAAATGGTTTCACGTGAAACATCGTGACGAGTCCAGCTCACCGTGCCTGGCATCTCCCCACGGCCCCGACACACCGATACCCCGACGTCCTCACGGCGCCGGCGAGCTGGCTGCGTCTCGGATTGTAAACTTGCAGCCCAAGCGCCCTCCCATCTCGATCGCCGTGGGAACAGAGACAATTCCCAGACCTTGGAGTTGACGGCTTAGAGCCTACTATGGCCTCTTCACGCCTCGAGGATAATGCCGCCCCCAATCCCCCGGCCGGCAGTGACGCCCGCCACTGGTTATATCCTGCTGACCCAGCGCATGCCCGCCCAGGGTTCTGGGAGCTTGGGAAGCCGTCCAGAGGGCTAGTATCCAGCGGAGAGCCATGGCCGGGGTCCAGCATGTCCCGTTCCGTGGTGGCCCCAACCCTGACGCCTGAGTTCCACTCGCCGGGCAGTTAGCCTGAACAGATAGCTTCCTGGCGCATCCGAGGACTTTTGAGCTGGCGCACGCCGGCGCACCGGTAGCATCGGTTGAGGCAGGCAGGCAGGCAGGCAGGCAGGCAGGCAGGCAGGCAAGTACGACCGCGGCCCCCAACCGGGCCTTTCATCAACTAGTCTTCTGTGGAGACGGTACGTCGACGAATTGAATCTGCAGGGCGCCTCGATACACACCAATCTCAGGAGGGCGCATCGATCCCCTGGCTGGGCCAACAGTGTCGCCGGCTGCCTCATACGGGACCACCACCCTGGGCAGGACTGCGACACTCCAAGTCGTTACAGCATGACTCTGGCAGTGCGCCATAGTGCGTCTCTGGACCAGCTCCGCAACTCGGCTTCGCCCCTCTAGGACCTGACCGCGGGGTGCACAGAATTGGCCCAGTCCGGGAGTGTCCGGGAGTGGAAGGAATTGGTGCAAGCCGAGTCGTCTTGCTGTGCAGCAGTTTGAGACAGGCGGGACCGTCCGGAAAGGTTCGGATCCGACGGGGAAGCGACCACAACTGCAACCACGTCAGATCATGGCCCGGCTGAAGATGAATCAGCTAGCCAGGCGGACAGCAGCCTGGTTTGAGGGAAAGGGAGTATCCGAAAGATTATGTTTCCGTGGCCCACTCTTCATCATCGTGTGCGGCAAACTTGCCACAACAAGAGATGGAGCCAGGACAGGCTTGGGCCCGTAGGTGTGAATTGCATGGTGGATATCGTTGTGGATAACTTTGTGGATAGATTGCTTGGTGGCAGGCATCACGAAGAGATTTGGCCCACACGAGCGGATCCTGCAACGAGCGGTACGCACGAGCATTGGATAGCGCCTGCAGTCCCGTTTCACGTGAAACATTACCAAGGTCGATTCAGACTCTCTTTCGGGACGGAAAGCGACTTCAATAGTTGGATTTCCGGCGATATTTCCAGTCCAACGTGAGCATGCGCTTCGTCCGTGGTAGTTGTCCTGGAGCAAAGCCGGCTCGAGGGTGTCGGCTGATCTAAAGGACGGCACTAGGGGTCCTGCATCCACGATTTGCAGACCGGTGGATAAGCCTGTGGATATCAGTGTGGATATCAGTGTGGATAACATTTGGGGATAACTTCGAAGTCGGTGGACATCAACGCGATTGAACCCTCAAGTCGAACCGAACAGTCACACTTCCGATGGATACGATTCCGTCATCCGCTGACATTCGTCACCTGCTCTAGGTCTTTGGGGTGGAGTTGGTCGGGCACCTAGGGCTCCGCCCTTCGGACAGGAAAGTCGGTATTGGCCAGCTGGCTCATGACCTGCCCACGCGTGTTGTTCCGGTCGGGAGCTGCAGTGCGGACTGACATGTTAAGACCGAGCAGGCGGTTCCGATACCGTCCTTCGCTGACAACCGAGCAAGTTGGCTCTGGTTCTGTCCTGCGCTGACTGGACGGCAACCGTAGCGATCTTGCGAACAGAGATGTGCGTAGCGGCGAAGCCACAACGCCTATTTTGGCCACGGGCAGGTACACGGCGATCACCTTCGTCCAGTCCTGGTTCAGGCTGACGGTCCCCCATCGACGCAGCAGGCCGGAGGGCTTGGGCGAGGGCTCAGCCGTCACGCAAGCGTCTATAGAGCCCGGTGGCAGGATTGAGGGCGCCCGGCAGTGTCTAGAATTCCTGGGGTGAGGAGAGTATTCCTCGTGTGCCTGGGCTGTGTACGGGTTGTCCGGGTGTCTACGACGTGTCGGTCGTGGAGCAACCAGGTTGACGTGGGGATGCGGCCAGTTGGCAGTTGGCCTCAGAAGATAGCATCGAGCACATGCGAAGCCGGCGTCCTTAGCATCCATCCCGGGAAGCTTGGTCGGAGATTTCGCTCAGTTTGTTTCACGTGAAACAGTACGCTCGAGGTCTTGCCATCCGCGAAGCCGTCGCCGGGGCGGGACTGTTTCACGTGAAACAGTCCGGCGTAGAAGAACATCCGTGTCCTCGTGCCGTCTTTGCCGGCCCGCACCCGTGGCGCGCATGAGGTCTTCTGGTATGGCCCGTCTCTTGGCATGGGCCCGCTGAGACGACCACGGCGTTGTGAAGGGGTGCGGCCCCAACAAGTGGGTGTCGAGACCGGCGTGGGCTGCGGCCGAGGGCAATATCGGGCTTGGACAATCTCCGCATGTGCTTCCCATTCGGGCCATCGGCATCAATGGACATCTCGGACAATACGAACGACGATCCCGATGGACCCACCAGCGCAGCGAGTACAGACTGAATGCGCTGCGCGTGCCCTATCCGTACGGCCCCTGAATTACCACCCGAGGCTGTAGGTATCGGCGGAAGGGCATAGTGAGTCTCCAGGCCGACGGTCTCGAATTCGTCCGCAGGCACCTTGTCTGTGCTGGCGGGTTCCCAACGCTGTGTGAGTATGCTCCCGGGGGTCGCTGAATCTTGAGTTGCGCGCTGCTGTGTCGTCGACATGCTGTGGACAAGACTGGACTGTTGAAACTGGTCAGGCTGGCACTGAACTGGATACCGTCGCGGCAGGATACCGACGTGCTGTGGTTTGGCGATGAGACTTGTGCGCATTTTCGATCAGGAAGTCGTTTTCGAGAGTGGCCAGTCAGTTACGAGGGGACGGTGCCATTTGATGTCGGGGATCTATTCCAATTGCTCGGATCCTAGCGTCATAACGGTCACCTGGCGTCCCCGGCGTTCCTTGGCTTCCCCCGTCCAGCGACGACTCCCCCGACCAGCCCCGATTCCTCCAACCACCGGCGTTGACTCTGACCACACCCTTGGAGCCGTGATCTTCTAGGCGTCAACTGCGAGAATCGGCGTTTGATTTAGACCATGGACGGCCAGCGAGGCTGGAACGCCGGCCTGGTCAGGGTGCTTCCGGTAGTCTGATGCTCCGGTTCCATATTGTCCTCCGCAAGGTGAAATGGGGCGTCAAGGCCACTAGGCCACCTAATCTAATTGGCATTCGCTGCTCAGAGTTCGATCCAATCTCTGAGTGCGCCGCGGGTATTCTCCTCAGCGAATGGACGGGACGCAATACGGCGACATCGCGTGAACCAGATCCTTGAGGACTGGCTCCAAATGCCGTCGGGCAGGCCAATAGGACTGAAGGGAGCAGACTCACGCAGGCTTCGGCCGTGTTTCACGTGAAACATAGTGCGGGGTACGCATCAGTGCGCAGAGTGTGACCGTCACGAAAGTGGAAGCCTAGGTTGATTGATTTACCGTCGTGAGCCGAACTGAACTTAGCTGAGTTCAAGTATGTCGAACTGAATCGCTGCGGCATTGTCGTGCGGCAAGGGCACTCGGATGTAAGGATCAGCATGCACTGACGCCGACGAAATTTCGTCCGTCCGGCGAGCATGGCCACACCGTACGCCGCTTGGCTTGGCGAATCGTCGATGTTCGCATGAATCCATGTTTCGCGATCGCCAATGTTTCACGTGAAACAACAATCCGAATCCGGAAAGGCGAACTCTAGGATGGCGCCGGGGACGTCTGACCGGAATTTACAGCCCACTCTCCCTCATTGATAAGACACTCATCCCTGTACTGGGTCTCCTGGAGCGACTCTGAGCAATCAGTGAAGTTAGGAAACAATTGACGGTTGAATGTGGTTGTGCTTCCACGGGCCAGGTCTTAAAGGCCCGTGGCCACCGCTTCATGGAAGCAGTGGCCACAGGACGGTGTCACTGGTCACATGGGACCGAAGTCCCCTACCTGATTAGGAAAGGACGTCCGCAAATTCCTTTTCGAAGAACTGCTTCGGCCTCGCGCCGATAACAGTGCTCTTCACCTGGCCGTCCTGGAAGAGGTAAACGGCGGGGATGGACGTGATTCCGTACTCGGCGGCGATGGCGGGGTTGTCGTCGACGTTGAGCTTGACGACACTAACCTTCTCGCTGTATTCGACCGAGATCTCGTCGAGGATGGGTCCCAGCTTGCGGCAGGGGCCGCACCATTCAGCCCAGAAGTCCACAATTACTGGCTTGTCGGCGGACAGTACGTCCGCAGCAAAACTTGCATCTGTTACGTCTTTAGCGTTGCTCATAACCTTGTCTCTCTCTTCGAACGGCGGGTACGCGGATTTACGCGTGAAGGTCTGCGAGGTAGTGTTCCACGTCGATCGCGGCAACACATCCGGAACCGGAGGCCGTGATGGCCTGACGGTAGGTGGGATCAACAACATCGCCGGCGGCGAAGACGCCAGGGATGCTGGTCTTGGAACTCCGGCCCTCGACGGCGATGGTACCGGCCGCCGTGATCTCCAGGGAGTCCTTGACCAGGTCGGTGCGGGGGTCGTTTCCGATGGCGACGAAGACGCCGGTGACGGCGAGGTCGGACACGGTGCCGTCCTTCAGGTTCTTGATCTTGAGCCCGGTGACTTTGTCCGATCCGATGACGTCGTCAACGGAGCTGTTCCAGATGAACGAAATCTTGTCGTGGGCCAGAGCACGGTCCGCCATGATCTTGGAAGCTTTGAGTGTGTCGCGGCGGTGCACAACGGTGACGGACTTGGCGAATTTGGTCAGGAAGAGGGCTTCTTCCATGGCCGAGTCTCCTCCGCCGATGACCGCAATGTCCTGGTCCTTGAAAAAGAAACCATCGCAGGTTGCACACCAGCTCACGCCGTGGCCGGAGAGGCGCTTTTCGTTCGGGAGGCCCAACTCACGGTAAGCGGATCCGGTGGACAGGATGATGGCCCGCGCACGGAAGGTCTCGCCGGTACCGATGGTGACAGTCTTGATGTCGCCGTTGAGGTCCAGTGCTGTGACGTCCTCGAACTGGATTTCCGTTCCGAACCGCGCTGCCTGCTTCTCGAAGTTCTCCATGAGGTCCGGCCCCATGATGCCTTCGGGGAAGCCAGGGTAGTTTTCGACGTCGGTGGTGTTCATCAGTTCGCCGCCGGCGGTAACTGATCCGGCCAGAAGCAAGGGCTTCAGGTTGGCGCGCGCCGTGTAGACAGCGGCCGTGTACCCGGCCGGGCCCGAGCCGACGATGATGACATCACGTACTTCGGACGCGGTGTTTTCTGCGTTGCTCACTGAACGGTGAACCTCTTCCTTAGTCGATGCGCCGGCTTTTGCGGCCAGCCACATGGCACAACTGAATCTAGGTGGTGAATATTCCGGGCGTCGCGCGAACGGAGGAACCATCAGCGGTCATAGCCCCGTCATGTGGACGGGACGCCCTTCCAGATTACCGTCTGAAAACAGCTGAGCCGCGTCTGATACTTCGGAGCAATACTCCGGGCAGAACAGACGCGGCTCAACGGGAACGACGCAGGTGTGGTCCTACTGGATCTTGATCTCCGCCAGGCGGATGCCAAAGCCATAGCGGGTCTTCGGGGCGGCCAGCTTGGGAAGCGTCTTGATGGACACGATCACGTACTGTGCCTCCACCGGCTCGGCCAGCGGCATGGTCAGATCTGTTGACGTGAAGCTGTTGGTCCCCACCAGCCTGGCTCCGTCCAATGACGGACGGTCATTGGTGAAGACACTGAGATTGCCGCCCGAGGCCCCGAGCTGAGTCAGGGTGATGGATGAAACCTTCGCCGGATTCTTCAGCTTGACGAACAAGGGCACGCCATCGGTTGCGAGGCCGCCCCAGCCCTCGGTGGCAAATTCCATGTCTGACCAGTAGCTGGCTGCGTTGCCGTCAAACGCCTTCACAAGATCCACGTCGTAGGTGCCTGCGAAGTCAAAATCCCCCTGGCGGGTGATGCTGTCGATGGCAGGCGGTGCCGCCGGCGGTGCGGAGCTCGGGTTAGGGGAAGCCGACCCGGAGTTTGGCTGGGTGGAGCCCGTCGAATTGGAGGTTGGGGCGGCCTGGGGGCCAGATTTGAATAGACTGCCCAGGTTTGTGACCGCAAAGACCAGCCCGGCAATCAACACCACGGCGAGCAGCCCGCCAACCAGCCAGCGCATCGAGCGGGGCTCACGCTCGGGCTCGTCGTCATCGTAATAGTCATCCGTCCCGCCGGAAGGCGGTACTGCGGCCGCCGGAGA
The DNA here is from genome assembly GCF_054511035.1 of Pseudarthrobacter sp. MDT1-22. Lineage (NCBI taxonomy): Bacteria > Bacillati > Actinomycetota > Actinomycetes > Micrococcales > Micrococcaceae > Pseudarthrobacter > Pseudarthrobacter sp. MDT1-22. Next base: position 76,574 of record NZ_JBTNDK010000012.1, on the reverse strand, counting down.
CACTTTCCGGGCAACCGACGGGAAGGCGCCCGCTTCGCGATCGGAGTGTTCCGGCGCTCGGGAGACCACGGGTTCGTCGTAGGATGCGTCCTGGGAGCCGTTGGAATAGTCGTCCTCAGACCACAGGGAGACCTTGGGCGAATCGGATCCGGCACCTGCCTTGGGCTCGGCCGGTCCGGAAACTGGCCGGTTCTCCGCAGCCTGCACCGGTTGCGGCGCAGTGACGTGCTGATGTGCGGCAGTGGCGCCAGCAGCGGCGGCGCCTGCTCTAACGGCCCCGGCCTTGGCAGGGCCCGACGCCGGAAGGACCGCCGGGCGGAGCGGCGGACGGGCCGGAACAACCGGGGGTACAAGCGGCGGAGCAAGCGGTGCGGCAGACCGGAATGGGTCAACCTGGCTGGGGTGATTGTCCGAATAGTTGATATATCCGGCGTCGACGTTCTCTTCGTCGTCGTACGGTTCCGGTTCGTGTGAACGCACCTGGCCGAAAATTTCGCTGCCCAGGGTATCCGTGAAGAACGGCTCGACGTAAGGCGCGTCGGAAGCGACCACGAGGTCCAACAGGTCTGCCGCGGACGTGTGGTTGGTGATGAGGTACGTGGTGGCCTCAGTGACCCCAAGGTCCAGGACCTGGACGTTACCCGGGCGCTCACCAGTAGCCACCTCGCGGGCGCTCTGGGCCACCTGTTCGGTGTTGTCCGGGCCGGCGACCAGAATGCTGACCGGTCGGTTGAGAACCTGGTCCACCCCGTCCAGCACCAGATCCTGGTCGTGTGAGGTCAATACCGTGGCTGTGACCTTGTAGCGGCCGCCGAGTACTGATCCAACGTCGATCGGGTGGGACACTTGTTCCTCCTAGACTGTCCGGGAATGCCGGCGTAGATGATGCCACCGCCGGTCAGAAACCGGCTAAAAGCCAGCCGGCGAGCCGGTCTGCGCTTGCCTGCAACTACCCCTGTTCACTGTCGATCCTAGCCGATCGGCTAGGACCGCCGTGGTCGACAGGCAACCAAAAACCGCGAGAAGATCACTTTTTTCGAGGCCGGCGTGGCCTGAAATGGGGGTTCTGTCCGGCCTGGCCCTGGAACGTGCGCCGGCCGGGAAGGGGAATCTCGTCGCGCAGCAGCCCGCCCCGCGCTGTGCCGGGCACGTCCTCTGCGGGAAGGTATCCCGCGGCGGTTTCAGTGCCCCCGCTAGACATTGCTTCAGTTTCCCCTTGTGCGCCATCAGCTGGCGCCGTAGGCGCTGCCTGGCGTTCCGGTACGGGTCCTGCGCGGAAGGAGGCGGCGTCGAATTCGCCGGAAATCCGGGGAATCAGGCCGGTGTCCACCGCGACCGTGGCGCGTTCCGGCGTCGGACGTTCCGTTCCGGAAACGTCGGCACCCGCAGCCGACGACGGCGTTCCCCCGCCGCCGGACCGTCCCGTGCCGCGTCCCAGCCGTCCCAACAGGGGGCGCATGAGGTCCCGGAGCTCGGCGACGTGGAAGACCTTCAGCAGGAAGACATAGGCAACCAGCATGATGGGTCCGACGACGATAACGGTCACCAGGGCGGCGAGCCGGTCCTTCCAGGCGAAGCCGTCGGCGCTGTAGCTGCCCATCAGCCACAGGGCACCAGCGCCCGCCATCGCAGAACCGAGCGCTGCATAACCCATCCGGATGTAGGAGTTGGCGATCCGCGGCCCGTCGAGGTGGCCCAGGAGCCGGCGCAGGAAATAGGCGCTGATGACCACCGAAAGTATATTGCCCACCATATACAGGAGGGCGATTGCGTAGATGATCTGGCCCACCGGCAGGAACTGGATCCCGAAGGCACCGGCCACATAGACCACGGCAAGCAGCAGTTGGATATGGAACGGCGTGCGGGCGTCCTCATTGGCGTAGAAGACCCGCGACATCATGAAGTTGGCGCTCATGAACGGGGTGCTGAGAGCGAGGATGGTGAGCGTCTGGGCCAGCATGACGCCGTCCTGGCGCGGACCACCGGAAAAGAACATGCCAAGCGGGCCCGCCAGCGCGAAGAGTGCCAGCGCGCCAAAGACGGTGGCCACCGCCATCGTGCGGAGGCCGTGCGAGAGGGCGTCGCGGAGTTCCGCGCGGTTGCCATCCTGCGAAGCGCGGGTCATCCGGTTAAACAGGACAGTGGCGAGCGAGAGCGCAATGATGGAGTGCGGCAGCAGGTACAGCTGGCTGGCCACCTCCAGGACTGCGTTACCGGGCAGCATCTCGGCCGCCGGATCCCCCGCTTCCTTCAGCCGGAGGCGCTCAGCACCGGGAATTGTGGCGATGCGCATGACATACAGGAACGCCAACTGCCCCACGGCGGCCGTCAGGAGCGTCCAAACGCTCAGCCTAGCGGCCTGGCCAAGGCCTACTCCGCGCCAGCCAAACCGGGGCCGGAGACCCAGCCGCAGGCGGATCACCGGGATCAGCAGGATGGCTGTCTGGGCCACCACGCCTATGGTTGAGAAGCCGGCCACAAGCAGGGTCTGGGACGGGCCCCAGTTGTCCAGCGTGTGCGGGTTCATGCGGTTCTCGCCGAAGATCCAGATGAACATGCCCAGGCCGCCAATGGCCACCAGGTTGTTCATGATGGGGGCCCACATGGCAGGCCCGAACGCACCATTGGCGTTGAGGACCTGTGTCAGCAGCGCGTAGAGGCCGTAGAAGAAGATCTGGGGCAGGCACCAGAAGGCGAACGCGACTGCCAGGGCCTTCTGCTGCGGCGAATAACCCTGGGTGGTCAATTCGATGACCCACGGAGCAGCGAGCGTGACCAGCGCGGTGAGGCCCAGCAGTAGGAGCACGGCCAGCGTCAGCAGCCGGCTGATGTAGTCCGCTCCCCTGTCCGGGGCCTTGCTCGCTTTGATGATCTGCGGGACCAGGACGGCGTTGAACACACCACCGGCCACCAGCAGGAAGATCAGGTTGGGCAGGTTGTTGGCATTGATGAACGTGTCGTTAACCGTGGAGCCGAGGCCCAGCGCGGCACCCAGCATCCAGGTCTTGCCGAAGCCCAGGAACCGGGACACCAGGGTGCCAGCAGCCATGATGGCGCTGGACCGGGTTTCACTCGCTGTTCCGCTCGGGGCGGCGGGGCCGGCTTTGTCGGAGGGGGGATTGGTAGCTGACATCGAGTTCATCGTCTCACCCGGACGCTGTTTGTACCGCAACGGACAGGCTATATGCCTGTATAGGCATATACGCAGCTTCGGCGGAGACGGCCTTAGAGGTGTTCTGGCAGGACGTCCCGGGCCAGATCCGCGATGCGCCGCTCGTTGGGGAACGAGAGCTTCCGTGCGAGTTCCTTGATGGGGACCCATGCGACGTCCACGGCTTCGTGGTCCGGATCGTTTTCGATGGTGAGTTCGCCGCCGGTGGCGCGCAGCAGGTAGTGGTGGACGGTTTTGTGGACGCGGTGCCCGCTGACAGTGAACCAGTAGTCGATGCTGCCGAGCGGGGCCAGGATGTCGCCCTCGATGCCGGTTTCCTCGGCAATCTCGCGCACTGCTGCCTGCTCGTTGTCTTCCTTGCCTTCCGGATGGCCCTTGGGAAGGCACCACTCCAGCCGTCCGCCCCTGTTAAGGCGGGCAATGATCGCAACCCTTAGTTCGCCGTCGGACGTGTCCACCACAACGCCGCCGGCGGAAATTTCCTCCACCGTGGGAAGCGAGGCCGGGGCCGAGTGCAAGGCAGGCGCGACGTGGGCACCAATTGCCGACGGCAACGGTGCGTTTGTCCTCCTGCCGGGAGCGCTCGGTACGGGATGGGCCATGGAGTCCACTCTAACGACTCTTGTCCGATCATGATTACCGGAACATGACATCAAAGTGGACTGCGTATGACGCACTTTGAGGGGCTGCAGGCGAATAGGAGCGATCTTGAGGAGATTTTGGCCTGCCAAGCCGCTGGTTTCTGACAAGCTTAAGTAACTATGGCGCACGCACATCACAAGATTGATTCCAACACCGTCGATTTCCAGGTTGACCCGGTGGTCCTGGAGCTCGGGCAGCGCTTTGTCGACGCCGGCCACGAGCTGTCCCTGGTGGGCGGTCCGGTACGGGATCTCTTCCTGGGACGCGCCTCGCCGGACCTGGACTTCACCACGGACGCCACGCCGAGCCAGACAGTTGCCCTGATCAAAAAGTGGGCGGACAACTTCTGGGAGATCGGCCGGGCCTTCGGGACGATCGGGATGCGGAAGGCCGGCTTCCAGATCGAGATCACCACGTACCGGGCCGATGCTTACGATCCGGAGTCGCGCAAGCCCGTGGTGGCCTTCGGCACCTCCCTGACCGACGATCTCCTGCGCCGCGATTTCACGATCAACGCCATGGCCCTGCGGCTCCCGTCGCTTGAACTCATTGATCCGTTCGGCGGCGTCCGGGATCTCAACGCCGCCGTCCTGGCAACGCCCGCTTCACCCGAGGCCTCCTTCTCCGATGATCCCCTCCGTATGATGCGCGCCGCCCGGTTCGCATCGCAGCTGGGCATCTCCGTGCACGACGACGTGCGGCTTGCCATGAGCCAGATGGCCGAGCGGATCAAGATCATCTCGGCTGAACGGGTCCGTGATGAGTTGGTCAAACTCATCTGCGGTGCCCACCCCCGAGTCGGTGTGGACCTGCTCGTGGAAACCGGCCTCGCCGAGTTCGTGCTGCCTGAGGTGTCCGCCCTGCGGCTGGAATCTGACGAGCACCACCGCCACAAGGATGTCTACCAGCACTCCCTTCAGGTCCTGGAACAGGCCGCTGCCCTGGAAACGGACGCCGACGGCGCGTTGCCGGCTCCCGACTTTGTGCTGCGGTTCGCAGCACTGATGCACGACGTCGGCAAGCCGGCTACGCGGCGCTTCGAACCGGGCGGCGCGGTCAGCTTCCGGCACCACGACATGGTGGGATCCAAGCTCACGGCAAAGCGGATGAAGACTCTCCGCTTCGACAACGACACCATCAAGGCCGTGGCCCGGCTGGTGGAGCTGCACATGCGTTTCTACGGTTACGGTGACGCCGGGTGGAGTGATTCGGCCGTCCGCCGCTACGTTACGGACGCCGGCCATCTCCTGGAACGGCTGCACCGGCTGACCCGCTCTGACGTCACCACCCGCAACCAGCGGAAGGCCGAACGGCTCGCCTTCGCCTACGACGACCTGGAAGACCGGATCGCCGTTTTGCGCGAGCAGGAGTCTCTGGACGCGGTCCGGCCCGATCTGGACGGCGCCAAAATCATGGCCATCCTGAACCTCAAGCCTGGTCCCGTGGTGGGTCGTGCCTACAAATTCCTGCTGGAGGAACGGATGGAACACGGACCCCTTCAACCGGACGATGCCGAAGCGAGGCTGCTCGCCTGGTGGGCGGAGCAGCCCGAGGCAGCACCCCCGGTTCCGGAAGCAGCAGAGCCTCCCGCCGCCGTCGAACTTTCCCCGAACGAGGAGTCCAAATGATTAACCCGATGACCGCGCCCCGCCCCCAGCTCTGGATCCTGCGCCACGGCGAGACCGAGTGGTCCAAGAGCGGGCAATACACCGGGCTCACCGACCTGCCCCTGACCGTGGAAGGCGAGCAGCAGGCCGTGGAGGCCCGAAAGGTGCTGGACCAGGTGGACTTCGACCTGGTCCTGACGTCCCCACTGCGCCGCGCGCGGCGCACCGCCGAACTGGCAGGTTACCCTGACGCGCAGCATGAGCCGCTGGCAGTGGAATGGAACTACGGCGACTATGAGGGCATCAGTTCGGACCTGATCCGCAAGGACAACCCGGATTACCTGATCTGGACGCATGGTGTGCCCAACGGCGAGACCCTGGACGAAGTGGCAGCCCGCGCCGACAAGATTGTGGCCAGTGTGCTGGAATCCGGCCTGGACAACGTGCTGATCGTGGCGCACGGGCACTTCTCCCGGATCCTCACCGCGCGCTGGCTGGAACTGCCGCCCGCCGAAGGCCGCCATTTCATCCTGGGAACCGCGAAAGTCTGCACGCTCGGCTGGGATAAGCGGACACCGGCCATTGTCCGCTGGGGACTCTAACGGCGCATTCATAAACTTTCTTGAAAAACTTTGCTAATTAAGTGGCGCATTGCTCTATTCGTAGGGTAATTTTATTCCTGACCCCAGAGCGTCTTTGCCGGGGTCGCGGCGCGCGTTGTCCGGCTAGTCAGCCGAGGCGGCGGCATAACGGAAAAGGAGGTTGGGAAAAATGATTACTTTGACTAGCGGATGGAAGATGACCATCACCGCGAACCCGGCCTCTGCTGCTTTTGCGCGCCGTCTTAACGGAGTGTCTGCCTCCTAACCTTCTTGCAACTGATGACGCCCCCGCGGCGGCGTCACTTGCAACGAGGTATATCCAGGCCACTTCCTTCTCGGATGGCTCGCGCTAGTGGCTCGCTCTAGGCGACGCCTGCTGGAAGTCTCCTGTCGGCGCAGCTTCAGGGCTGGTCCTCGCGGCGACGCGGCATCCCCATGGTTCGGAACTCAGCTTCTTTGTTGGGGTCTGCACCCGCCGCTGCAAGTAGGGTCCTTCTTCGCATTTGCGAACAATTCATAAATACCGGGCATTTCCCTGCCTAATTATGCCGTTATTGCTCTGGCACTAAATGGCCTTAATTGTCATGCCAAATTTTACGCCGAAAGGAGGTGACCACCATGATCAAGAGAATCAAGAAAGCATTGTTCTCCCTGCGGCGGCCTGTCCGGAATGATCGTCCTTTCCGGGATGGCCGCCGGGAATTCAACGGGCAGCTCCTGGACCGGCGGCGCGAAGAGGTTTTCGTCCTGTTGCACCAGCAGATGGGCGGTATGAACTGAAGGCTAGTGCCGGATATCAAGTCCGGTCCGGCGGGGCAGCGTCCCGGGTAAGCTCTCAGACATGCAGGAGACGAAGCCACCGGCGCACCCACGGCGCGCCCGCTTGGTTGTTCCGAGCCGCAGCGACCTGCTGCTGAAGAACTTCACGGAACTGATCGGCGGGCCGATGGGTGCCCGGTCGGCGCCCGGCCTCGTCTCCCCCGGCGTTTTTACCGTGGAACGTGTCCTGATCATCTTGACCGTCGTGGCGGCGCTGGCCAGCCTCGCCATCAAGGGCTACTGCCGGGCCAATGGCTGGTCGAGCCCCGGCCAGTTCTATTCCACGTGCTATTCCGACTTCCCGGAATTCTTCCGCAACCGAGGCCTGGGGGACGGCACGTTCCCGGTCCTGAGCCCGGGATCTCTCTTTGAAGACCCCGTCCTGATGGGACTCATTGCCGGGGTGACTGCCTGGATGGTCCCGGGCCAGGGCATCAGTGACGCGCGGATTCTTGGCTACTTCGACGTTAATGCCACTCTGGTTGCAGCCGTATGGATTATCACCGTGCTGGCTACGGCCCGGATGTCACAGCGGCGCCCCTGGGATGCGGCCATGGTGGCGCTGGCACCTGGCATCGTGCTGGCCGGAACCATCAACTGGGACATGTGGGCCGTGGCGTTGTTGGCGCTGGGGATGCTGTGTTTTTCGCGGGAAAGGCTGGTCCTCGCCGGCACCCTGATCGGCCTCGCCTCAGCGACGAAGCCCTATGCCGCCCTGATTCTCGGAGCCGTTCTGCTGCTGGCCCTGCGGACCGGGCGGATCCGCGCGTTCGTGGTTACGGCCGTTGCCGGCGCCGCGGCCTGGCTGGCCATTAACGTGCCTGTTGCGGTCTCCAACCCGTCCGGCTGGGGGTACTTCTTCAGGTTCACCGAGACGAGGGAAGCCGGCTACGGGTCGTTATGGTTCGCGTACAACCTGGTGGCCCGGCGCCTGCGCTGGCCGGTGCTGGATCCCGCAACCATCAACTGGCTGGCCCTGGCTGTGTTCCTGCTGGCCTGCACCATGATTGCCGCGGTGGCGCTGACAGCAGCACGCCGGCCTCGGCTGGCCCAGTTGGCGTTCCTCATCGTGGGTGCTTTTGTCCTGACCAGCAAGGTCTATTCGCCACAGCATGTCCTGTGGCTCATCCCGCTGTTGGCGCTGGCCCGGCCGCGGTGGCGGGATTTTCTCATTTGGCAGGGCGTTGAAGGCCTGCACTGGGCAGCCGTCTGGATGTACCTGGGCCAGGTGGCCAGCCAGGGCCCGACCCAGCACAATATTGACATGCCCTACTACGTCCTGGCCGTGGCAGCACATATGCTTGCAACGGCATATTTGATGTTCCGGGTTGTATGGGACATCTACGATCCGGACTACGATCCCGTCCGCCGCCATCGCCTCGATGATCCACAGGGAGGGCCGTTCGACGGGCTCCCGGACTGGTTGCGGTTCAGCCCCCGCCATCCCTCGCACGCGGTGCTCCCTTGGCGGGCGAAACACCATGCCTGACGTCGCCGTCGTCGGGTCCGGACCCAACGGTCTGGCTGCAGCCGCCGTAATGGCGCGCGCCGGCCTCTCCGTCGAAGTCCACGAGGCGGCGGACACCATCGGAGGCGGTACCCGCACCGCCGAACTGATGCAGCCGGGGCACCTCCACGACATCTGCTCGGCCGTGCATCCCATGGCGCTGGCATCACCCTTCTTCCGCGACTTCGAGCTGGCACGCCGGATAGACCTGGTGGTCCCGGAGCTTTCATTCGGATCACCGCTCGACGGCGGACGGGCGGCCCTCGGATATCACAGCCTCGAACGGACGGTCCAAGGCCTGGGCCGGGACGGCGACGCCTACCGCCGGCTTCTTGGCCCGCTGGTTGACCGCATTGACGGCGTGATGGATCTGACGCAGCACCAGCTGATGAGGATCCCCCGGGATCCCCTGGCGGCGGCGCTTTTCGGGCTGCGGACACTGGAGCAGGGATCGCGGCTGTGGAACGCGCGGTTCCACGAGGACCTTGCGCCCGCACTGCTCAGCGGCGTGGCCGCCCATGCGGTTTCGCAGCTGCCCTCGCTGGCCTCTGCAGGCGCCGGGCTCATGCTCACCGCACTGGCTCACGCCCAAGGCTGGCCGATTCCGCTGGGCGGATCGGCCTCCATTGCGGCCGCGCTGGAGGCCGACATCCGTGCCCACGGCGGGGTGATCCATACGGGGGCGACGATCGAGAGCCTCCAACAACTCCGCGGCGCGCGGGCCACTCTGCTGGACGTGGCCCCACGGGGCCTGCTGAACATTGCAGGCGACAGCCTCCCGGCCAGGTACCGGCAAGCCCTGGAGGGGTTCCGCTATGGGAATGGTTCCTGCAAAGTGGACTTCATCCTGTCCGGACCCGTTCCGTGGGCAGCAAAGGAACTGGGGGACGCCGGAACGGTGCACGTCGGCGGCACGCGTGCTGAACTTGCCCGTGCCGAGAACGAAGTATCCGCCGGGAAACACCCGGAACGCCCTTACGTCCTGGTGGCCCAGCCATCACGGTTCGACACGGGCCGGGCGCCGGCCGGCCGGCAGATCCTGTGGGCATACTGCCATGTGCCTGCCGGATCAACCCGCGACATGGGCGAGGCCGTCACCGCGCAGCTGGAGCGCTTCGCGCCCGGGTTCCGGGATGTGGTGATGCAGGCCCGGGTGACTACTGCGGCGGAACTGGCCAGCTACAACCGGAACTACGTGGGCGGGGACTTCAGTGCCGGCATTATGGATGTGCGCGGACTTATCCAGCGCCCTGTGGTTTCCAGCGTTCCATGGCGGACGCCGGTGCCCGGCGTGTATCTCTGTTCCTCCTCTACGCCGCCCGGCCCTGGGGTAACGGGCATGCCAGGGTTCTTCGCCGCGAAACATGCCCTTAAGGACATATTTGGTCTTGGGGTCCCTTCGCTCGGCCTCTGAACCCCGCCTCTATCCCGGCGCGAATGGACACTTAAGCCCCTGGCAGCGGTCCTCAAGTGTCCTTTCGCGCAAATCATTGGGGCGCCAAGTGTCCGTTCGCGCGGGATGGGTGACAGCAAGCGCGTTCCAAATCGGGGCATAATAGCGCCGTGGGGAACTCAAAGAAACTATCGCTTGCCATAGCTGGACTCATCCTCGGCGCCTCCTTGGTTGCCTGCGACGACGGCAGAGGGGCTGCCGAAAGCGCGGCCAAGCAGTTTGCGTCCGCTCTTTCCACGCTCGACGTCGGCTCGGTCGCCTTTGATGGCAAGGACTCCCGGGTGGCCAAGCAACAGGTCCAGGACGTTTTCAAGGCCCTGGAGCCGGACAAGCCCACAGTGGCGACCGGCGAGCTCACCCTGGACGGCGACACTGCAACCGTCCCGCTGGACTACACCTGGAAAATCGGCACCGGCGAGTGGAAATACACGGTCTCCGCAGAGTTCACGAAGTCAGGGGACAAATGGCTCGCGGTCTGGAACCCGGCAGCTCTGGTCCCCGGACTCGCCGACAACGAAATCCTCAGCAAGGGCACCCAGTCGCCGCAACGCGCCGACATCCTGGGCGCAGGTGACGCGAAGCTGGTCACGTACCGTCCCGTGGTCAACGTGGGGATCGACAGACTGCTTCTGGGATCCGCGGACGCCGCCACGTCAGCCACCAAACTGGCCGAACTGGTGGGCGTGGATCCCGCCGCCTACGCCCAACAGGTTGCGGCCTCCGGCGCCGAGGCGTTCGTCCGGGCCATCACTCTCCGTGATGAGGGCCGCACCGTCACGGACGCGCAGATCACGGCCATTCCCGGTGCCCGCGCCATCCCGGAAGCCCAGCCGCTGGCACCCAGCCGCACATTCGCAAGGGCAGTCCTCGGCACCGTCGGCGAGGCCACGGCCGAGCAGATCGAGGCGTCCGACGGCGTCCTGACCGCCGGCGACGTGACTGGCATCGGCGGGCTCCAGCAGCAGTACGACGCGCAGCTCCGCGGCACAGACGCCGTGGTGATCCGTGCCCAGCGGGCCGACCTGACCCGCGAACAGATCCAGGCCGCCGGAACGGATCCCCGCAGGGTGGTCTTCGAGATGGCCCCGACACCGGGCACGCCGCTGAAAACCACCCTTGATCCGAACCTCCAGTCACTCGCCGAGAGCACCCTTGCCGGTGTAGGTCCGGCGTCGGCCATCGTGGCGCTCCGCCCCTCCACGGGGGCCGTTCTCGCCGCGGCCTCAGGCCCGGGAAGCAACGGCTACAACACGGCCATGCTGGGCCAGTACGCGCCCGGGTCAACCTTCAAGATCGTCGATTCGCTTGCCATGCTCCGCAACGGCCTGACGCCCGATTCGAAGGTGGAATGCACACCCACCCTTACCGTGGACGGCCGGACGTTCAAGAACGCGGAAGGTTACCCGGAAACGTCTCTGGGGTCCGTGGCACTCCGCGATGCCTTTGCCCACTCGTGCAACACGGCGTTCATCGCTGCGCGCGACACAGTCACTCAGGCCCAGCTCGAGGCTGCTGCCGTCGCCATGGGCGTGGCGGTGGAGGCCCCCGCGCTGGGCGCCGCGGCCTTCCTGGGGTCCGTTCCGGGCGACGCGGCGGGCACCGAACATGCCGCCTCGATGATCGGCCAGGGCAAGGTGCTCCTGTCCCCGCTGGCAGCGGCCATCATGGCCGGTTCCGTGGGCAAGGGATCCCCCGTCTCACCGCAGCTGGTCCTGAACCCCGACGCCGGGGCTGCCGCGGCAGACACCTCCGACGAGACGACCGCGGAGGGCGCGTCGCCGTCGTCGACCGTTACGCCGGAGGCACCGTCCAAGGCGTCCGGCCAGCCCATCACCGCCGCCGAGGCCGCGGCGCTGTCCGACATGATGCGGGCTGTAGTCACGTCCGGCCACGCGGGTTTCCTGTCCACCGTTCCGGGCGCGCCGGTGGGCGCCAAGACCGGCACGGCGGAGTTCGGCAAGGAGAACCCGCCCAAGACGCACGCCTGGATTGTGGCCGTCCACGGTGACATGGCGGTGGCCGTGTTCGTCGAGGACGGCGGCCTCGGAGCCACCACGTCCGGGCCGCTGCTCAAGCAGTTCCTGACCGCCGCCGGCTAGGTCCCCCAGTTTTGTCTAGATAATGCGCGCCGAACTGCCTCGAAGGCCGATTATCTGGACAAAAACCCGGGTAGGGCGGGCGTGGGAAGATTGATGGCGTGGCCCACATAGACATTTCCGGCATTGACTACTTCCTCTCCGATGGCACCCAGCTGCTCAACGGCGTGACTTTCAAGGTCCCGGACGGTACCAAAACCGCCCTGATCGGCCCCAACGGCACGGGCAAGACCACCCTCTTCCGGATCATTTCCGGCGACCTCGTACCGGACGAAGGTGTGATCGGGCGCTCCGGAAACATGGGCATCATGCGCCAGTTCGTGGGCCAGGTCCGGGACGATTCCACCGTCCGAGATCTGCTGGTATCCGCCGCTCCGCCGGCCCTGGCCGCCGCGGCCAGGGAGGTGGACGAGGCCGAGCTCGCGATGGTGGAGCACGACAACGAGCCCAGCCAGATGCGGTACGCGCAGGCCATCGTGGACTGGGGAGATGCCGGCGGTTATGACGTGGAGACTGTCTGGGACGAGGTCTGCATGGCCGCGCTGGGACTGCCCTTTGACCGCGCACAGCACCGCCCGGCGTCGAGCCTTTCCGGCGGCGAGCAGAAGCGGCTGGTGCTGGAGGCCCTGTTTGCCGGACCTGACCAACTCCTGCTCCTGGACGAACCGGACAACTACCTCGATGTGCCCGGCAAGCGCTGGCTTGAGGACAAGCTCAACGAGTCCAAAAAGACTGTCTTCTTCATCAGCCACGACCGCGAGCTGCTCAACAATGCCGCCGGCCGCATCGTGACCCTTGAGCCGGGCATCAACGGAGCCGGCGCCTGGGTGCACGGCGGCGGCTTTGGATCCTACGTGGACGCCCGCGCTGACCGGAACGCCCGCTTCGAGGAGCTCCGCAAGCGCTGGGACGAGGAGCACGTGAAGCTCAAGGAACTCGTCAACATGTACAAAAACAAGGCCGCCTTCCGCTCCGACATGGCCAACCGCTACCAGGCCGCCCAGACTCGCCTGGCCAAGTTCCTCGAGGCCGGCCCGCCGGAAGCATTGCCGATCGAGCAGAACGTGCGCATGCGCCTGAAGGGTGGCCGGACCGCCAAGCGGGCCGTTGTGGCTGAGAAACTGGAACTGACCGGGTTGATGAAGCCGTTCTCCACCGAGGTGTGGTTCGGGGACCGCGTGGGTGTGCTCGGCTCCAACGGCTCCGGCAAGAGCCACTTCCTGCGCCTGCTCGCCACGGGCGGGACGGACCCGGAACGGGAGCACCTTCCCGTGTCCGACGTCGATATTGCTGAAGTGCCGCACGAGGGGACCGTGAAACTCGGCGCCCGTATCCGGCCCGGCTTCTTCGCCCAGACCCACGTCCGGCCCGACCTCCTGGGCAAGACCCTGCTGGAGATCCTGCACCGCGGCGACGAGCACCGGTCCGGCCTGGGCCGGGAGGCAGCCGCCGGCGCATTGGACGGCTACGGCCTGGCGTCGCAGTCGGAGCAGAAGTACGAATCGCTCTCTGGCGGCCAGCAGGCGCGGTTCCAGATCCTGCTGCTACAGCTCTCCGGCGCCACGCTCCTGCTGTTGGATGAGCCCACGGACAACCTGGACCTGCATTCGGCCGAGGCACTGGAAAAAGCCATCGACCACTTCGAGGGAACCGTCCTGGCAGTCACCCACGACCGCTGGTTCGCCCGCACCTTCGACAGGTTCCTGGTGTTCGGTTCCGACGGCCGCGTCTACGAATCCGCCGAGCCTGTGTGGGACGAAAAGCGGGTTGAGCGCGCCCGCTGACGCTCTCTCACTTCCTGCAGGTTTCCGGCCGACGCTCTCTCACTTTCTTGAGGAGAGTGAGAGAGCGTTGGTGATTTTCCTGCGTTAAGTGAGAGAGCGTCGGGTGGTGCTCTGTGCATATGATCATAAATTGCTATCATATGAGCATGAAGACTGAAGAGCGGCACCGCCTGATCGGGGAGCTGCTTCGCCACCAGGCCGAAGTCTCGGTGGAAGAGCTGACCCAGGCGTGCGACGCATCGGGCGCCACCATCCGCCGCGACCTCGAGCTGCTCGCATCGCATGGAGTGCTGCGTCGGGTCCATGGCGGTGCCAGGAGCCTCATTGCCGGCGGCGAAAACCCGGGCTACGGCCAGCGCGAACTCGAAGACCAGGGCGTGAAGGCCAGGATCGCCGCCGCCGTGGCAGGCCTGCTGGGAGATCGCGAACACGTGTGGCTGGACAGCGGCACCACAGCCACGGAAATTGCCCGCGTCCTCCGTGGGCGCGAACTGACGCTGATGCCCATGTCCATGCGCTCCCTGACGACGGTCACCGACGACGACCCGCATGCCGGCCAGCGTCCCGCCCTGCTGCTCCCGGGCGGAAGCCTGGTTCCCGGCGAGCTCTCCTTCCGCGGCCCGCTCGCGGAAGCCAATATCCGGTCCCTGCGCTTCGACACGGCGGTAGTCACCCCCTGCGCCCTGAACCTCAGGGACGGTCTCCTGGCCCATGATTTGGAGGACGCCGCAGTAAAGCGGGCCGGACTCGAATCCGCGGCGCGGGTGATTGTTGCCTGCGCCGGCGCCAAATGGAATGCCACCGCGATGGCCCTGGTTGCCCCCTTGGACGCAGTGAACGTGATAGTTACGGACAAAGACCTGAGTGCGGACGAACTCGCACACCTCAACAAGATCTCGGTGGAAGTAGTCAAAGCATGAGCATCAACACCAGCACGACGGCCGGACCGTCCCTCAGGGCAGCAGCCGCCGCCACTTTTGTGGTCTTTGGAATCAACGGCTTCGTCTTTGCCAGCTGGGCCGCCAGGATCCCCGCCGTCACCGAGACGCTGCACCTGACCTCCGGCCAGATGGGCACGCTTCTGCTGTGCATCGCCGTCGGCTCACTGCTGGCCCTTCCGACGGCGGGACTTGTGGTGGGGAGGATCGGCACCGCCAACGCGGTGCGGGCAGGCGCCCTGCTGTCAGCCCTGGCCGGGGTAGGCATTGCCCTTTCCCTGTCGGCGGAATCGGTCCCGGGCACTGCCGTTTCGCTGTTCTTCTTCGGCATCGGCGTCGGGCTGTGGGACGTTTCCCAAAACATTGAAGGGGCGGACGTTGAGCACAAGCTTCGGCGCACCATCATGCCGCAGTTCCATGCGGCCTTCAGCGGCGGGGCCTTTGTGGGGGCGCTGATTGGTGCGGGCCTGTCAACGCTCGGCGTCGGCCTGCCGTTGCACCTGCTGGTCATCGCCGGTGTGGTGGTGGTGGTAGCCCTCGTGGCGCCCCGCTATTTCCTCCCCCACGCGGCCCAGGCCGCTCCGGTCGAGGGTGAACCGACGGCTGTGAAGGGGCCATCGGCCTGGCGTGACAGCCGCACCCTGCTGATAGGCGTTGTGGTCCTGGGCGCAACACTCACCGAAGGCGCCGGAAACGACTGGATCGCCAAGGCCACTGTTGACGGGCTGGGCAGTTCGGAATCCACCGGTGCCCTAATGTTCGCCTTGTTTGTCCTGGCAATGACGGCGATGCGGCTCTTCGGCGGCCGTGTGATCGACACCTACGGCCGCGTTGCAGTGCTCCGGGCCAGCATGGCCGCGGCCACGGCGGGTCTGTGCCTGTTTGTGCTCGCGGGGAACATCTGGCTGGCCGGGGTTGGTGCTGCACTGTGGGGCGTGGGCTCAGCGCTGGCCTTCCCCATGGGAATGTCAGCCGCCGCCGACGATCCGAAGCATGCGGCCGCCAGGGTTTCGGTTGTATCCACCCTGGGGTATGTTTCCTTCCTGGCCGGCCCGCCGTTGCTTGGCTACCTGGGCGACCTCACGGGAATCCATCTGGCACTGCTCGCGATCCTCGCCCCGATCCTGGTGGCACTGCTCCTTGCCGGCGCCGCGAGGCCATTGGCCTCCAAGCCCCAGTTCTCCAAGGTCCTGCCCTCCAAGTAGGGAACCCACCGGTTATAGGGTGGGGAGATGTACAGAGTGTGGCGCAATGGACCGGGCTGGATCAGCCGCTTTGATCGGCATCTAGTCCGCGGCGTGTCGTCGTTCCCGGGTGGAAACCACGATGAGTTTTTCCGGCGCCTCTCCGCCTCCGCCACCCACGGCAAGCTGTGGATCGGGGCAGCGGCGATCATGGCCGCCTTCCCCGGCAGGCCCCGCCGGGCTGCCCTGCACGGGCTGATCGCCCAAGCGGTGGCATCGGCGGTGACCAACGTGGTGTTCAAGACCCTGTTGCCGCGGGCACGCCCGCTCCCTGAGCATCTGCCGGTTTTCCGGTTCGTCCATCCGCAGCCCACCAGCTCGTCGATGCCATCGGGGCATTCGGCCTCCGCTATCGCCTTCGCGCTCGGCGCCGGCCTGGTCAAGCCGGTTGTCGGTGCGGCACTTGCGCCGGCGGCGCTGGGGGTGGCCTACTCCCGCGTCCACACGGGGGCCCACTGGCCCTCGGATGTGTTCTTCGGTTCGACGATCGGCGCAGGGGCGGCGCTGGTGACCCGTAAGTGGTGGCCCGTCCGCCCACCGTTTCCCGGAGTATCGCGCACCGCAACCCAAGCCCCGGAGCTGCCGGGCGGTGAAGGTCTCAGCATCGTGGTGAATACACTGGGCGGCTCCTTCACGGAACAAACGGCAGGCGCACTTCAGGAAGTATTCCCGAAGGCGCATATAAAAACGGTAGAGCTTGGAGAGAGCCTGGAGGAGGCCATACAGGCCGCCGTCTCCCGCCCGGGTACCCGCGCCCTGGGCGTGTGGGGCGGCGACGGTACCGTTGGCACCGCCGCCGCAGCCGCCGTCGAACGTTCCCTTCCGTTGCTGGTGCTCCCGGGCGGAACGCTCAACCACTTCGCGCGGGACACAGGGACTGCCAACCTGAACGACGCTGTGGCAGCCGCGGCCGCGGGTGAAGCCGCGCGGGCCGACGTCGGCATGGTGACCGTCGAGCGCGGGCTGGCGGGCAACCCGGAAACGGCTGACCTGGTCATGCTGAACACGGCAAGCATTGGCCTGTACCCCAACCTGGTCCGGCGCAGGGAGCAGTTGCAGCCGGCCCTCGGCAAACCGCTGGCCGGCGTGGTGGCAATGTTCCGGACGTTCGCCGCGGGAACACCCACCACCCTGACCGTGGACGGTGTCCGGCACAAACTCTGGATCGCGTACATCGGACGTGGGCGCTATTACCCCCGGGACCACGCGCCCCTGTCGCGGCCGGTGCTGGACGATGGCGTCCTGGATGTCCGCATGATCACCGCCGACGAATCCTTTGCCCGGCTCCGGCTCCTGTGGTCGGTGCTGACCGGCACGGTGGCGACCTCCCGGATCACCCATCTGCGGGAGGCAACCGAGGTCCGGATTGAGTCGGAGGGCTCCCCCCTGGCACTGGCGGTCGACGGCGAGGCGCTGGCGGGCGTGCGCAGCGTCCGGATCCGGGTGGAACCGCGTGCCCTGACGTACTACTCGCCCCGCACCTAAGGCGCCTGCGCCCCCTGAGGGGACCCCTGATCATCCGTGCGGACTACCCTGATTCGACCCTGAATCATCCCTGAGACAGGCGAAATCCGGCCGAGCCGTCGGTAGCGTGGAGCGTACACACGAAAACTTCGCCGCATCCCGCAGCCACCAGGCTGCTGTTCTAAGGAACCTTTCCATGATTGAGGCAACAGGCCTGTCAAAGGTCTACGGCAGCAAAACGGCGGTTGACGGCGTCAGCTTCACCGTCAAAGCAGGGCAGGTAACGGGCTTCCTGGGCCCGAACGGTGCCGGCAAATCCACCACCATGCGCATGATCATGGGACTGGACCGGCCGACGTCGGGCACGGTCACCGTCAACCGCCTGCACTACGCCGATCACAAGGCCCCCCTGCACCAGGTGGGTGCGCTGCTGGACGCCAAGGCAGTCCACACCAGCCGCAGCGCCTACAACCACCTGCGGGCCATGGCGGCGACGCACAACATTCCCACTTCCCGGGTGCATGAAGTCATCGAAATGACCGGCCTGGAGGCAGTGGCGCGGAAAAAGGCAGGCGGTTTCTCGCTGGGCATGGGGCAGCGCCTGGGCATTGCCAACGCGCTCCTTGGCGACCCGCAGACCCTGATCCTGGATGAGCCGGTCAACGGCCTCGATCCGGAAGGTGTGTTGTGGGTCCGCAACCTGGTCCGCTACCTCGCCGGGCAGGGCAAGACCGTCTTCCTGTCCTCACACCTCATGAGCGAAATGGCCCAGACGGCAGACCACCTGATCGTGATCGGCCGCGGCAGAATCATTGCGGACGCCCCCGTGCAGGACATCATTGCGGGCACCCGCCAGGTCAAAACCCTGGTCCGCACATCCGCAGCCACCCAGCTGTCAGCCCTGCTGTCCGGCGATGGCGTGACCGTGGACCAGGGCCAGCCCGAAACCCTGGAAGTAACAGGCCTGGACGCACGCCAGATCGCCCAGGTGGCACTGGACAACCGGGTGCTCGTCTACGAACTCACCCCGCAGCAGTCGTCTCTGGAAGACGCCTACTTCGACCTCACCAAGGACGAAGTGGAATACCACTCACACCTGACCGGTGGACCCGCCGGCGAGTTCGCCCCGGAAACCGCCTCGGCAACGGCAGGAAAGTAAGGACGATGACCACCATGACTGAA
This sequence comes from Pseudarthrobacter sp. MDT1-22, assembly GCF_054511035.1. Taxonomy (NCBI): domain Bacteria; kingdom Bacillati; phylum Actinomycetota; class Actinomycetes; order Micrococcales; family Micrococcaceae; genus Pseudarthrobacter; species Pseudarthrobacter sp. MDT1-22. Next base: position 58,064 of record NZ_JBTNDK010000012.1, on the reverse strand, counting down.
ACCCAAACTTCCCGGGTCCGTTCCACCGCTGGTACCAAGGGCGTGACCTTCGCCGGTGTGCTGCGGTCCGAATGGATCAAGCTGTTCTCCCTGATGTCCACCCGCATCCTGCTGCTCCTGACCCTGGTGGCGATTATCGGCGTCGGGGCCCTCGCGGTCCTGATCCGGTTCTCCTTCCTGGACGAAATGGCACGGCAGGCCCGGGACCAGGGCCAGACCCTGACGCCGGAAATGATGTCGCAGACTTTCCCGCCAGGATCAGGCTTTGACCTGTACAACCTGCCCAATGCAGGCCTGCAGATCGGCATCCTGGTGCTGGGCTCGCTGGCTGTCCTGTTCATCTCCTCCGAGTACGCCACGGGAATGATCCGTTCCACCATGAACGCCGTCCCGCGCCGCACACCGGCCTTTGTGGCAAAGGCAATCCTGCTCGCCGTGATCTCCTACGTCATCACCACCATCGCCGCCGTGGCCACGTTCCTGATCGCCATGCCGGTCTTCCAGGGACTGGGCTTGGACCTGGACTGGTCCACGGACGGGGTGCTGTACAGCGTCTTCACGGGCGGCCTCTACGTTGCCGGGGTGGCCCTGATCGGCCTGTCGCTCGGCGCACTGCTGCGCAACTCCGCGGGCGGAATCACCGTGCTGGTGGGCCTGTTCTTCGTCCTGTCCATTGCGGCGAGTTTTATGACCTTCATCCCCGGTGACTTCTGGAAGTATGTGCCCCAGTACCTCCCCAGCGACGCCGGCGGACGGTTCCTGTCCATTGGTCACACCGACGGCGTCATCGATCCCTGGCAGGGCGGCCTGATATTCCTGGGCTACGTTCTGCTGTTCCTGGTACCGGCCATGATCGTGCTCAAGAAACGCGACGTCTAGGCGGACACTAGGCTCAGAGCATGAATGAAGCGGCACTCGTGAGGGACGTGCCGGCCAGCCAGGCCGACGCGTCCCTTGCCGAGATCACGGCCAAGCGCCGCGGCCTGCTCCGGCGCTACCTTTACCAGCATCCCCGGGTGATGGACAGTGTGGTGGTGTTCAGCTACGCGCTTCTGGTGGCGCCGACCGTGGTGGACGCGATCATCTCCGGCGCCTGGCTGGCGGCGGCGCTCCTCTTCGTGGTCGCCGGGGCCCTGTTCTTCCGGCGTTCCCACCCCGTGGCGTTGGCTGCCTTCGTCGCGGTGATGGAAGTGGCCGTCACGCTGCTGCACCCGTGGGGCTCCAATGTCTCGGCGGGCCTGTGGTTCTCGCTGTATGCCGTGGCCGTGGTGCACACGCGCCGGTTCGCGCTGGTGGCCATGGCCGCCGCCACGGCGCCGCTGGCCCTGCTGTACCTGCTGGCCGCCGTCGGTCCCATGGAGAATTCCTTCGTCCACGATGCCGACGGCAATCCCGGCGACTTCCACCTCCTGACCAGCATCGCCACCGGCGCCACCATCGCCCTGTCCAACGTCATCGCCACCGGGATCGGCATCTCGGTGCGGCAACGGCGGGAGCACGAGCAGGAGATCGCCGCGTGGGCGGCGCGGACGGCCAGCCTGGCGTCCGTCAACGAACACAACCGGATCGCCCGCGAAATGCACGACGTCGTGGCGCACTCACTGACTGTGATGGTCAGCCTCTCCGATGGCGCCGCCGTCGTGGTCCGGAAAAGCCCCGACCGCGCCGGGGAAGTGCTTGGTGAACTGTCGCGGACCGGCCGGACCGCCCTGGCGGACATGCGGCGAGTCCTGGGCGTACTCCGGGACGACGCCGGCGGGACCGCGCCACGGCAGCCGCTCGCTTCCGGCGACAGCCTGGCGAAGCTCCTGGAGGGCTTCCGCACCGCGGGCCTGCCGCTGCACTACTCGCACACAGGCCCGGCGCTGCCCGACGACGCGGCCTTCCAGCTGACGGTCTACAGGATTGTTCAGGAGTCACTGACGAATGTGCTCCGCTATGGCCGGTCGCTGGGGCGTGTGGACGTGGGGATCGTCCGGGCCGGCTCCACGGTCACCATTGAAGTGCTCGACGACGGCGCGGGAGTCCCGGGTCCGGGCACCTCCGACGGCGGCGGGCCGGGTTCAGGACTCCCAGGCGCCGGCGTCGGGCCCGGTTCCGGCCAGGGGCTGGCGGGGATGGCCGAACGGGCGCGCATCTACGCAGGCACCGTGGTGGCCGGGCGGCGCGGCCGCGGCTGGCGCGTATGTGCCGTCCTGACCTGGCCGGCCGACGAGCCCGCGGAAACCCCACAACCGTTCATCTCAACTGCAAGGCACACGTGACTGAAACCCAACCCATAACCGTCCTGCTGGTTGATGACCAGCCGCTGCTGAGGATGGGGTTCCGCCTCATCCTCGAGGGCGAGGAAGACCTGCATATTGTGGGCGAGGCCTCCGACGGTGCCGAGGCGGTCCGGCTGGTCCGCGACCTCAAACCCGACGTGGTGCTGATGGACGTCCGGATGCCCGTGCTGGACGGTATCGAGGCAACCCGCGCCATCACGGCCTCCGGATCCTGCGCCCGGATCATTATCCTCACCACCTTCGATGTGGACGAATATGCGTTTGCCGGGCTCCAGGCAGGCGCGTCCGCCTTCCTCCTCAAGGACGTGGCGCCGTCGGACCTGGTCAATGCCGTCCGGGTGGTGGCCAGCGGGGATGCCGTGGTGGCCCCGCGTGTTACGCAGCGGCTGCTGGAGACCTATGTCCGCGGTGCAGCCGTGCCGGCCCCGTCCGCCGCGCCGCGGGATTCCCTGCTCGAAGACCTGACGCCGCGCGAAACAGAAATGCTCGAAGCCATGGCGGAGGGCCTTTCCAATGCCGAGATCGCGCACCGGTATTTCCTCTCCGAAGCAACGGTGAAGACCCACGTCCGCCGGATCCTCACCAAGCTCCACCTGCGCGACCGGGTCCAGGCAGTTGTTTACGCCTACGAGACAGGCCTGGTGGTCCCCAGCAATCCGGATTACTGACGCTGGCGCGGCCTACTGACGCACAGGTTCCGCACAGGAAGGGCCTATGCAGGGGATAGGCGGGGCGCGTTGGATGGAGCCATGAGCAACCACCTTCCCCACCCCAACCACGACCGAGGCCTTGAGTTTGATCTGTCCACCATGATCAGCCGCCGTTCCCTCGGAATGTTCCTCGGCGCCGGCGGTGCGGCAGCCGCTTTGGCAGCTTGCACGCCCGGCGGGTCAGGCACCACAGCCGGGACGTCGACGTCGGCCGCCACTGCCACAGCCACCGCAAGCGCCGCCACTACGACGGCGACACCCGCCGCCAGCCCCACGCTCACCCGGGCGATCGCGGAGTGCGGCGTGGAGATTCCGCAGGAAACTGCAGGTCCTTACCCCGGTGACGGCTCCAACGGCCCCAACGTCCTGGCCTCAAGCTTCGGAACCGGGTCTGCTTCGGCTGAAGGCGTGCCGCTGACGTTCACCCTGACCCTGCTGGACAACGCCAACGGCTGTGTACCCCTGGCCGGCGCGGCCGTTTACGCCTGGCACTGCGACCGGGACGGCAGGTACTCCATGTACGATTCCGGACTCGCAAACGAAAACTACCTCCGCGGCGTCCAGGAAGCGGACGCCAGCGGCCAGGTCACCTTCACGTCCATTTTCCCCGGAGCCTATCCCGGCCGCTGGCCGCACATCCACTTCGAGGTGTTCGAGTCCATGAGCAACGCCACCGCCGCCGGACAGGTGCTGGCGGTATCGCAGATCGCCCTGACGAAGGCCGCCTGCGACGACGTCTACGCCACTCCCGGCTACGAGGCCAGCATCGCGAACATGAAGCGGACTACCCTGCAGTCGGACAATGTCTTCAAGAATGACGGCGGTATCTACCAGCTGGCCACCATGATCGGATCGGCTTCGGCCGGCTACACCGCCGGGCTCAATGTGACCATCTAGACTCGGAACCATGCCTTCGCCTTCCGTTGCCGCCGCCTCCAAAGCCGTTGACCACATCCAGGACCTTGGCGCGTATGTCAGCGCATCGCCGTCGAGCTTCCACGCCGTCCACGAGGCCGCCCGGCGCCTGGACGCCGCAGGGTTCACGGGCCTGGACGAGCGTGAGCCCTGGGCCGGCGGGGCTGGTTCGTTCTACCTGGTCCGCGACGGCGCGCTGATCGCTTGGGTGGTCCCGGAAAATGCCGGGCCCACCACAGGGTTCAACCTCCTTGGCGCGCACACGGATTCCCCGTCCTTCAAGCTCAAGCCGCAGCCCACCACGGGAGCGTTCGGCTGGCTGCAGGCCGGGGTGGAGGTCTACGGCGGGCCGCTGCTCAACTCCTGGCTGGACCGCGAACTTCAGCTGGCGGGCCGGCTGGTCATGCTGGACGGCACCGAACACCTCACCGCCACCGGGCCCATGCTCCGCTTCCCGCAGCTGGCCATCCACCTTGACCGTGCCGTGAACGACGGCCTGACGCTGGACAAGCAGCGGCACATGAACCCTGTGTGGGGCCTGGGCGATCCCGCCGATTTTGACCTGCTGGCGGTTTTGGCATCGCATGTGCCTGGCGGCACTTCTGTTGATCCGGCGCGGATTGGCGGGTACGACGTCGTTATTGCAGACACGCAGCCACCCGCGGTTTTCGGGGCCAACAGCGAGTTCTTCGCCTCCGGGCGCCTGGACAACCTTTCCGCGACGCACGCAGGGCTGGCGGCGCTGATCGCGCATTCTTCTGCTGCGTCTGGCGGCGCGGCCGGTGGGCCGATCGGCGGCGCCCCGATCGCCGTTCTCGCGGCGTTCGACCACGAGGAAATCGGCTCCAACTCCCGATCCGGCGCGTGCGGGCCCATCCTCGAAGACGTGCTCGTGCGCGTCTCCGACGGCCTCGGCGCAACGGTGAGCCAACGGCGGCAGGCGCTGGCGGCGTCGTTCTGCGTTTCCGCGGACGCCGGCCACGCCGTCCACCCCAACTACCCGGAGCGGCACGATCCGGCCAACCACCCGGTCCTGAACGGCGGCCCGCTGCTGAAGATCAACGCCAACCAGCGGTACGCGACCGACGCGCCGGGCGCGGCATTCTGGGCCAGACTGTGCGGGGAGGCGAAGGTGCCGTACCAGGAATTTGTGTCCAACAATGTGATGCCCTGCGGCTCCACCATTGGCCCGCTGACCGCCACGCGCCTGGGGATCCGGACGGTCGACGTCGGCGTGCCCCTGCTCTCGATGCACTCCGCCCGCGAGCTCTGCGGCGTGGCGGACCCGCACCGGCTGGCAACGGTCACGGAGCTTTTCTTCCGGACGGCGGTGTAGGCGTGGCCTGAACGCGGTCAGCCAATTCGGCTATCTGGCCGGAAGGGGCCTCCCAGCGTTCGGTCCGCCCGCTGACGGATGTCGGCGGTGCTGTATGGAAGGCGGGACACCTAACGCTACGGGCCATTTTCATCGGGGCTCCCGGGCACTTGGAAATCGTCAACCTGAAGTCCCTTTTGCGCGCTAGCCCACATATAGCGGTCAAATCCCTAAAATATGGGCGGAATGAGAACCCCTATACCTAATATTCGGATCGGCGGCCAAACCCCTGTACTTGGGTAGGGAACGTATATCCGGCGCTCAAAAGTGAGTACCTGCCACTGGTGACAGGCGCCTCAGGCCAGCCATAGGCTCATCTTCACGGCCAGAGTCGAAGGCTAAATGAGAGCTGNCGTCGTTGTCCCCGCCTTCAGCGTGAACGTGCTCGAGGTGACGGTCGAGGCATCCATCGCCTCCGAGAACGACCCCGTCACATTCGCTGTCACCGCCACACCAGTCGCACCATCAGTCGGAGACGTACCCGTCACCGTCGGAGCCGTCGTATCACCACCACCACCACCGCTGGGGTCGTAGGAGTGCCAGTACCGGCTCGTGGCGTTCACATCGGCGAGCAACAGCAGACCGCTGTTGGCCGTGCCCCGCGCCGCGCTGTTGAGGTTCTGCTTCGTTGACGTCACGTTGTGGACATACTGGTCGGCGTCCACGATACGAGCCGTCTTCGCGGTGGTGAAGTTGATGTTGTCCAGCGGCGAGGACTTCTCGTAGATCGCACCCCCCGAGGAAGTGCAGACACCGGCGTTCGTCGTGCCACTCGGCTTCGGATAGGTAGCGAAGGTACGCAGTCTCTGCGTGCTCTCATCAATCAGGACGATCACCCGGTTCGGGCACTCCGACACAGGCGCGATCGGGTGCGCCGACCAGGTCGTGCCATTCAATGCCAACAGCTGGATCAGCGGCTGAGGCGCCGACGTGAACGACGTCTTGACGGCGGCGAAAACCCGGTCACCCGAGGAGTCCAGCCACTTCAAGTTCATATGGTCATCAGCGCTGCGCTGCCCCGACACCGCCGCCACAGGAGTGCTCCATCCGGTGTTCGGGGCTCCGCCGACACTGTCGGCACGGTAGCTCCAGTACATGCCGTCGGTGGAGCCACCGACCTGCCGGCTCCACATCAGACCCATCTTGCCGGGTCCGAACGCGATCACAGCCGACGTGTCGTCCACAGACACGTTGCTCAACGACGCAGGATGCGGGAACGGCGTGCCCCAGGTCTTGCCATCCGTGCCGGTGGCGTTCAGATAGATCCGGTTCCCCTGCTGCCACGTGGCCCACACCCGACCCGTCGAGTCCTTATCGATGGTCAGGGCCTCTACGCGGTAGTTGTTGATGTTTGTAGGACTCTGCGCCAGCAGCGAGTACGTCTTCGTACTCGAGCTATAACTGTAACGTCGCATCGTCGTTGGGAAGCCCGGCTCAGCCGGCACACCGTCGTTGACGAACCGATAGCTCGCCACATACAACGTCGTCCCGTCCCACAACACGTCATGATGAGTGTTCGCCCGCGTGTCCGTCGCCACACCCGTATCGACCCACGAGCTCGACGCGGCATTGAACCGGAAGATATGAAAATCCGAGCTGGAAGTGTCCCACAGGTTCCCCCACCAGAGCCCGTCGTTGAACCACAACCCGCTCGTCGCCCGCTTCGTACCCGTCGGCGTCCCCGTCCCCGAATGCGACGGACCCTCAACCCCAACATCACCCGGAGCAGCCGACGCCGCAACCGGCACCACCAGAACACCACCCAGCGCAAGCAGCAGCGCTGTCAGCAGTGCATGGAGCCGCAGATTCCGCGACCCGCGTAGACGAAGACCAGCCGAGCGACCACCTCCCCGCCTTACGCATAGGGTGCTAAGGACGAGTGCCTGGCTTAGCCACTTGACGGGCCTATTTATCTTCATGGCTGATCTCCTGGGTTCTTGGATGTCACGCCTGAACTCCGCATATACGTCGACAGAAACGACGGCAGAAGCCCTAGGCCACAAGCGTAGGAGCGCCCAATGAGGCGCACAATGACAGCCCTGTACCTAATAATTACTGTGTTCCCAATACCCCATACCTAAAGAATTCGCCCGTTGGTAAATCCCTGTACTTACGAACAGTCAGCGGGAGTGCTCTTAAAAGCGAGTACTGACTACTCGTGATAGCTCATGGAGCGCAACGTAGGCTCTTTGCACGGCCAGAGTCAATGGCAATGAATGAGAGCTGGGCCAGAGACCAGACCCATGACCGGATGTAGCGCTAGTGCCGCGCCCGACTTCCGAGCCGAGTGCGGAGTTGACTAAATCCGCAAGCGTCATGAAGTGGTGAGGTATTTGTCTATTTCAACCCAGCTCCCAATAACATTCCCGATGCTGGCCTTCGAAGCTCCGAGGGCGTCAGTCAGTGTCGTCATTCCCACCCTGAACGAGGCGAGGAATATCCCGTGGGTTCTTCGCCGGATTCCCTCGTATGTGGACGAGGTTGTCATCGTGGACGGCCGTTCCACGGACAACACGGTGGGAGTAGCCCGCGCTATCCGCGAGAACCTTGTCATCGTCGATGAGCAGCGCAAGGGCAAGGGCGTGGCCCTCCGCTCGGGTTTTGCCGCAGCCTCCGGGGACATCATTGTCATGCTGGACGCGGATGGCAGCATGGATCCGCAGGAGATCGGCTGGTTCGTTGCCCCGCTTCAGCACGATTTCGACTTCGTTAAGGGCTCGCGCCATGTCACGGGCGGAGGATCCGAAGACCTGACCCGGCTGAGGAAGGCCGGCAACCGCGCTCTGACCGGATTGGCCAATGCGGTCCTGCATAGCAACTACTCTGACCTTTGCTATGGATATATTGCGTTTCGGAGGGAATGCCTGGAGATCCTTCAGCTGGAATCGGACGGCTTTGAAATTGAGACCGAGCTGATTGTCCGGGCGGCAAAGGCCGGTCTGCGCATTGCCGAAGTCCCCAGCCTGGAGCTGGACCGGATCTCCGGCGCGTCGAACCTGCAGACGTTCCGTGACGGCTGGCGGGTACTGGGAACGCTGGCGCGCGAATGCACCATGTGGGAGGCGCCCACCGCAGGCGCCAGACCTGAAGCCCTCCGCCGGGTGAAATATACCTACGCAAATGTCAGCGTCCCGCGGACGCCTATGGATCCCCAAGCGGTTCTCTCCCTCGTTCGGGGAGCGTAGCATGCTGGATCGTGGTGCACGTCCGAGCGTAACGATCGTCATTTGTGCTTATACCGAAAGGCGTTGGGACCGGTTGCTGGACGTCATAGAGTCCGTCCGGGCCCAATCAGTTGCACCCCAGGAGGTCCTGGTGGTGATTGACCATAACGCGGACCTCTACGAGCGGCTCACCGAAATTGTAGATGACGTGACGGTGGTGGAGAGCAGCGGTCCACGCGGGTTGTCCGGAGCGCGGAACACCGGCGTCGGACTTGCCGACTCGGACATTGTGGCCTTCCTCGACGACGACGCCGAGGCAGCCCCGGACTGGCTTCAACGGCTGCTTGCCCTTTATGACGATCCTGATGTCTTGGCCGTCGGCGGCCGCGTGGAACCGGTGTGGGAAACGGGCCGTCCGGGCTACTTCGGTGAAGAGCTCGACTGGATCGTAGGATGCAGCCACCGCGGAATGCCCAAGGTGGCCTCCGAGGTCCGGAACGTCATCGGCGCAAACATGTCCTTCAGGCGCGAAGTCCTCCGCCAGGTGGGCGGCTTCAACCTTTCGCTGGGGCGCCAGGGCACCTTGCCCCTTGGCTGTGAGGAGACCGAGATCTGCATCCGTTCGAAGATGGGCTCACCCGGATCGCGGATCGTCTACGAACCCGCGGCTTTGGTCCGCCACCATGTGCCGGCGGACAGGGGGACTTTGCGCTACATGCTGTCGCGTTCCTGGTCCGAAGGTATCTCCAAAGCCCAGGTCAGCCGGGTGGTAGGCCAAAAGCGGGCTCTAGGCCCGGAACGGCGCTACGTCCGGAGCGTACTGCCACGGGCGGTTTTTGCGGGAGTGCGCGATTGGGGCCGGGGCGACAACCCTCAGGGGCTGGGCCGGGCGGGAGCCGTCATCGCAGTCCTGGCTTGGACGGCCGCCGGGTACGTACGCGGACGCCGGATAGCGCACGTGGAGGGCCGCCCGCTGTCCGGGACCGTCATTGCGCGCGCACCGTGGAGCGAGGTCCAGTGAGCGAACGCGTCGACGAACTCCCCCAGGAGGCGAGCGGGCCGGCCCGCTCTTGGATCGGAGCCTAAGTTAAATCTGCTGCTCCGAGTCCCTGCTCTTGGGGCCAGCGACTCAAGTCAGCCGCCATCCTCAGCTCGCTGGCGTCAACGGCGTAAAGCCCATATCCTTCAACGCCCACCTGAACGCAGGTGCGAATGACGCCAACGGTCCGCTCACACGAACCCTGCATACCTTGGTTGTAGGACACTCATGTCTTCCTCCTTCATGAATGGCAGTTACATGAAGGAGGAACCAGACCCCGCGGTTATGCCGATAATTCCAGGCTCCCCACCCATCTGATCTGTGACGGCGCAAGAAGGTCGGCATACCGCGAACATCGACATAAATAGGCGAGAAGTGCGGCCTATGAAATTCCTGAACCTTGTGTCGCAGGTTCGCTAAACATGGCCGGGACCCCATCCTTAAGGATGGAGTCCCGGCCATGTTTAGTCCTCTTCCTGCCTGACCTAGCTCAGGGTGAGGATGAGCTTGGGTGCGAAGGTGCTGCCGGCCTCCTTGGAGTTGAGGTCCAGGCCGTCACCGCTGCTGGTGTCCATTCCCAGGGAGAGCTGTTGGCCGAGCTCACTGGTCAGTCCGCTGACCGTCAGCGGAATGTTGTAGTTGGTGTTGGTGGTTGTCGGGCCGAGGGTGCCGATGCTGGTGCCGAGCGCCGGGCGGATGCTGTACGTGATCCCAGTCTCGGTCCAGCTGTCATCGGCGACCAGCTTGATGTTCTGCGTGCCCGTTGACCCGCTCCCGGCGCTGCGCAGCTGCAACGTTGCACTCTGGATGGTCCTGCCCGCATACGCTGACAGGTCGAACTTCAGGTACGTGACTTCCACCGGGCTGTTGTCCACACCCAATATGGTGCTTGTGCCATTGTTCGTCCCCGGCGCCGCGCTCGTCACATAGCTGTCAGCGGTGGCCGTGNCGCCCACCGCAGGCGCCAGACCTGAAGCCCTCCGCCGGGTGAAATATACCTACGCAAATGTCAGCGTCCCGCGGACGCCTATGGATCCCCAAGCGGTTCTCTCCGCGGCTCGGGGAGGCCAGCATGTTTAGCCTTAACCCGCCGCCGACCGCCTCTATTGTCATTTGTACCTACACCGCGAAGCGTTGGGACCTGCTACTGGATGTCATAGAGTCCGTCCGGGCCCAAACGGTCGCGCCCCAGGAGGTCCTGGTGGTCATTGACCACAACGAGGCTCTGTATGAGCGGCTCATCGAAATCGTGGACAACGTGACAGTAGTTGAAAGCTCTGGCCCCCCGGGGCTCTCAGGCGCACGAAATACCGGGGTGGGCCTGGCAGACGCCGACGTCGTGGCTTTCTTGGACGACGACGCCGAAGCCGCGCCGGACTGGCTGGAGCGGCTGCTCGCCCTCTATGACGATCCTGATGTCTTGGCCGTCGGCGGCCGCGTGGAACCGGTGTGGGAAACAGGCCGTCCGGGCTACTTCGGTGAAGAGCTCGACTGGATCGTAGGATGCAGCCACCGCGGAATGCCCAAGGTGGCCTCCGAGGTCCGGAACGTCATCGGCGCAAACATGTCCTTCAGGCTCGAAGTCCTCCGCCAGGTTGGCGGCTTCAATGTCTCCCTCGGCCGGCAGGGCACGAAACCGCTCGGGTGCGAGGAGACCGAAATTTGCATCCGTTCGAAGATGGGCTCACCCGGGTCACGGATCGTCTACGAACCGGCCGCTCTGGTTCGTCACCACGTCCCTGCCGACAGGGGAACCATCCCCTACATGCTGTCGCGTTCCTGGTCCGAAGGGATCTCCAAAGCCCAGGTCAGCCAGATCGTTGGCCACAAGCGGGCACTCGGCCCTGAGCGGCGATACGTCCGGAGCGTACTGCCACGGGCCGTTTTTTCCGGGATTCGCGATTGGGGCCGGGGATCAAACCCGCAGGGCTTGGGCCGCGCCGGTGCGGTGATGGCCGTTCTGGCGTGCACTGCCGCTGGCTATCTGCGAGGGCGCCGGATCGCGCATATCGAGGGCCGCGCATCGGCCGGGACAGCGCTCGTAGGCACACCCTGGAGGGAGGTCCAGTGAGCGAACGCATCGACGAACTTAGCCCGGTCGCGGGGCGGGCTGCCCTGAAGCTGGCCCCCGCCATGGAGTGCGCCTTTGCCGCCGGAGTGCTTTCCCTGCCTCATTCCTGATCGATAGGGTGGGCTGGGACGCCGACCCATGTTTCGCCGTCGGGTACGTTGCTCAACACTGCCGCCCCCATGCCAACAGTCGCGTAGGACCCCACTGAAGTCCGTGCGCGGACGCTGGAATTCAGTCCCAGGTAGGCCGCCCGGCCGATCCGGACTCCGCCGCCCAGCGACACACCGGCGGCGAACGTCGCGAAGTCCGCCACGTCGTCGTCGTGCGTGAAAGTCACGGACGGCATGGCCACAACATGAGCCCCAAGCGTGACCGAAGCCGTCAGCGTCACATTCCGCAGCAGGATGCTGCCCCGGCCGATCCGGCAACCCTCGGGGCACTCCACAGTGGGGTCGATCGCAGTGGCGTACCGGGCATCGCGCACGCCCTGGGCCGCCAGCCGTTCCACCACGGTTTCCCGGGATTTTCCCGAGGCCAGGCAGACCAGCACCAGTGCGTGCGTGAACTTGGAGGCGTCGTCAATGGTCCCCAGCACCGGCGCACCGTCCACGGTGACGCCTGCCATTTCCTTGTCGTCGTCGAGCAGCCCTACGACGTCGTACTGCCCGCTGGCGCGGACCATGGTCAGGACCTCCCGGGCCAGCCCGCTTGCTGCGATCAGCACGAGTTCGCTCACCGGCGTACACCGGCGGCCGCCCGTACGCTGTTCATGACCCGGTTCAGGCCCACGTTGTCTAGGCCGTGGAAAATCGGGAGAACCAGGGTCCGGTCCGTCAGCCGTTCGGTGTTGTGGAGCCCTGCGTTGCCAGTTTCGCGCCACCGGTAGGCAGGCTGCCGGTGAGCCGCCATGGCGCCGCGGCGCGCCGAAATTCCGGCATCGGCCAGGCGGGCCAGGAGCCCTTCGCGGTCAATGGCGAAATCCGGGAGGACTTCGACCCAAAAGGACTGGAAGTTGGCCGTCCCGTACGGTGGGTCGGCCACAAACCGCAGACCAGTCAGGCCGGAAAGCCCTGCCTCATACTTCGCGGCGATCTCCCGTCGGCGAGCCACTATCTCGCCCAGCCGGCCGAGCTGCACGATGCCGACGGTGGCCTGCAGATCCGTCATCTGGTAGTCGAAGCCGACCTCGACGTACACCTCCGGCGCGGCAATGCGGGATCCGCGACGGTCCGCCGCCGGCACGTTCAGGGAGTGGCCGCGGAGGCTCCGGGCCCGTGCCGCCCAGTCCGCCCGGTGGGTTGTCAGCATCCCGCCCTCGCCAGTGGTCAGCACATTGTCCTGGTGGAACGACCACACGGTAATGTCGGCCCCCGTGCCCACGGGCCTGCCCTTGTATTCAGAGCCAACGGCGCAGCCGGCGTCTTCGATCACAGTGATTTCGTGACGGTCGCACAGTTCGCGGACGGGGTCCAGGTCAACGGGGACGCCGGACTGGTCCACCACGATCACGGCCCGCGTGTCCAGGGTCAATGCCGCCCGGACCGTGGCCGCAGTCACAGTCCCGGTGGCGGGGTCCACGTCGCAGAAAACCGGCCGTGCCCCGATATACGTGACAGCATTCGCCGTGGCGATGAAGGCCAGCGACGGCACCACCACGTCATCGCCGGGACCGATGCCGGCCACTATCAGCGCCAGGTGCAGTGCGGTGGTACTGCTGGAGGTTGCGACGGCGTGGCGCACTTCTTGAGAGGCGCTGAACCTCGCCTCGAACTCTCTGACCTTGGGCCCTTGCGAGAGCAGACCGGAGGCCAGGACGTCCGCCACGGCTCGGGCTTCTTTGTCGCCGAGCCAGGGTTCCATGACGTTGATGCGGGCAAGGACGGTTTCCGCAGTCACCGTGCACCGGCCTTCCTGGTGGCCGTTCTCATGTCCGAGTCCTTCCCACGTGCAGCTCCGGGATGTTCATTGCCTATTGCAAAATTAGTCCCTTCCGTCCCGTTCCGGGGCGGAACGGAAGCGGTACTGCGGGCGCTGGCCGGGAACAATGCGGGAACTGCGGTTACCTGCAACGCCGGTGCCTCAGCTCGGGGCCCGGCGGCGGGATGCACCCCATCAGGGGGCACGCCGCCCGGCTACTGTCCTAGACGGCAGGAAGGACGAACGGCTCCTTAGCGAAGGCGGCTTCCTTGCCGGCCGCAAGGGCCGTCAGCTGGGCTCGTGATTCGACTCCGAGCTTCCTGTAAATCGCAGTCAGGCGCACCTCCACGGTCCGGACGGACACATAGAGGGTGGCCGCGATTTCCTTGTTCCGCATCCCGCGGGCCACCATTCGGGCCAGCACGCGTTCGTGGTCTGCAAGCATCAGCATCGCCGGATTGTCGGGCGTGCCGGCTGGTTCCACCCGCTCGTCGAGCAGCAGCGAGTCCACGTGCTGGGCCCAGGCATGGGCACCCGCTTCGTCGAACATCACTTTGGCACGAAGCAGACCGTCCCGGGCGCTCCGAAGGCGGCCGAAGGCGTTGAGGCGTTCGGAGTAGCAGAGCAGTGTCCTGGCGCGTTCCAGCAGGGACTCCTGGGCGTTCCTGCCTGCAAGTGCATCATTGAACATCTGGAGGGACTGCTCGCCGTCAGCCAGCATCGCCCGGCTCCGGGCAACCGCCATCATGAGCCATGGCGAACGCAGGCCCACCGCCCGGCTTTCCAAGTGCCACAGTGCCTGGGCGGCTTCCCTGTGCCTGCCCAGCCTGACCAGGACTTCCACCAGATCGGCCTCACAGCGCAGCAGAGTCGGGTTGCTGAAGGCCTGGCCGATCTCCGCTGCCCGGGACAGCTGCGCGAAGGACTCGGCGAGATTTCCGCGCATGAGGGCAAAATGCCCCTGGCACGCGGCCAGTTGCGCCGTGATGGCCGGGTGGCTTTCCGCCCCGGAGAAGTGCTGTGCGTCTGTTGCGTAGGCGTGGGCGAGTTGCTCGTTTCCGAGCGCATTGGCCCGCCAGACCCGGAAGACGTGCCGCATTCCACGGTGGTATTTGGTTTCCGGTTCGGCCAGTTCAAGGTCCTCGATCAGTTTCACGGCTTTCCGGACGTTGCCGGCACGGATTTCGTTGTCCACAGCAAAGAAATCGGCGGTTTCCCGCCAATTGACGGTATCGGCCTCCAGCACGTTCCGCACCCGGGCAAAGGCCTCCTGGGCGGCAGCATGGTGTTCGGCGTAGGCCAGCGCGCGGCCCTGTACCAGAAGGGACGCCACGGTTTCGTTCCCGCCGTCGGGCTTGCGGCCGAACTGTCCGGACTTCCCGCCGATCACCTCGATGAGCCGCTGGGCGCTGTCCGCCAGTGCCAGGCAGTCGGGGGAGGCATGGTCCAGGTACTTCTCGGCGTACTGCACCAGGCCGGTGGCATCCTCAAGCTCCCAACGGTCCGCGTAGTACAGCGCAGCGGCCACGAGCAGGCGGGCTGCAAATGCCGGATCATGCTGTCCGAATTCCTTCACCAGCCGGAGCACCATGCTGGAGCGCACGGCGCCGCCCTGGATGAACTGGATCTCGAAGGCGAGGCCTGTCAGTCGAAGGACCAAGGCAGGGTTCCGCGTCACCCGCTGGGCCCAGTCCAGGTAGCGCTTGGCGTAGACGAACTCACCCCTGTTCAACAGCAGTTCGGCCACCGTGGTGAGCCTGGCGGTGGTCTCCGCTTCCCAAGGGTTGATGGTCAGGGCCCGTTCAATGTACTCGACGGCGAAGGGCACCTCGCCGCTTCGGATCAGGTCAACGGCAAACCGGAGCAGGCCAAACGGAGTCTGCCGCTCCAAAGCGGTAAAACTCAGATGCCAGCGGTGGGCATAGGGATCCGCGGGCTCCGCTGCGGCCGCCATGGCACGGTGGCTGGCGGTCCGCGTTGCCGGTGTCATGGCAGCATAAACGTAGCCCCGGAGCAGCTGGTCCTGGATCCTCAGGTGTGGTCCGGACCGGTTGACCATGCCATTTGCCAGCAGTTCGTCGATCCCGCCCCACAGTTGGTCGCATGCCCGTTCCAGGGTGGCGATATCGCTGCGGCAGGACAGCGAGAGGAGGTCCAGGACCTGCCTCGCACCTGGCGAGAGCCCGCCCACGGTGGCGGCGAACTCGGCCTCGAAGCTGCCTTTGCCGGGGAGCGGGACGGGGAGTGCGTATTTTCCCTCGGCCTGGCGTTCCAGCAGCAGCCCAAAAAGCTCGACGGCGGCGAGCGGGTTCCCCTGGGTGGCCGCGGCAACTGCGTGGACCGCCGCTGTCGCGGTCTGCCGAGCCGGAATGGACTCCAACATGCGGACCGTGTCGTTGTAGCTCAGCGGCGCCAACTGGAGGGCCGGCAGGGAGGCGAAGGGACTTTCGGCAGTCTCTTCCCGCACGCTCATAAACAGTGCCATGTCCGTCCCGGTCAGCCGGCGTGCCAGGTATCCGATCACGGCCTGGCTGCTGGGGTCCAGCTGGTCGGCATCATCGATGACGATGACCGTCCGGGATGACGAGCGCTGGTGCAGTCCGTTGAGCAACATGGTGGAGACAGTGGGGACGTTCATGGCGCCGCTGGAATCGCGCAGTAGTTCATCGGCGAAACGGTTAAGGACGGGGTCGTCGATGCCGGTGAGGAGCGCGGTAAGGCCGGAGAGCGGCCAGTCGGACTCGGACACGCTCGCGGTGAGAAAAACGGTTCGGAAGTCGGAAAGGCGGGGAATCTCGGACAGGAGGGCGGATTTGCCCATCCCACGCCGGCCCACCACCTTGAGGGCTGAATCCTTAGGACCCCGGATTACGGAGAGTATCCGGTCCAATTCCCTGCTTCTGCCTATTAACGACATGTGGTCCCCATCCATCGAAGAAGGAGACCGAACTGCTTGCTCTATCCAAAATCCTGGGTCCATCCAGCCGCTTGCGCGACACGCGGACCGGCTTTCCTGGCCGCGTCATTGCGTCCAGCACGGTACCCAGCCGTTCTTGCAAATATAGCCCTGTTCCGCGGCGGGCACCAGAGACTTTTGCCTCATGCGCGGAGCCTGTTTCCCGGGTTATCCACATAGCCCGCCGGACGCTTCCGGCGACGCGCGCGCTACGCGTAGCCTTGAGTCAAGCGCGAATCGCCTATCCGGTCCAAATGCACTAAGATATTGAAGTCTGTGCTGCGCCCTGCCTCCGTTCTGTTGGCCGGGCATTGCACGGCATCGCAAATGAACCTCCTGTTACGGAAATGCCGTAACCGCTTAGCCCAAAGGAGGTGGGTTCACATATGCGTCCTTACGAATTGATGGTAATCATCGACCCCGAGGTCGAAGAGCGTACCGTTGAGCCGTCGCTTCAGAAGTTCCTGAACGTCATCACCAACGATGGTGGAACCATCGAAAAGGTTGACATCTGGGGCCGTCGTCGACTGGCTTACGAAATCAAGAAGAAGTCCGAAGGTATCTACGCCGTGGTGAACTTCACCGCCAAGCCGGACACCGCCAAGGAACTTGACCGCCAGCTGTCTCTTAACGAGACCATCATGCGCACCAAGATCACCCGCCCCGAAGAGCAGAAGGTTGTTGCTGAGTAATTTCAGCTCCGATTTTCATTCTTTACCCCGCAGGATCGAATTCTTCACCCAGGATCGAACAAGGAGGCAGTAGATGGCAGGCGAAACCACTATTACGGTCATCGGTAATCTCACCAGTGACCCGGAATTGCGGTTCACACCGTCAGGTTCGGCAGTCGCGAACTTCACCATCGCTTCCACCCCGCGCACCTTTGACCGCCAGTCCAATGAGTGGAAGGACGGGGAAACCCTGTTCCTCCGCGCAGCGGTTTGGCGTGAAGCAGCCGAGAACGTCGCAGAGTCCCTCACCAAGGGCATGCGCGTGATCGTTTCCGGCCGTTTGAAGAGCCGTTCCTACGAAACAAAAGAAGGCGAAAAGCGCACCGTTATCGAGCTCGAAGTCGATGAAATCGGCCCGAGCCTGCGTTACGCCAATGCCAAGGTCAACCGCACCCAACGCTCCGGTGGTCAGGGTGGTCAGGGTGGCTTCGGCGGCGGCAACAGCGGCGGCGGCTTCGGAGGCGGCAACACTGGTGGAAACCAGGGCGGCAACTCCGGTGGAAGCTTCGGTGGCGGCAACCAGCCGGCTGCACAGGAGGATCCCTGGGCGACGCCCGGTGTCTCCAATGCAGGTGGCGGCTGGGGCAACGGCCCCGATTCCGAACCTCCCTTCTAAACCAATCATTTAGGCCCGACGCCGGGACCGCCGAAAGTGCCGCAAGGCATCTGACGTGGCTGTCGCCGTCGGACCACCACCATCCCGTGGATCAACATCCACGGGCTCCATAGAATAGGAGCTCCACGATGGCTAAGGCTGAACTCCGTAAGCCCAAACCAAAGTCCAACCCCTTGAAGGCCGCTGACATCACTGTCATCGACTACAAGGACGTAGCATTGCTGCGCAAGTTCATCTCCGACCGCGGAAAGATCCGCGCCCGTCGCGTCACTGGCGTCACGGTGCAGGAACAGCGCAAGATCGCCCAGGCAATCAAGAACGCCCGCGAAGTTGCACTGCTGCCCTACTCCGGCGCTGGCCGCGGCTAAGGAAGGGACTGACTAACATGGCAAAGCTCATTCTGACCCACGAAGTAACCGGTCTCGGTGCCGCTGGCGACGTTGTCGAGGTCAAGGACGGTTACGCACGTAACTACCTGCTGCCCCGCAACTTCGCCCTGACCTGGTCGAAGGGTGGCGAGAAGCAGGTTGAGTCCATCAAGACTGCCCGCGCCGCCCGCGAGCACGCTTCCCTGGAAGACGCTCAGAAGCAGGCCGCTGCACTCTCCGCGAAGCCGGTCAAGCTCGTCGTCAAGGCTGGCGAGACCGGACGCCTGTTCGGCACCGTCAAGCAGGCCGACGTAGCCGACGCTGTTGAGGCCGCTGGCCTTGGCAAAATCGACAAGCGCAAGGTTGAACTGCCGGCACACATCAAGTCGGTTGGTTCCTACCAGGCCAACGTCCGCCTCCACGCTGACGTTGCCGCTGTGATCGAACTCAACGTAGTCGCAGGCAAGTAGCCTTTCCGGTTACGCAGCCTCAAACTGCACAAAAACCCCCGTTGCCGTCACCGGCGGCGGGGTTTTTTGTGCCCTGCGCTGCGCCGACATGGCACTTGGCGGCAGTGTCGGTGCCCGGGACTGCGGTTAAGTGCCATGTCGCGCGTCAGTCAGTAGTGGTACCGCCCAAAGCCCACGATGGTCGGCCCCCACATCTCGGGCTCTTTGCCGGTGATCTCCCTCATGAGCGCCAGCAGCCGCTGGCCATCACGGTGCCTGACAGGGTCCCCGACTGCGGCCAGGAATTCGTCCACTGAGGCGCCGGTTGCCTGGGTCTTGTTTTCAGCCATGACGGAAGTCTCGCAGAGCCCAGGTCACTTGTCAGCCGCGCCGGTCCGGATGGTAGCCAGCGGCGGTGAGCCGCAATACTCCCCCCCGCGCGCCGCCGGCGCGATGCCCGGCTCAGCCACCGTCCGGACGCCAGTACCGCAGCCCGCCGCTGGTGGTGCCGTCGCGGGCGACGTCGACCACGGCGTACGGGAACGCCCGACGGTCCGACTGGTCAGGTCCGCGACCGCGGACGTCCGAACACCACGTGCCGGTGTTGACGTATCGGGTGGGGCACGCCTCGAGCGCCGACTCGAGGGCCCGGTGGGTGTGGCCCGAGACGTACCAGGCCACTCCGGAACCGTGCGCCTCGAGGGTACGTGCGAACCGGCCCGCTGCAGCAGGAGCCTTCTCGCCGGTGACTCTGCGCCCGGCGGCCGAGAGCACTATGCGAGTCGCGGCGACCGGGAGCGCCGACACCGTCCGGAACCGGGACAGGCGCGCCAGGTCCCGAACGGCCACCCCGTCGAGCGCGAGCCGCAGTGACTCGCCCTGCAACAGCTCGTCGTACGCGGGCTCCCGAATGCGACGTTCCGCCAGCTCCGACGCCAGGCACGACCGGGCAACGGCCCGGGCACGGCCCAGGCGCGACCTCGACGGATGGGCGTGCCAGGCGGCGAGCGGCGGAAGGTCCAGCTCGTCGGTGCCGTTGACCGCCGCGCGGAGCACCTCGGGAATCCGGTGCAGCGCGTGGTGCTGGTGCCCGTGCTCGGCCACGAGCACATGGGGCACGTGCAGGAACCACGGGTGCACCCGGACCCGCGTGGGCTCTGCGGGGGACAGCAGCGCCGACAGGCGGGCCGCAACCGAGGGCCGGGCCAGCTCCACATCGTGGTTTCCGCACACGAAGTGCAGGTGCACGCCGCGCGCCGCACACTCCTCCAGCGCCCGGAACGTCTCGAGATGTCGGACGAGGATGGACTCGAGCCGGGCCAGGCTCTCGTCCTCATTGACCCCAGCCAGCTCGAACGTGTCACCGACAAAGACGACGTGCTGCTGCAGACCGGAGGCAGCGAGCACCTCGCGGCGCAGGAAATCGGGCAGCACTTTGCCGGGGCACCGGGGGTCGTCGTCGGACACACCCAGGTGCAGGTCGCTGAGGAGCCACCACCGTGCCGGGCGGCTCACGCTAGCAGTTCCAACACACGTGGAAGGAAGAAGAGCAGGGACACCATCCACATGACGGCCACGACCCTGCGGCTCACTGTCCGGCCGAGTAGCCTCGGACGTGTCGTGGGCTGACCGGCTTCCGGCCCAACGCGTCGGACCTCAAGCCCGACGAGGGTAACGAGCAGGGCGAGGGTGACGACCAGCGCGGCTGTCGCGAGCAGTCCCGACAGATCGATCATGAAACGGCCTCCTGTCGTGCGCGTGCTATGCACGCGAGGATGGTGATGACGCCCATCGTGACAACGCATGCCTGCCACGACCACACAGCGAGGTAGAACATCGCCGTGGACACCGCCGTGAGGGCGGCGAGGCCAAGCGCCAGGACCAGCAGCGCGCGGAGCGCGAAGTCGGTAACCGGCGTGAGGCGGGCCAGTGCCTGCCCTGGAAGCAGGATGAGGACGGCTATCGCGGCGACCGCCTGCAGCGGTGTCGGCAGCCCGAGGAGCGTCACCAGCGACAGTGCGACGGCCGCGAGACCGAGCACCGCGGTGGGCCGGCTGATGCCGGCGTTCATGGTGTCACCCGGTAAACGCGTGCGTCAACGTTGCTGAACACGAGCTCCACGCCGTCCTGCGCGCTCAACCACGCCTCCAGCTCGTCGAAGCTGCCCTCGCTGCTGACGCCCCGGAGCACGAGACTCGCCTCCGACGAGCGCGTGAGCAGCACGACGGCACCGGCAGGGTTGTCCCTGGCGTCTTCGTAGACGAGTGGGCCGCACGTCGCCGTCGACAAGTCGGACTTGCACATGAAGTCGATCGTCCGGTACCGGTGTTCGAGGTATGCCTCGCTGCGCCACGGCGTCGGGGTGGACGCCGAGATGATCATCGAGCCGGGGGGCGCGAGACGCTTCACAGCGGCGACGGCGGTGATCTCATTGTCGGTGAAGACGTCATACTGGGCGTTCCCGAACCGGCCTGTCACGGTCATCCCGGCCAGCAGGAGGCACGTGAGCACAAGGCCACCCGCGGCGCGGGAGGAGGGGCGTGTGCTGCCGTCCGCGGGAAGCAGGACCGAGCACGCCTGCAGGGCGATGAAGGGCAACGCGAAAAGCGAGACGCGGATGAGCATCTCCCCGCCGTACAACTGCACGGGGAAGAGCAGCAGTGGGGTGACGGCGAGGAGGACCACCCGGATGTCGAGACGCCCCCTGCGCCAGTCGCGCACGGCCCCCGCCGTGGCGAGCGCCCACAGCACGAGGGTGAGAAGGACCCTGACCTGCACCACGAGCACGTGGCCGGCAGTCCCGCTCACGCGGTCGACGACGTTGGCGTCGATCGCGGCCAGCAGTCCTCCTTCCGCCAGGGGTGGGTTCCCGGCGAGGTATGCACTGGCGGGAAAGACGAGCCAAAGCGCCAGCACGACCGCGGTGATCAGGGGCAGCCGGCTGGGCCAGACACGTCCGCTCAAGGTGAGAGCGGTAACGGTGATGAGCACCAGGAACGGCGTCAGCTGATGGCTCGCACAGATGACCGTGATGAGCAAGAGGGTCACCGCGAGGGCGCTCACCCGGTGCCCCGGCCGGTGCTCTGCGGGCGACCGCCCTAGCCACCACGCCGTCAGGTCGGCGCGTCCGAAGCCGAGAAACTTAGGGGTCCGCGCGGCCAACGGGCCAAGGACCAGCGCGATCACGACGAGGTACAGGAAGAAGCCGAAGGCCTGGGGAGACAAGTAGTCCTGGTCCTGCCAGTTGCCGAGGCAGAAGATCCAGAGCACGAGCCAGCGCCGCCGCGGATCGCGCGTCAGGTAGCCCGTCAGCACACTCAGGGCAGCGAGCCACAGTCCCATGTTGAGCACCGGTGCCCACAGGGCAACGGTCACCGGGTCGAGACCGGTCGCCTTCAGCACCGTCGCCAGAAGGGCGAAGAAACCCGGCCAGTTGAAGTAAGCATCGATGTCGGGGTCGATCCCCTCGGTGCGCGAGAGGGCGTCCGCAATGCCGAGATGACGGAACGCGACCTCACCCCGCGGTACGTCCGTCACGAAGGCTGCGGTCCCGAAGAGCACGAGCACCAGCACCACGACCAGCCACAACATGACCGGGCGGCGCGCCGGGCCCGCGGCATCTCCGCGCAGCGCCACGATGAAGGCGACGTTCAGGATCAGAACCCCCACCCAGAACGGGTAGGGGAGCACGGCGGCGAGCCCCAGATCGCTGCTAACGGGCACTGCCACCGTGGACGCGGCCCACACGGCAAGAGCCAGTGACACTACTCCCGCCAGTGCGCACCACACGTCACGGGGCTTCCAGCGTCCCTGGATGCGGTTGGGTGCTTCAATTGTGGTGGTCATCGTGACTCCTTCGTGATGCGCCGGAGAACGGCGACTAACCGGAGGCCGGCCGCAACGGCCCCAATGGAGAGCACCACCAGCCACGCAAGGGCCATGGCGCCGGGGCCCGTTCCGGCGACGAACAGCGCTGAGGTGCAGAGGGCGACTCCGAGCGTCACGCCTACTACGATCGGCTCTGTGTAGCGGCCGAGAGCCCGGCACACGGCGTTGTACGCCTGCAGCACCGCGTACGGCACCAGTCCGGCCGCCAACCACCGCAGAGCGTCCGCGGATGCGTCGGCGTACCGCTCGCCCAGCAGACTGAGCAGCGGGTGAGCGAGGAGGACGAGGACGACTGCCGCCAGACCTCCTACGGCAAGCGACCAACGGAGACTCGCCCAGGTTGTAGACACCAGGCGGTGCGGGTCGCGGACGCCTTCGGAGAACTGGACGATGCCCATCAACATCGGAGCGGAGTAGGCGGCCCAGGCCATCATCCATGCGGGATACCAGTAGGCAGCGATCTCCGGCGCCACCGTGTGGGCCAGCAGGAGCGGCAGCACCAGCCCGGGGGCGCGCTCGGTGAGGGTGAGGAGCTGGTACGGAATACCCACCGCCAGCAGTGGACGGCCGCGCGCCGAGCGCAAGGATGGTCGCGGCCGGTAGCCAATCAGTTTTCGCAGCTGGATCACACCGACGACGCACGCCACCGTATTCCCGAGGGTCCAGCAGGCCATTACGACGTCGGCGGAGGCGCCGTGCGCCTGCCAGGACACGAGCGCTGCAGCCCCGAGTGAAACCCCGCCGCCCAACGCGTACCTCAAGGTCGCGCTGGCACCGCGTCCCAACGCCACGAGCGCCTGGTCCAGCACAATCACCAAGGTGCCGGTGACGGCAGCCGCGAGGAACGTAAGCCAGAAGAGAACCGATGTCGACGCCGTGTCCGGCGCCACAGCCGACTGCAGCACGAGGTAGCCGAGGGCCAGCACGGTGCCGGCTACCCCCACGATGGCGAACGCCGAGTCCAGCACCCGTGCGGGGGGCTCTCCTCGCCCCACCGCGACGATTACGGCCGACCCGGCACCCAGCACCGCGAGCTGCGTGCAGATCATCACTGCCGCGACCGCGGCCATGGTGAGCCCGACCTCACGGTCTGACGTCGCGCGCGCGGCCACGACCCAGAAGGCAAAACCCCAGCCAATCTGGGCAGCCTTGCCCACGATGAGGCCGAGGGAGCTGCGCAAAGCGGAGTGCCGGACGGTCGAGCCGTCCCGGACAGTGGTCCCCCGCTCAGCGCTCACGACGCAACCCCTTCGCCAGGCCGGCGTAGTTATACCAGCAGAAGGCGAAGTAGTAGCGCAGCCACCGTGGCTGGCCCGCGGCGAGGCTCAAGGCGCTGCCCCGGACTGCCGCGGCGAAGGGCAGCAGCGCCAACCTCGCACCGCGCCAGCCGTGCTTGCGGACCATCCGTCCCAGTCCCGTTCCGTCCATGAGGAACTGGTCGAGCGCGAAGTCGAAGTCGTCTGCGGCAAAACGATGTTCGACGACGACCCGGCGTGACACCGCCGTTCGCAGCCCTGACTCCCGCATCCGCCAACGCAGCTCGATGTCCTCTCCCGACTTGAACGAGTCGTCGAAACCCACGCCCAGCATGAGGTCCCGGTCGACGACCGTCGCCACAAGCCCGAACCAGTTGCGGCTGCGGCCGGTGCGATGGTGATGTGCCAGCGCCTGCCCCCAGTAGCCCGGTCCAGCGACACTCTCCAGACCGGCCTGGAGGGCGTCGTAGCCGCCCTCGACCAGCTCCGTGAGCAGGTCGGCAACCCCCGTGGGCCCGAACACGACGTCGGCGTCGACGAGCAGGACCCAACGGGTGCTGCTGCTCTGCACACCGAGCGTTCGAGCCCATGGCAGGCCGCGCCCCTCGTCACTCAGGACCCGGGCACCGGCCGCTAGGGCGAGGTCGACGGTGCGGTCGGTGGAGCATCCGTCCACCACGATGATCTCGGCTACACCTGACTGACGCAGGGCCCCCAGACAGCGCGGGAGCAGGTGCTCCGCGTTGCGGGCCGGAACGACCGCGGTGATCTCGGCAGGGCTGTGACTCTCTGTGTCCCGCACTTCAGGCCTCCTGGTCGAGGACCGACGGCAGCAGCTCCTCGAGATACCGGACAATGTCGTCCGACGCTTCGTCCGCCGTGTACGCGGAGGGCACCTGCAGCAGGTGGCAGGGACGTCCGTCGAGTGCCTTGCTCAGCACGACCCCCTTCGCCGCGAAGTGCTCGCGCCACGGGAGGACGGACGTGGCCGCCAAGCCAGTCACGACCCGCTGCGAGAAGCCCGCCATCTCGATGTGGAAGTTGCCGATCATGCGGTCGACCATCCAGTCGCTCGTCCGCTCGACGATCCGAGACCGGGCGCCCTCGAAGCGCTCGATGTAGATGGCGGCCGCGAGCGGGGCCGAGGTCGTCACTTCTCGCCCCGGGAACGCGGTCCCCGCCTCGACCATGCGGTGCTCCGGCGACCATCGCCGGGAGAAGTCCGCGAGGCGCGGATAACGGATGACGTAAGGATGCACCACCGTCGTGAGACGGCCGACGCTCTTCGAGAGCTGTGACGGGACGAGGGGTTTCCGGACACCTTCGAACAGGTGCGGGTAGATGGCCCGGTGGTGCGGCTTGATGAACATCGGCTTCGCGTAGCCGAGCAGCGTGGCGTCCTCGGCGAGGAAGGCCCAGTCGTCACCCATGAACGACCACCCCTCGCGCCGCATCAGCTTGGCAGCGGTGCTCGTCTTACCGGTCCCTCCGGCGGCGGGAAGCGCAATCGCGTGACCCCGGTACGCCATCGTTGCCGCGTGGATCATGCCGGCTCCTCGACCGACCATGGCGACATCGAGAACAGGGACCACGGAGGTCAACAGCTCACCCGGTCCGTGAATGCGCCACTGCTCTGCGTCTCTCACGATCTGGACGCGATCGGCTTGGAAGCGCACGCTGTTCCCCGTGTACGCGAGCTCGTGCTCGAGCAGACCCGCATCCGGCATCGGCTCCGGCCCGGCGTCGACGACGATGTCGGCCGGCCGTTCGGTGTCGGTGGCGAAACACGCCAACATGCTCTGGAGCTGGGTCGCTGACGGCGCCTTTGCGTCGACGCGGATCGTGATGCGGCCGTGGATGTCGAAGTGCAGTGCCTTGCTCTGCCAGGTGCGCATGGTCGTCTCCTGTCTGGGGTGGTCTCGGTCGGATGGTGTCTCGGCCCCGGCGACTAATCCAGCCAGTGCCTCTAGAGGAATTCGAAACCCCCGGCCGAGTGACCCTGCCCGTAAATTGAGCATATGACCAGCCCGGCCAGGTAAACACCAGTACTGAGTACTCGCTTTTTGTATCGCGTCCTACATAGGGAATTTCGTGCTCCCGCCAGAGCTAGGTGTGGAGGGGCAGCGCCGAGTGACCTGTTAGGTGGAGTGGGGACTTATCCCGTAACGCTTTAGGTAGAAGGGGTGCCCCTCCCGCGCATCCAGGAAAACGCAGATGCTCATTTCATGCCGCCTGGAGTGCAACCGCCGGTGACCTGGCACCGCTGGAATAAACGCGGACAGGCATCGGTTATCTCGATACATGCAAACACATGTATCATAGGCTGTACCGAACCTCAGGAGTCCAAGTGGAAACCCGCCGCATCACCGTACTGTCCGCCGGCCTGGGCGTGCCGTCCTCGAGCAGGCTGCTCGCCGACCAGCTCGCCGCTGCAGCAGAGCACCGCCTCGCCGATGCGGTTTTCGAGGTGAAGGTTGAGGTCGTTGAGCTCCGGGACCTCGCGGTGGACATCGCCAACAACTTTGTCACCGGCTATGCGGCCCCTCGCCTGGCGGATGTCATTGCCGGCGTGGAGGCAACCGACGGCATCATTGCCGTTAGCCCGGTGTTCAGCGCTTCCTACAGCGGCCTGTTCAAGTCCTTCATCGACGTCCTGGACCCCAAGTCCCTGGACGAGAAGGCCGTCCTGCTGGGCGCCACCGGCGGTACCGACCGCCACCAGATGGTCCTCGAGTACGCCATGCGCCCGCTGTTCAGCTACCTGCGCACCAGGATGGCCGCTACGGCCGTTTTCGCCGGCCCCCAGGACTGGGGTAAAACGGACGACGGCGGCTCGCCCTTATCGTCGCGGATCGACCGTGCGGCGGCTGAGTTCGCCGCCCTCCTCGCGGAGGATCAGCCCGGCCGCAAGCCGGCGGCACTGGAGTCCCTGCCGTTCGAACAGCTCCTGGCAGGCATTTCCGGCGGACGCTAAGGCGCCGGTCCGCAAAGTCCGCGCCCGTCCGCAAAGCTCCCCCGTCAGCGCCCGGGATCCCGGCGTCTGAACTATTCGGTGTCCCCGGTCGTTGACCGGAACATGAAATGTCCTGTGGATTCAATTGACCTGATCATGAGCGAACGCAGCGGCGTCGAGATCGACTACTGCCCGCAGTGCCGCGGCGTCTGGCTGGACCGCGGTGAGCTGGACAAAATCATCGACCGCGCCAACGACGCTATGGACGGCGGCGCTCCTACGCCGGCGCGCCCGGTGGCCGCGGCGCCTGTCGCTGCTCCGGTTCCGCCCCCGCTGTATACGAACTTTGAACCCCGCCGCGAGCAGCCGCGGTACGAGCAGCCCCGTTACGACCAGCCGCGCTACGACGACCGGAAGTACGACAAGCCGGGGTATGACCGCGACCACGACCGCCGGCGGCCCAAAAAGAAGGAAGGCTGGCTGGGAGACATCTTCGACTTCTGACGGCCGGACGGCGCACTGTGCCGCGGCTGGGAGCCTTGGGGTCCGGGAGCGTAGCCGCCCAGGATCCTTAGTCGTCCAGGAGGGCGATGAACTCGCGTGCCTGTTTCATGGAGATGTCCGAGTGCTTGGTCAGCGCAGTGGCGGCGCCTTCGGTGTCGCCACTGCGCGCCAACGTGCGGATGCGGCCGTAGATCTCGTCGTTGAGCATATTGCTGCTGACCTCACGCGTTACATCGCCCTTGCTGGCAATGGCGCGGTAGCGGTAGGGGAACCGCTGGGGCGTGTCGTCATCGTCGGGCTCCGCCTCCGCCGCTTCAGCGGCAGGGCTGCGGTAGGCCTGCGGGTGGGCGGCCAACGCCCCCACCGCGTCCCGGGATGCCCGCAGTCCTTCTCCTGTGGCCTCGTAGTACAGCTTGATGGCCGCCATCGCCTGTCCCTGGGCAATCAGCGCGTACAACCTGCGGTGCTGGTCCTCGGAGAGCTTGGTGGCGGCCCGGCGGGCCACCTCAATCGGATCCGGCGCAGGGGCCGTGCCGGCCTGCTTGGCGGCCGCCTGCCGCCTGCTGACCGCCCGGGCAGCCAATGCGACACCGGCGGCCACGACCGCGAGGATGATAACGGGGATCACGAGCGATTCCATTTCTAAAGCCGATCTACATACTTTTTGGCTGTCGCCAGGTCCGTTTGGGTTGCCTGGCGGAGGAGTTTGATGGCCTGGATCTTGTGCCCGTCGTGCGCCATTGTCTGCAACTGCATGGCCAGCTGAGGGTCCAGAATCCCGCCGGGGAGCGCCGCATAGCCATACTGGCCGGCACCCGCTCCGGACTGCCCGCGCCGTGCTGCCCGGGCATGGTCTTCCTGCTGCGATTGCTGCTGTTCGTTCTGGCTGGGCCGGGTGTTGGCTTCCAGGCGGGCACGCACGGCTGTTGCCACGCGTACCTGCTCGGCATAGTGCTCCGCAGAGCGCCTCGCCAGGTCCTGCTGGTACTTCTCGGCGTCGGACGTCCCGGAATTACGGGGTCTGAGGGCCGTCGTAAATGCCCAGATTATTGCCGCCAACACGCCAGCCGGCAGAAACACCATCAGTACATCGCCCATAATCAGAGCTTATGCCAGATGCCCGTTATCCACAGCACATTCCGGCCGTTGCATACAGCCGATTCGCTGTGGCGTCAAAAGATGCCGGCAGGTGTGCGATGCATCACTAAACCGGTATGAATCGCCGGTGGAGGCGCTCGGATATCCGGATCTTTCAACAGCGCCACGCCGCAAGCTGTGGATGAAGGTTGCGAAAAAAAGAATTTAGTCCACATCTTCGACGAACGTTTTCGCAGGTCAGACGCCTATATACGGCAAAAGTTTTTTTGTTTCCACAGGTCCACCCACAGGCTGTGCACAAGCTATGCCCCTTAGTGCACAGGTTATCCACAGCCCTCCGGGTTGGCGGGCTTGGACGCTGGGGCGGTGGCGGCTACCGTTGCGGGATACCTGCTTTTGGGGTGCTGTGACGCCGTTGCGCACATGTGCTGTCGCAGCAGTGGAGGACTTCGGTCCGGCTGCTGCGGCGCTTTCTGTGGATAACTAGCGGAACATGGGGATAACTCCCACGCGCGTTGCGCAGACTCAACGTTGCGGAGGCTTCAATCGGGCCCGCCGCGCTTCATTGTCGGAGGCCGCTGATAGACCTGAACGTATGCCGTCCCGTGGAGGTCCCGCAGGAGGGCATCCCGGCAGGTGAATGACTTACTCGCCGCATCAAGTCGCGGCACACTATGGAGGACGGCAGCTTTGTCAGTAACGCACCTGGACTCGATCGAGGGTACCCGCGGATCAGAAGGCAGCCGTAAGCCACCACAGGACATTCCCGCTGAGCAGTCCGTCCTCGGCGGCATGATGCTGTCCAAGGACGCCATCGCTGACGTTGTGGAAATCCTCCGCGGACAGGACTTCTACCGGCCTGCGCACGAGACCATCTACGAGGCGATCATCGACCTCTACGGCCGCGGCGAGCCGGCGGATGCGGTTACGGTCTCGGACGAACTGACCAAGCGCGCAGAGATCAACCGGATCGGCGGACCCGCCTACCTGCACGAGCTCATCCAGACTGTCCCTACGGCCGCCAATGCCGGCTACTACGCCGAAATCGTGGCAGAGCGCGCCATTCTGCGCCGGCTCGTCAACGCAGGCACCAAAATCGTCCAGCTGGGATACGGTTCCGACGGTGAGGTGGAGGACCTGGTCAACCAGGCACAGGCCGAGGTTTACGCCGTCGCGGAGCGGCGCACAGCAGAGGACTATGTGGTCCTCAAGGACGTCATGGAAGCCACGGTGGACGAGATCGAAGCGTCCGGACACCGCGGGGAAGGCATGACCGGTGTGCCAACGGGGTTCTACGAACTCGATGAACTCACCCATGGATTGCACCCGGGGCAGATGATCGTTATTGCCGCCCGTCCGGCAGTTGGCAAGTCCACGTTTGCCCTGGACTTCGCCCGCTCGGCCGCCATCAAGAACAACCTGGCCACTGTGATGTTCTCGCTCGAAATGGGCCGGAACGAAATCGCCATGCGCCTGTTGTCCGCAGAGGCAACCATCGGCCTGCAGGACCTTCGCAAGGGCACCATCAAGGACGAGCAATGGTCCAAGATCGCCACCACCATGGGCCGGATGAATGATGCCCCGCTCTTCATCGATGACAGCCCGAACATGTCGCTGATGGAAATCAGGGCCAAGTGCCGCCGCCTCAAGCAGCAGCATGACCTGAAGCTCGTGATCCTGGATTACCTGCAGCTCATGAGCTCCGGCAAGAAGGTGGAGTCACGCCAGCAGGAAGTCTCCGAGTTCTCCCGTGCGCTGAAGCTGCTGGCCAAGGAACTCCAGGTTCCGGTCATCGCCCTGTCGCAGCTCAACCGTGGCTCCGAGCAGCGCCAGGACAAGCGGCCCATGGTCTCTGACCTCCGCGAATCCGGCTCCATCGAGCAGGATGCGGACATGGTCATCCTGCTGCACCGTGAGGACGTCTACGACAAGGAATCCCCGCGTGCGGGCGAGGCGGACATCCTGATCGCCAAGCACCGTAACGGCCCCACCAAGGACATTGTGGTGGCATTCCAGGGTCACTACTCGCGCTTCGCCAACATGGCGGCCGACGCCGGCGGCAGCGGCTTCTAAGGTCGTTCCCGCCGGGGCTGGCTGGCTGGTTTAGCCCTGCCCCAGCAGATGGATCCCTCCGTCTTAGCCCTGCCCCAGCAGGTGGTTGGGCAGCCGGTTCCCCGGGGCGGTCCCACGGATCTCGAGCAGTTCGCGGGCGTGGGCATGCAGGCGTTTGTCCTCCGCCGAGACCGGCACCCAGCCGGGGACGGGCACGGAGTTGCCGTCGGCGTCGCGGGCCACCATCACCGTGAGGCAATACGTGGTGAGGTTCAGTTCTTTGCCCTTCGGATCTCCGGAGCGCACATGTACGGCGATGTGCATGCCTTTCGTCCCGGTGTAGACCAGCCTGGCCTCGACCTCCACTACGTGGCCGATCAGCAGGGGCCGGTAGAAGCGCACGCCGCCGGAGAAGACCGCCACGGTGTCCATGCCGCAGTAGCGGGACGCGCAGACGTAGGCGGCTTCGTCGATCCACTTCATCACGATTCCGCCGTGCACTTTCCCGCCCCAGTTCACGTCCGTGGGGGCCGCCATGAACCGCAGCGTCACGCGTTCGGCGGTCCCGGCGTCGGTATATTCCTGGGCGTTCATGGCTTCGACGATCCGTTCACGGACCTTGATCCGCGCCAGGGCGTGGTCCCGCTGTTCGATCTCCGCGGCCGTGATCGGTTCGAACTGTTTGACGGGTATGGGCTTGCCGTTGTCGCCGACCGCCACAAAGATCACCATGCACTGGCTGCGCATCGTGGCAGGCCCGCCCTTGGGGTCGCTTGACGAGACGACGGTCCGGATGTGCATGGAGGAGCGTCCCGTGTAGACGATGGTGGCCTCCACCTCCACCATGTCGCCGCTGTTCACGGGGTCCGCGAAGTGGATGTTGCCCACGTAGGCGGTGACGCAGTAGGACTTGGCCCAGCCCACGGCGGCAGCGTACGCAGCCTTGTCCACCCATTCGAGGACGGTCCCCGCATCCACCGAGCCGCTGTGGCCCACATCCGTGGGGGCAGCCAGGAAGCGGAGGGTTACGGAATTGGCCGCGGTCTCAGTCATGCTGCGATCTTACTGAGGCGCGGTGTTACCGGAGGGTCGGGGCCGACACATACCCGCAACAGGTACTGCCCCACCCGCCCTTTTGGGGCGGACAGGGCAGTTCTGTCGGTGGACTACTGGAGGCTACTTTGCGCCGGTATAGGTGATATCCGGCTGTGCGGGCAGTTTCATGCCCACTCCGATGAAGAAGCTGGGGTGCGGCGGCTGGTTGTAGGCGATGTTCTCGCGCGCAACCGACTGCCGATACACAGGATCATGCATCAGGGTGCGGAGCCGGACGTCAGTGCCGGCGCTGGTGGTGTAGATCCGCAGTTCCGTGCTGTCCGACGACGGCCACGCAATTTCCTCACGCCAGTCACCGAGCAGATCGGCCTGGATGGCCGGAGTGCCCTTGGTGCTGTTGTTCGACTTCGTTCCGGCCGCCGTCAGCCATGACGCAGCCGAGGTCATCCAATTTGCATCACTATTGATAATGACTATCGTTAGTGATATGATAAAAACTCACTCACATCCCGGCCATATGCGCACTTATCCGCAGGCTCTCCCGGCAGTTCTCGCGGTTTCGGCACTGCTCCTCACGGCATGCGGGGCTGCTCCGGGCGCGGGCTCCGGACCGTCGCAGGGCGCAGGCCCTGACTCGGCCGGCACTTCCGCTTCTGCCACAGCAGGGCGGGCGAAGGAAGGCCAGGCCCCCACCCCTCGGCTGGTCCTGACCCACGACGCCGGCATTAGCGTTCTCGATGCGAAGACGCTGAAGCCCGTGGAGGAAGTGCCGCTGGAAGGCTTCAACCGCCTCAGCCCGGCGGGCGACGGCCGGCACGTTCTGGTGGCCACCGGAGATTCCTTCCGCGTCTTCGATGCAGGTGTGTGGACCGAGGCGCACGGCGACCATGGGCACTCCTATGCCGCCGCACCTCGGCTGACGGACCGGGCCTTCAGCGCCAGCAAGGCCGGCCACGTGGTCAACCACGCCGGGAAGACAGTGCTGTTCAATGACGGTTCAGGGAAGGTGGAGGTCTTTGATCCGGCCGCGCTGACTGACGCACTCAAGGCCGGCCTGCCCGAGACCAGCACCTACACCGCACCCGAAGCCCACCACGGCGTCGCCATCGCGTTGGAGGATGGGAAGCTGCTGGTCACCCTCGGGAACGAGGAGGGCCGCACTGGCCTGGCGCTGCTGAGTGCGCCGGAAAATGGCGGCGGGCAGGGACGCGGTGAACTGCTCCGCAACCAGGAGTGCCCCGGCGTGCATGGTGAGGCAGTGGCGGGCCATGAAACCGTGGTGGTGGGCTGTGAGGACGGCATGCTGGTCTACCGCAACGGCGCCTTCACCAAGGTTGCAGGCCCTGACCCGTACGGCCGCATGGGCAACCAGGCCGGAAGCCATGAATCTCCCGTGATCCTCGGCGATTACAAGGTGGACAGGGACGCTGACCTGGAGCGGCCCACCCGGATCTCGCTGGTCAACACCGACACCGGGACGCTGCAGCTGGTGGACCTGGGCGCCAGCTATTCCTTCCGTTCCCTGGGCCGCGGTCCGGGCGGGGAGGCTCTGGTGCTGGGCACCGACGGGGCGCTTCATGTGATTGATCCGACGACGGGCGAAGAGAGCACTGCCATTTCCGTGGTTGGCGCCTGGACGGAGCCGGATGCCTGGCAAGATCCCCGCCCGACCCTGTTTGTCCAGGGTTCAACCGCCTACGTCACAGAACCGGCTGCTTCCAGGATCCATGCCGTGGATCTCAAATCCGGGAAAATCATCAACAGCACGGACCTGGACCACGTGCCCAACGAACTGACCGGGGTGACCGGCTGACGCTCCTGCCACGGCAAAGACGTTAAAAGCCCGACGGCGGACCGGCACCTGGGTGCCTGTCCGCCGTCGGGCGCTGCTCGTTGAGGAGGAGTCCGCTTAGGCGAGGACTGCCAGTTTGGAGCCCTTGCGGCCGAACAGGACGCGGTCCACGGACACGCGGCCGGCTCCGGTGAGTGCGAGTGCCAGGGCGGCAGCGCCCAGGAGCAGCACCAGTTCGTACCCGCCCTTGTCGGCGAAGACTCCTGCCGAGGCGTGCACCAGGAAGAAGGCGCCGATCATGTTTACGGCCAGCAGGGCGGCCACCACGCGGGTGAGTACGCCCAAGATGAGGGCAATGCCGCCAGCCAATTCGAGGCCTGCGACGAGGGGCGCTGACACGTTGGCTGCCGGAACGCCCATCTGGGTGAACGCGGCCTGGGTGCCGGCGATGGTCCATTCGTTGAACTTCTGCCAGCCGTGGGCGGCGAAGAGGAAGCCGAGGGCGACGCGCAGGACGGTGATGGCAGTGGTGGTGAGGCGTGACTGATTCATAAATCGAGTCTCTCTGACCATTAGTTGAAGTGTCAACTAATGGTCCGCCATTGTGTCCTTTGTCATGACTTCCGGCGTCACGGAAGCGGAGCAGCCAGGTGGGCGGTGCCGGCCGTTAGGCTGAAACCGTGCCCAACCAATCCGCCCCCGCTGCCGTCCAGCGTCCCGCCAGCCATGCCCGGGAAATCCTGCGGCTCGCCGTGCCGGCGTTCGGCGCACTGATCGCCGAACCGCTGTTCCTGCTCGCGGATTCGGCCATTGTGGGCCATCTCGGCGTGGCCCAGCTGGCCGGGGTGGGGCTCGCCTCCGCCGTGCTGCACACCGCCGTCGGCCTGATGGTTTTCCTCGCCTACTCCACCACCCCGGCGGTGGCCCGCGCGATGGGACACGGCCAGCTGGGCAAGGCACTCGCGGCCGGGCGCGACGGCGTCTGGCTGGCACTTCTGCTCGGCTTGGTCCTGGCTGTGGCTGGCTTCTGGGCTGCTGAACCGCTGGTGGCCCTGATGGGGGCGGAGGGTGAGGTTCGCGCGTTCGCCGTTGACTATCTCCGCTGGTCCATGCCCGGCCTGGTGGCCATGCTGCTCATCTTCGCAGGCACCGGCGTCCTGCGCGGATTGCAGGACACCAGGACGCCGCTGCTCGTGGCCACCGCAGGCTTTGCCTTGAATATTGTCCTCAACCTGTGGCTGGTCTACGGGCTGGACTGGTCCGTTGCGGGCTCGGCGGCAGGCACCAGCGTGGCCCAATGGGCCATGGCGGCCGTCTATCTGGTGATGGTCCAGCGCAATGCCGCCCGGCACGGCATCAGCCTGTGGCCCGACTGGAGCGGCATCCGCGCAATGACCCGGGTCGGTTCGTGGCTTATGCTCCGCACGCTGAGCCTGCGCATCGCCATCCTGGCCACGGTATTTGTGGTCACGGGGCAAGGTGCCGTCAACCTGGCGGCACACCAGCTGGCCATGACCATCTTCTCGTTCCTCGCCTTTGCCCTCGATGCCCTTGCCATCGCCGCCCAGGCCTTGATCGGCAAGGAACTGGGCGCCTCCAACGCCGTCAGGGCGCGGCACCTGACCCGGACCATGATCCGCTGGGGCATTGGATTCGGCGTGGTCACGGGAGCCCTGCTGGCCGTCGCGGCGCCCTGGGCAGGGGTGCTGTTCACTTCCGACGCCGGCGTCCAGTCCGTGCTGACCTACGCCCTGTGGATCCTGGCAGCCGGTCAGCCTCTTGCCGGGTTTGTTTTTGTCCTGGACGGCGTGCTGATCGGCGCCGGGGACGCCAGGTACCTGGCGCTGGCGGGCGTGGTCAACCTCGCTGTCTACGTCCCCATGCTCGTGGCCGTTGCCGTCTCCGGCATGTCCGCCGCCGCAGGCCTGGTGTGGCTGTGGGCCGCCTTTGCGCTGGGGTACATGGCCGCCCGGGCGCTGACGCTGGGCCTGCGCGCCCGGGCGGACCGCTGGATGGTGCTGGGTTCGCCATAGGGCCGGCGGCCACTAAACTGGACCGGTGAACCAACCACTGACGCCCACAGATGCTCCCGCCGGCACCGCCCAGCAGGCAGACCTGTGGAAGCCGGTTCTGCTCCGGGCCGTGGCCGCACTGTTGTTCGGCGCCGCGACCATTTTCTGGGCCGGACCGTCGGTCCAGGTCATGGGCTGGGCGGGCGGGCTGTACCTGCTGGCCACGGGCCTGCTGGTCCTCTGGGCCATCCCGAAGACCGGCTACGCGCGTGACGGCATGCCCGGCAAGATCCTCTCCGCCGCAGGGGCCGCCCTGGCAGGCGCCGGTGTTGCCCTGGCGCTGCTTCACGGGGACCGCGTCTTCGGCGTCGTCGCGGCAGTGGGACTTGGCCTGGCCGGAGCCGTGGAGCTGTACTGCGGCCTCAAGTATCGTCGCCGGCACGTGCTGGCCCGCGACTGGCTGGCCTCGGGCATCATCGGCCTTGGTACCGCGACGATCCTGCCCTTCTTCATCAGCCTCGGAGCCCATGCCCTGCTGGGCGTCGCCGGCGGCGGAGCCATCATCTCCGGTGTGCTCTGGGTCCTGTCGGGGCTGACGCTAAGGCACGATTCCCGGCCCGCCTCCACGAAGCCGTAAACTAGAAGCGAAAGGTTCTACCCGGCGTAGAAAACGCGCCCGGAACAACCCCACACATTCGAACCAGCACGCCCTTCGGCATGGCTGTAGGAGAGGAACTACCTTGGCAGACCAGAAACCAGGAAAACCGCGCAAGCTGCGGACCTCGGTGAAGGGGCCGCTGATGTTCTCTGCGTTCTGGGCCGTCCTCGCCTTCGTTACGGTGCTGATCTTCGCCTCCGGCGGCAGCTCGAAGACCCCGCGGTTCGACCTCGCCTTCACGGGCGCCGGCATCGCGTTCATCGTCACGCTGGTGATCGCGGCCATGCTGGCCATGAGCCACAAGGAGAACTCCGAACACCTGGGCAAGGGATCCGGCGTCAACCTGAGTTCCGCCCGGAAACCGTCGCACGGATTCGGGGGACACGGCCCCAGCCAGGCCGGCGGCGCCCCTGAGACTCCGGACGCTGACGGTACCGGCTCCAGCCACTCCTAGCGAACAATAGCCTGCCGCGCGCGGTACGCTGCCACGTGCGCGCGGTTGGCGCAGTTCCCGGTATCGCAATACCGTTTCGACCGGTTGCGGCTGAGGTCCAGGACCACGGCATCGCAGTCCTCGGCCTCGCACACGAGCATGCGGTCCATCTCCTTGCTCCGGATGACGTCCGCCAAGGCCATGGCGGCTTCGGTGCCCATGCGCTCTGCCAGCGGCGCGTCCCTGGCAGTGGCGTGCAGATGCCAGTCCCACTCATCGTGCTTCATTAGCTGGGGGAGTGCGTTGGCCTCGCGCAACAGGCGGTTGACGCCTGCCACAGCAGAGTCTTCGTCTGCAGTCCAGAGGGCGGCAAGCCGCCCGCGCAGTTCGTGGACACTCGACAGCTCCGCCGCATCGCGGGCGCGGGCTCCACTGAACCCCTCGGACTGAAGGAAATGATCCAGGTCCGCCACCGTGGCGAGCGATTCGCGTCCGTTGGCGGCGGTGTTGATCAGGTTGACGACGGCGCGCAGGGCTATTTCGGTGTCAGGGGCAAAGACCATCTTGACTCCTTACTGGGGTCGGGCGTAATGTCAGGACCATTATCACACTTTACTCCTGACAGGAGGCGTCGGTGACTGCCGCCCCTAACCCCGCAGCCGCGGGCGGATTCCTTGGCTCGGGCCTTGGAATCGCGTTGTTCTCCTCTGCCGTCTTCGGGCTCTCCGGCTCCTTCGCCAAAGCGCTCCTGGAAACCGGCTGGTCCCCGGGCGCTGCCGTGACGGCCCGCCTGACCGGTGCCGCGCTGATCCTCGCCGTTCCTGCCGTTCTGGCCTTGCGCGGACGGTGGTACCAGCTGCGCGACAACTGGGTCACCATCGGTCTTTTCGGCCTGATCGGAGTGGCCGCATGCCAGCTGTTCTACTTCAACGCGGTAGCCCGCCTGTCCGTGGGTGTAGCGCTGTTGCTTGAATACCTGGCTCCCGTCCTCATCGTCCTTTGGCTATGGGGAGCCAGCAAGAAGCGGCCACGGGCGCTGACCTTCGGCGGAACAGTGCTGTCGCTCGGCGGCCTGGTTCTCGTCCTGGACCTCACCGGAACGGTCAAGATCGACATCATCGGGGTCCTGTGGGGGGTGGCCGCTGCCGTATGCCTTGCCATCTACTTTTTCATCACGGCCAAGGAGAATGATTCCCTGCCGCCCATCGTCCTGGCGTCCGCCGGGCTGCTGGTGGGGGCAGCCGTTATGTGGCTGGCGGCCGCCACGGGACTGCTTCCCATGGCCTTCAGCACCGCGGATACCAGGCTCGGCCCCTGGATCACGCCCTGGTGGGTCTCCCTGGGTGGCCTGGTCATCCTGGCAACAGTCCTGGCGTACGTTTCCGGCGTTGTCGCTGCCCGCGCCCTTGGCTCCAAGGTTGCGTCCTTCGTTTCGCTGACCGAGGTGCTGTTCGCCGTGACCTGGGCCTGGCTGCTTCTGGGTGAGCTGCCCGGCGCCATCCAGCTCCTGGGCGGCGTCCTCATTGTCGGCGGGGTGGTTCTGGTCCGGCTGGACGAGCTGCGCTCCGGCACGGCCGCTGCAACTGTCGGTGCGCCCGCGCCGCTGGACCACGCGAACGACGTCGAACCTGTGCCCTGAGTGCCGGCTGCCTTGCCCTGTAGGACTTGCCCTAAAAGGCAGGTGCCACAGGCCGGGGCACCGCCGTCGCCCCGCCGTTGTGCCTCCCTTTCGTTGAGCACCCGCCGATAAATGCCGCGAGGGCCCGGACACTGTGCAGTGTCCGGGCCCTCGCAGTAGGGCTTCTGCGGTTAGCGTGAAGCCTGGTCCTGCTCGCTGGCGTTCTTGGTGGCCTTCTTGCTGGCATCCTTCAGCGCCTGGATGACCTGGTTCAGCGCCGCGGTGTGCGTGCCTGACCATTCGCCGCGGAAATGGTCGGCGTCCGGGCCCTTCCAGTTGGTGCTGTCCAGCACGCGCGTCAGGTTGGACCTCTGCTGCTCGATCTCGCCAGCACCGGCCTGCAGCTTGCTGCCAAGAGTCCTGAGCTGTTCTACATCTGCGCCCCAAATAGCCATCAGTTTTCTCCTCGTTGCCTTGGATCCGATCCAGATCGGCATCCCAGCGGCCCCCGGCTCACCCGGAAGATCCATTACCTGGAACCTATCCCGGCCCCAAATCACTGTCGATGGGCACCGCTGCCCATGCACCACTCCCCATGGGCCACAGCTCCCGGTGGTTGAATGTCGACAAGCTCGATCACCGGTGGGCGGGGGGTCGATCCGAAGCGTTCCAGAGCCTAGCATGGGCATATGTGCCGGAACATCCGAACCCTCCACAATTTCGAACCGCATGCCACCTCTGAGGAAGTGCATGCCGCCGCGCTGCAGTATGTGCGCAAGGTCAGCGGCAGCACCAAGCCGTCCAAGGCCAACGAGGACGCCTTCGAAGCGGCGGTGCACGAGATCGCCCACATCACCCAACACCTGCTGGATTCGTTGGTCACCCACGCTCCCGCCAAGCACCGGGACGAAGAGGCCGCCAAGGCAAGGGCCCGGGCGGCCGTGCGCTTCGGCACCGCCTGAGCGGCGCTTCCCCTGAAAGTAAGTAGCGCCAACAGTCGTTTTGAGCGTTCATAACGACAGTTAGCGCTACCTAGTTGGGTGGGCGCTGCCTACTTGCCGAAGCTGCGCAGCCGGAGCGAGTTTGCCACCACCAGGACGGAACTCGCCGCCATCGCGGCACCGGCAATCATCGGGTTTAAAAGGCCCAGGGCGGCCACGGGAATGCCGACGGCGTTATAGAAGAACGCCCAGAACAGGTTGGCCTTGATGGTGGCCAGCGTCCGCCGGGACAATTCGATGGCCTGCGCCACCTGTCCCAGGTCATTGCCCATGACGGTGAGGTCCGCCGCCTCTATGGCCACATCGGTACCGGAACCCATGGCGATGCCCAGGTCAGCCTGCGCCAGCGCGGCGGCGTCATTCACGCCGTCGCCGGCCATCGCCACAATGGCCCCGCCCGCCTGGAGCCGACGGACGGCGTCGACCTTCCCGGCAGGCAGAACACCTGCATAAACGTTGTCAGGGGAAATGCCGACGGCGGCAGCGACCTGCGCGGCCACCGCGGCGTTGTCCCCGGTCAGCAGAATGGGGCGCAGCCCGAGCTTCTTCAGCTTTGCCACAGCTTCCGCGGATCCCGGCTTCACGGTGTCGCGGAGACTGATGATGCCGGCAGGGGTGCCGTCCACCGCCACCCAGATGGCCGTGGCACCGGTAGCTTCCGCATCGGCCAGCGCCTCCATCTGCGCGCCGGAAGGGCGGACGTCGTTCTCCGTGAGCCAGCCGGTGCGGCCCGCGAGGATCACTCGCCCATCAGCGGTTCCCACCACTCCGCCGCCGGGTGCCGAACGGAAGTTTTCGACGGCGGGGAGCCGCCCGCCGTCGTCGTGCCCGGTTTGTGCCTCAAGGGCCGCGGCCGCGATGGCGTGTGCGATCGGGTGCTCCGATGCCGCTTCGACGGCGCCGGCGAGCCGCAGCACGTCCTTGCCCTGGTATCCGTCAAACGCGAGAGTGTTGGCCACGGCGAGTTTTCCGGTGGTGACGGTGCCGGTCTTGTCGAGCAGGATGGTGTCCACGGTGCGGGTGTCTTCGAGGACCTGCGGGCCTTTGATCAGGATGCCCAGCTGGGCGCCCCGGCCGGTTCCGGTGAGCAGTCCCACGGGAGTGGCAAGCCCCAGGGCGCACGGGCAAGCGATGACCAGGACGGTGACTGCGGCGGTGAAAGCTGCCCTGAGCTCGGCAGGCTCAATCACCGGGCTGCTGAATGCGAGCCACAGCGCAAACGTGAGCACGGCGAGGGCAAGAACTATGGGGACAAAGACGGCGCTGATCCGGTCGGCGAGGCGGGCGATGGGGGCTTTGCCGGTCTGCGCCTGCGAGACCAGCCGGGCCATCTGTGCCAGCGTGGTTTCGGAGCCCACGCGTGTGGCCCGGACCAGTAGCCGGCCGGAAGTGTTGATGGTGGCGCCCGTGACCTTGCTCCCGGGCTCCACCTCCACCGGGACGGATTCGCCGGTCAGCAGGGATGCGTCCACTGCTGAAATTCCGTCGATCACCTCTCCGTCCGTGGCGATTTTTTCGCCGGGGCGGACCACAACGACATCTCCCACGCGGAGCTGATCGGCGGGGACTTTATGTTCGGAGCCGTGGCGAAGGATGGTGGCGTCCCTGGCGCCAAGGTTCAGCAACGCCTTGAGGGCGTCGCCGGCCTTCTGTTTGGCGTTGGCTTCGAGGAACCGGCCAAGGAGCAGGAAGGTGGTGACCACGGCGGCCACTTCGAAGTACAGCCCGCCGCTTTCCATGCCCTCCATGGCCGGGTGTTCGGTCATACGGGGATCCAGGGCCAGTTGCCACACGCTGAAAAGGTAAGCGGCAGCGACGCCGATGGAGACGAGAGTGTCCATGGTGGACGCCAGGTGGCGGGCATTGACGGCCGCAGCGCGATGGAAGGGCCAGGCCGCCCAGCTGACCACCGGAAACGCCAAGGCCCCGGCTACCCAGCCCCAGTTGGGAAACTGCACGGCCGGAACCATCGAAATCGCGAGGACCGGGAGCGTCAGTATCGCGGCCACGATCAGGCGCGGGCGCAGTTGCGAGGAGGCGGGGCCGTGGGACATGTGGTCACCTTGCGCGCCGCCTTCGGCGCCATGCTCCGCGTGCTCGGTCGTTCCTCCCTTAGACGCACGCTTCCGCATGCCACCGGAGTCGGCGCTGTGCCCGTCTTCCGTACCGCCGTGCTGAGGCTGGTCGTGATCGGTGGCGTGGTGCTCGTGGGCGGTGCTTTGGCTCGGGTAGCGCGGGAGGCGGACGGTTGCTTTGTAGCCGGTGGCGTTGACTGTGTCCACTATTTGCTGGTCCGTGATGCCGGCCGGGACCGTGACGTGGGCGGATTCCAGCGGGAGGTTGACGGAGGCTTCGACGCCGTCGAGTTTGCCCAGCTTCTTTTCCACGCGGTTCACGCAGGAGGCGCAGGTCATGCCCTCAATGTCCAGTTCAACCACCCGGCTTTGAGGCTGGTGATGGAGATGGTCTGTGCTCATGATGGATCCCCCGATCAGACAGCGTTACGCGTCGTTGGCAACAACCAGGTAGCCTGCTTCGGCTACCGCCTCGCCGATCTCGGACGGCGACAGCTCCTGGCTTGAGGTGATGGTGACGGTGGAAATGCCGCCGGCGTTGAGTTCGACGTCGACCGTTTCAACCCCGGCGAGCGATTCAAGTTCCTCGCTGACAGACGAAATGCAGTGGCCGCAGGTCATGCCGGACACGTTGACGGTGGTGGAGGTGCTGCTCATGGCTGGCTCCTTGAAAGGGGGCCGGCGGTGGCCGGCCGTGAATGGGTGGTCAGTGGCAGGTGGTCAGCGCAGGAGGCGGCCGATGGCCTCTGTAGCTTCCTTGACTTTGACGTCGATGGCTTCAGCGCGAAGGTCAGGGTCAGGTTCCGCGGCGGCACCCACTACGCAGTGGCCGATGTGCTCCTCCACGAGTCCCAGGCTCACGGCGTGAAGCGCTTTGGTGACCGCGGAGACCTGAGTCAGTATGTCGATGCAGTATTTGTCCTCATCCACCATCCGGGCGATGCCGCGGACCTGGCCTTCGATGCGCTTGAGCCTGCGCAGGTATGCCTCTTTGTTGGCGGTGTAGCCATGCGTAGGCGCCGGGTCGGTGCCAGTGTGTGTGGTCAAGGTTTCCTGCGAAGGTTCCATGCTGCCAATATATACCCCGTAGGGGTATATAGCAAGTACCCCCTGGGGGTATCCAATTCGGGGATGCTCGCCACGAGCCAGGGGTAGGTACGGTTGCCGGAGGGCAGAAAAAAGCTCCGGAGTGCGTTATTGGGGGATACGCACTCCGGAGCAGCTTTTGGGGCAGATTAATCCGGCCTCTGCGACCGGATCCTTCTGCTTGAATTAGCTTACGTGCCGGTACAGCCGTCCGCTACCACCTCGAATAACTACTTTCGCTTTATTATTTCGGACCCCCGGAAACGGCCCCGAAGAGCCGAGGCCAACGGCTCAGGCTCCCGGCTCAGGCCTCGTCCTGATGCGCCGGTCTCCGGTAGGGAACCACCAGCACTGGCCGGCTTTGATGATGAGTCAGCCAGAGTCCAACTGATCCGTTGAGCAGTTCGGAGATCCGGTGGGTCAGGCCCCGCTCCGACGTTCCCACGACGATCATGGGGGAGTTGCTTTCCGCGGCGAGACGGGCCAGTGCACGGCCCGGATCCCCCGCCAGGGTCCGCAGGGTCCAATCAACGGGGGCGCCCGACGTCGCGGCGTCGGCCACGGCTCGCTCGATCACCGCCCTGAGGCCGGAGGTGACCGATCGGATATCGTCGTCGTCCTTGTCCGGGTGAAGCGACAGTCGGTGCGCGGATCTGGTCGGATCCCATTCCACCAGGTAGCTGGCCTCGTCAACATAGGCGCACAGCAACGGCGCTGACAGTTTGGCTGCGAGGGATGTTGCGGTCTTCAGCACCTCCGGATGCTGATCGGGCAGCAAGCCGACCAAGAGTGGAGGCGGGCCACTGAAACGTTCTGGATTCATAAGGCCATTCTGTGCCGCTGGGCGCCACTTGAACAGGGCGTCAGGCGCGTGGACGTGTCAGCATGGACGTGTCAGCCGGCAGCGGGCGACGCCGAGACCACCACGTTTTTTCCCCACGGGTCTTCCGTGTAGCAGCTGATCAGGACCACGCGGCTGGGCACCATGTCCCAGATGGGGCTGTCCTTGAGGCTGTCCTTGAGGTATGTGGTGACGCTGTCCACGCGGTAAGGGATGGTGCCGGTTACGGTGACGACCTCGAACGTGTCGCCAATGACGGCAGCGGAGCTGAGGTGATTGAACGGGGCGTCCCGGCCCTCCCAGCTGTGTCCGATGATGTACGTGGTGTTGCCCGACCCGTTGCCGGGAGTCCCGAACGGTGTCAGCCAATACCCGTCCATGGTGGTGGGCGGCTCTACTGTACGGGTGGCGACGGCCGAGGCGTCCGGTTCAAGGGGATGGACGGCCGTGTCGATTGCCGCAGCGGGGTAGAGGATACGCAGGGGTGCGGAGGCTTCCGGCAAAGCCGGGCCGGGGGTGGTGGCGTCTGCGGCCGGGGCTGTTGCCGTCTTTGGAGCTGCCCCCGGAGCTTCGCCAGTGCCGGACAGCGGCCAAGGAACGGACGACGGCGTGGCCCGGGACCGTGCCGACAGTTCCGCTGCGGGGACGGCGGCTTCCCCGTGCTTGAGCAGCGGAGCACCGAAGGTGAGGGACAGGAAACCCAGGACTCCGCACAGCAGGATTGCCAGATCTCCACGGTTCCATGCCCGGACGCGCAGGACTTCCAGGACACGCAGAACGCCACCCCGGACGCCGTGGGTGCTGGAGTGCTTCGCCATGATGTTCCTTTGCGTTCAGAGGGTTGAAGGTGCGCCTGCTTGAAATTGCGCCGAGGGCGTCCCGCCAGGTTTTGGCGGGACGCCCTCGGTGACAGTCTGTGGCAGCGCTGGCGGCGTCAGCCCGCCGTCGGCGATTCCGTGCGGGACTTGCGGCGCACCGCAACCACGGCGCCTGCACCCAGCAGGACACCCAGGCCGGCCAGCCACGTAGTACCTTCATCTGTTCCGCCCGCAGCGGTTTGTGCGTTGAAGCCCTGGTTGGTGCCCTTGCTGACAGCGGCTGCTGCCGCGGCGGGCGCCTTGGCAGCTGCGCCCTTGGGGGCGGCAACCTGGGGTGCTGGCGTCTGCGCCGCCGGTGTGACCGCGCCGGCGGCCCCAGCCACCACTGCCGGTGGGTCCACGACGATGGGCGGAACAACAACCAGTGGATCCACAACAACCGGTGGGTCCACGACGACGGGCGGAACAACAACCGGCGGCAGCGTCACGGCCTCGCAGTCATTGTCAAAGTCCGCCATCCCTTGAACGTCCCAGTTCAATCCGCCAGGCAGCAGCTCATTGGGAGGGATGATGTCCCTTGAGTGACCGCTATGGGCACCCAGGCCGTTCACCCCGCTAAGGTCAATGCTGATGGTGTGTCCGTTGTGGCAAAGAGTGAAGTTGTCTGCCGCGCTGGCCGGGGCCGTGACGCTGAGCATTGTCAGCCCCACCACTCCCAAGGTTGCGAA
Organism: Pseudarthrobacter sp. MDT1-22; assembly: GCF_054511035.1. Lineage (NCBI taxonomy): Bacteria > Bacillati > Actinomycetota > Actinomycetes > Micrococcales > Micrococcaceae > Pseudarthrobacter > Pseudarthrobacter sp. MDT1-22. Next base: position 13,599 of record NZ_JBTNDK010000012.1, on the reverse strand, counting down.
TGTTCGTTTCATGGTTTTTCGTCTCCCCAGATTTTTCCGAAAGGACCATGGCGGCGAGGGAGAAGCGGCGGTTCTCTGAATGCCCCCAGCAGCATGATCAGTTTTGCTTGTGGATTCAGGCTAGGGGCGCCGGACGGGCGCGGTCGCGAGTAGCGGGTACTCGTCTTTTTCCGCCTTTGACCTGCGCCGTTACCTGTGGGTACGCGGAAATGGGAGCCCGCTACTGGAGTTTTCCACCCTTGAACGTGGACAGAGCGGCGCCTAACGTTGGAGCATACGAAAGGTGCGTGACCGGCATGGAAATCTACATGTGGTGGCTGGATCTGGACCTGCAAACCAAGGAATGGCTGAGAGAAAACCTCCGTGCGGCGGAACTGCCGCTGCCGGTGCTGCAGGGCATCGCCGAAGCCGGCGGGCCGCATCCGGATACCCCGGTGGCTGTCCTCACCGAAGCCGACTGGGATTTCATCGAGACGCAGTCCGAATTCGTCGACTGACCGGACGCCCCTGGCGCCGCCGGCACGGCCACGCCGGACCGGTACACCCGGAGCAGTCCCCTCGGACCAGTCCACATAGCGAAGAAAAGCGTTGCGGCCCTCCGGCCGGGGTGGTTGCATGGGTGCATGGCAACCGCAGAGAACTTTGTCTTAGCGATCGGGACCAAAAAAGGCCTCTGGCTGGCCACCAGCCAGGACCGGAAGCAATGGTCCTTCTCCGGCCCGCATTTCCTGATGAGCGAAATCCCGAGCATCGGGATCGACACACGGGACGGCCGTACCCGGATCATGGTGGGCGTCAGGTCCGAGCACTGGGGCCCGACTGTGGCCCATTCCGATGACCTCGGCGCCACCTGGACCGAACCTGGACAGGGCGCCATCACGTTCCCCGAAGACACCGGCGCGGCCGTGGAGCGCATCTGGCAGATCTACCCGGACGCAGAGTCGCGGCCAGGGGTGGTATGGGCAGGTGCCGAACCGATTTCGGTCTGGAAATCCACCGATGGCGGCGAGCATTTCGAACTCAACCGCGGGCTATGGGACCACCCTCACCGCAGCGACTGGGGTGCGGGCTACGGCGGCGCCGCCGCCCACTCCATCGTGGTGAATCCGGCCGGGGACAACGTCCACGTCGCCATGAGCACCGGCGGTGTGTACCGCTCGCTCGACGGCGGCGAGTCCTGGGAACCCCGCAACAAGGGTATTTCGGCCTACTTCATGCCGGACCCCAATCCTGAGTTCGGCCAGTGCGTCCACAAGATCGCGGCGGATGCTGCGGTGGAAGGACGGCTGTACGCGCAGAACCATCACGGCGTCTACCGCACGGATGATAACGGCGAAAACTGGAACTCCATCGCCGAGGGACTTCCGGCCGACTTCGGTTTTGTGATGCTGACGCACCCGCGCCGGGAAGGAACCGCCTGGGTTGTGCCGCTCAAGGCCGACGGCGAGCGGATCCCGCCCGAAGGGAAGCTTGCCGTGCACCGAACGGACGATGCCGGGGCCACCTGGAAGCGCCTGGATACGGGCCTGCCCAAGGGGGAGTACAACAGCGTCCTCCGCGACGCCGCGGGCGTGGATTCATCCGAGCCGGCCGGCGTCTACTTCGGAACGCGCGGCGGCACCGTGTACGCCAGCGCGGATGAGGGGGAGACGTTTGCTGAGGTTGTCAGCCATCTCCCCGACGTCCTGTGTGTCCGCGCCTGCGTAGTCTCTACGGCTGGACTGCCGGTTCCGGAAACGGCAGCGGCCCGCGGTGCCTGACATCAGCGTCGTACTACCCAGTATCCTCCAGCCGCTGGCCGGCGGCCAGTCCATCCTGACTGCGCCCGCCGACGGGACGGTGACGGTGGGAAGCCTGCTGGATTCGGTGACCGGGGATTACCCGGTGCTGGCCAGGCGGCTGCGGGACGAAACCGGGGCGCTTCGCCGGTACGTGAATATTTACGTTGCCGGTGACGAAGTGCGTCGGCTCCAGGGCCTGGAAACTGAGGTGTCGCCCGGCCAGGAGGTACTGGTCATCCAGTCGGTGGCCGGAGGTTAGGGCCGAAGTATCTCTCGGGCGGTCCGGCGGGCAGTCCTGACTGACTGCGCCCGCCCTCGTCGTGCAAGACTCCGGAGTACAAGATTCAAGGGTGCAAGATTCCGCAAGTAGCGCTGCGCCAGCGGCCCAACACGCGGTCAGGCAATGCGCCAGACGCTGCATTCGTCCGTATTGATCGCTTTCCGCGAGCCGGTGTGATGGTCCATGATCCAGACAACGCCGATTCCCGGTGCTGTCTCCTGGACACGGCCACGGCGGATGACCACGTCGTCGTAGCTGGGGCCTACGGAGAGGCGGGCCTCGATTTCATCGCCGCGGTGGAGCTGGTCCAGGGCGCGGACTCTTGTTACATGGGCTTTGGCTTCCTTCAACATGGGGGCCTCCTGGCTGGAGCTGGTGCCTGCGCTTGCCGGCACTTCCAGTGTGGCTGGGCAATGTTGCGCCCTGGTTTCCTCAACGTTAGGAGCCGGTTAGTTCTCCGCGATCGATTCGTTTCCGCCGGCACTACAGATTCGGCGAATCCCACACGTCAAACCCCGCTGCGGCCTTCAGTTGGGCATCGTGCCGGTTCAGGCCTACCGCCGGCGGGCCTCCCGGGCAAGAATGAGCACTATGCAACTTCCCGTGATGCCTCCCGTCCCGCCCATGCTCGCCAAGGCCGTCAGCGGGATGCCCGACGGGGCCCTCAGCTATGAGCCCAAGTGGGACGGGTTCCGGTCCATCATTTTCCGCGACGGCGATGAGCTGGAGATCGGCAGCCGCAACGAAAAGCCAATGACCAGGTATTTTCCTGAGCTCGTGGAAGCCCTGAAGGAAAACCTGCCGCCCCGCTGTGTGCTGGACGGCGAGATTGTCCTGGTGGGGGCCTCCGGTGACCGGCTCGATTTCGATGCCCTGCAGCAGCGCATCCATCCTGCCGCCAGCCGGGTCAAGCTCCTCGCCGAACAGACGCCCGCCAAGTTTGTGGCCTTTGACCTGCTGGCCCTGGGCGACGACGACTACACCGGCCGGCCCTTCGCCGAGCGTCGGGCAGCGCTGGAAAAGGCGCTCGCCGCCAGCAAGGCTCCCGTCCACCTCACCGCCGCGACCAAGGACAAGGCCACCGCCGAGCAATGGTTCCAGCAGTTCGAAGGTGCAGGCCTGGACGGGATTGTGGCCAAGCCGCTGGAGGGGAGCTACCAGCCGGACAAACGCGTGATGTTCAAGGTCAAGCACGAACGTACGGCCGATTGTGTGGTGGCCGGCTACCGCGTGCACAAGAGCGGACCGGACGCGATCGGCTCTTTGCTGCTGGGCCTGTACAAGGACGACGGCGGCCTGGCGAGCGTGGGCGTGATCGGCGCCTTCCCCATGAAGCGCCGGCAGGAGTTGTTCGAGGGACTCCAGACGCTGGTCACGGACTTCGACGGTCATCCTTGGGCCTGGGCCAAGCAGGAGGAAGGCGAACGGACCCCGCGCAACGCGGAGGGCAGCAGGTGGAGCGCGGGCAAGGATCTGTCTTTTGTGCCGCTCCGGCCACAACTGGTGGTGGAGGTCAGGTATGACCACATGGAGGGCGACCGCTTCCGCCACACTGCCCAGTTCAACCGCTGGCGGCCGGACCGGGATCCCGAATCCTGCACCTACGCCCAACTGGAGGAACCGGTCAGCTTCGACCTTGCCTCGGTCCTGGACACCGGACGGCCGTAGGCACCCTGCCCGCTTCCCGCCGTCGAACGTTCCAGCCCATCTGCCCCGCGCGGGTACGGAAAAGCCCGGCGCGTCCTGGGGACACGCCGGGCCTTCCGGTAAGCAACTGGGCAGCAGCGTCCGGGCTGTAACGTCTGGGCTGCCGGGCCTACTTCAGGCCAAGCTGCTTGGTGGGGACGTTGAAGGTCTCCTTGGCTGTCAGGGCGGAGATGGCCGAGATCCCGCAGATGACGGCGGTGAAGATGCTGATCTGGACCCAGCCGCCGGGCCTGATGCCGCCCATCGCTGCCACGATGGCGGGAGCGAAGCCTGCCATCAGGAAGCCGAGCTGGGTTCCGATGGCCAGGCCGGAGAAGCGGACCTTGGTGCTGAACATCTCGGCGTAGAAGGACGGCCAGACGGCGTTGGAGGCAGCGTAACCGCAGGAGAAGAACCCGATCGCTGCGAGGAACATCAGCGGGACGCTTCCGGATTCCAGGCTGAGCAGGAAGACCGGCGTGAGGATGGCGCTGGAGAGTGCGCCGTAGATGAAGACCGGCTTGCGGCCGATCCTGTCGGCGAGCATGCCAAAGAGCGGCTGGGTGCCCAGGGCCACCAGGTTGGCGCCGACGACCAGCCAGAGCGTCGTGGTCCCGTCAACACCGGCGACGGTCTTGGCGTAGCTGATGGCGAGGGTGCCGAACACGGTGGAGACAGCGGCGATGAAGGCACAGCAGACCACTCGGAGCACATCGCGCCAGTGGTCCTTGAGGAGGTCGGCAACGGGCAGCTTGGAGATCTGGGCGGTCTTCTGGGCTTCCTCGAAGGCCGGCGGTTCGTGCAGTGTGCGCCGGATGAAGAACGCCACCAGCACCACCACAGCGCTGAGCCAGAACGGAATGCGCCAGCCGATGCCGTACTTGATCTCGTCCGGGAGGGCCAGGACGGGGATGAAGACGAGGGCGGCGAGGATCTGGCCGCCCTGGGTGCCCGTGAGGGTCCACGAGGTGAAGAAGGAGCGGCGGTTGTCCGGCGCGTGCTCCAGCGTCATGGATGACGCCCCGGCCTGCTCGCCCGCGGCGGAGAGACCCTGGCAAAGCCTTGCCAGCACCAGCAGTGCCGGAGCCCACCAGCCCACGGTGTTGAAGTCAGGCAGGCAGCCGATCAGGAACGTGGACGCGCCCATTAGCAGCAGCGTGAACATCAGCACCTTCCGCCGGCCCACCCGGTCACCGAAGTGGCCCAGGATGACGGCGCCCACCGGCCGTGCCACGTAGGCGAAACCGAAGGTGGCGAAGGACATGATGGCCGCGTTGGCCCCGGCGTCCGGGAAAAACACCGTGGGGAAGATCAGGGCGGCGGCGGAACCGAAGATGAAGAAGTCGTAGTATTCGACGGCGCTGCCCAGGAAGCTGGCGAGGGCTGCTTTCTTTGGCGTCCCGGCCGGGGCAACGGTGCCCGGCCCGGCGGACGGAAGTGTCTGGCTCATGGAGTTCCTTTGATGTGACGACGTTGTCGCGGATGGATCTGGAGGGCGCAGCCGCACCTGCCTGAGTGATGGCGGAGCGCGGTGCGGCTGGTGTCCGTTGAAAGACCCGGACCAGTAGCCACATGGTGGGAGCTACTTGTGCGATACAGCAATGATGGCTGTGAGCGCAGTCACTTGTCAAGAAAATAATCACCATCTAGAAATAGTTCCCACGATGTGGCAACATCGACGTATGAGTGTGAATCAAACCACAGCAGTCGATGACGTTGCCGCCGAGTCACAGCCGCCCAAGGGTGACCGTACCGACATGGTGGGCAAGGCCCTGGGCCTGCTGGTCCTCCTGGGCGACGAACCCCGCGGTGCCAGCGCCGCGGAGATCTCGCGCCGGGCCGAACTTCCGTTCAGCACCACCTACCGCCTCCTGGGTTCCCTGACGCGCGACGGCTTTGTGGACTATGAGCCGGACGGCCGCCGCTACCACCTGGGCCTCCGCATCTTCCAGCTGGGGCAGCGGGTCTCCAATCATCACGGATTTGCCGGCACGGCCCTGCCGGTCCTGCGTCGCGTCACCGAGCAGACGGGGGAGGCCACCATCCTCAGCGTCCGCGACGGCCATCATCACCTCACCGTTAACAAGGTTGACGGCCCCCAGGCGTTTCGCGTCACCAGCGACCCCGGCCACCTTGGCGCCCTGCATGCAACCGCCGTGGGCAAGGCCCTCGTGGCGTTTGCCGAGGACGCGGAGCGGGAAGCCCTGATCGAGGAGCTCCAGTTGGAAGCGCTCACCGAACACACCATCACGGACCGGGGTGCCTTCCGCGCCGAAATGGAACTGGTTCGCCGCCAGGGGTATGCCGTGATGGATGAGGAGAACGAGAACGGCATGCGCGCCGTGGCCGTGCCGCTGCTCAATTCTCAGGGCCACGCCTTCGCCTCCCTTGCCACCGCCGTTCCCGTGTTCCGCCTCAGCATGGAAGCCCTGCTGGCCCATGTGCCCCTGCTGCAGGATGCCGCGGCGGAGCTGGCAGCGCGCTTGCCGCAACGGTAAATAACTCCAAAATGTTCGCATCTAGAACAATCGTGCGAGAAGTGAACAAGTGTTGTACTGTAATCCCTATCACCCGACCCGCCGCAGACGCCTCGAGCGCCGCTGCCCGCCGGGTGCCGTATCAAAAGGAGCTGCCCGGATGAGCAATCGAACTGAGTCCTACCTCGTGGGACTGGTCGGCGATGGCGTGATGCCGTCACTCACTCCCCCCATGCACGAACGCGAAGGCGATGTGCAGGGCCTGCGCTACCTCTACCGCCCCATTGACCTGCTGGAGCTCGGGCTTTCCGGCGATGCCGTGGGGGATCTGCTCAAGAGTGCCCGCAGCCTGGGCTTCAACGGCCTGAACATCACCCATCCGTGCAAGCAGCTTGTGCTGGCGCACCTGGACGAGGTTTCGCCGGATGCACTCAGGCTCGGGGCCGTCAACACAGTCGTCATCGAGGACGGCCGTTTCATCGGCCACAACACCGACTTCTCCGGCTTCGCCGCCGCGCTTGCCTCCGGCCTTCCGGGCGCGCGGCTGGACCGCGTGGTCCAGCTTGGCGCGGGAGGTGCTGGGTCCGCCGTCGCCTATGCCCTGCTCACGGCCGGCGTGAAGGCGCTGGACCTGGTGGATGTGGACCCCGCCCGCTGCGCGGCACGCGCCGCCGAGCTGGCCGGCTTCTTCCCGGGCCGCACCGTCACAGCGCGTACGACGGCGGAGCTGCCGCAGCTGATGCACTTGGCCGACGGTCTGGTGCACTGCACGCCCGTGGGCATGGCCGCCCACCCGGGCGTCCCGCTGGACCTGGACCTGCTGGAAACACGGCACTGGGTGGCGGACATCGTCTACCGCCCGATCGACACCGAACTGGTCCGCGGCGCCCGCGCCAAAGGCTGCGAGGTCCTGGACGGCGGCCGCATGGCCGTGGGCCAGGCGGCGGACTCTTTCCGGATTTTCACCGGGCAGGAAGCCGACGCTGACCGTATGCGCGGCCACTTCCTGGAGCTTGTGGCCAAGGAAGAGGTGGCTGCCTGATGCGCACCGGAATCGCTACGGTCTGCCTCTCCGGCACCCTGAAGGAAAAGATGCAGGCCTGCGCCATCGCCGGCTTTGACGGGATCGAAATCTTCGAGCAGGACCTGGTCACGTCGCCGCTCACGCCCGAGGACGTCCGCAAGATGGCGGCGGACCTCGGCCTCACGCTGGATCTTTACCAGCCGTTCCGCGACTTCGACAGCGTGTCCGAAGACCTCCTGGCCGCCAACCTCCGGCGTGCCGAAGCCAAATTCAAGCTCATGGCGCGGCTGGGCATGGACACCGTCCTGGTCTGCTCGAATGTGGCCACCGCCGGCATCGACAGCGACGACCTCCGGGTGGAACAGCTCGGCCAACTGGCTGCGCTGGCCGGGGACCACGGCGTCAAGGCGGCCTACGAGGCCCTGGCCTGGGGCAAATACGTCAACGACTACGAGCACGCCCACAAGCTGGTGGAAGCCGTGGACCACCCCAACCTGGGCACCTGCCTGGATTCCTTCCACATCCTTTCCCGCAACTGGGATACCGCCCCCATCGAGGCCTTCAACCCGGACAAGATCTTCTTCGTCCAGGTGGCAGACGCCCCCAAGCTCTCCATGGACGTCCTCTCCTGGAGCCGGCACTACCGGGTGTTCCCGGGCGAGGGCCAGTTCGAGCTCGCCAAGTTCATGGGCCACGTGGTCCGGGCGGGGTACAGCGGCCCGGTGTCGCTGGAAATCTTCAACGACGTCTTCCGCCAGTCGGACGTGGAGCGCACCGCCGTCGACGCCATGCGCTCGCTCATCTGGCTGGAGGAGCAGAGCGCCAAGTGGCTGGATGCTGCTTCTGACGGCGAGACGGGCACGGGTGCCGCTGGCACCCGTGCCCCCGGCCGCCGTCGTTATCCAATGGAACTCGCCACGCTCCCGCAGGTAGCCGAACCGGCAGGCTACAACTTCGCCGAAGTCAGGGCCGCGGACACCAAAGGACTGGAAACCGTCCTGGGCCAGCTGGGCTTCGAGTTCAACGGCCGGCACCGCACCAAGGACGTGCAGCTCTGGAGCCTGGGCCACGCCCGGGTGATCATCAACGAGGCCGCACCAGCAGACGGGGACGACTCAACGGTGGGCACGTCAGCGGGGGATGCGTCGCCCGCCACCGCTCCTGCCATTGGTGCCCTTGGCTTTGACGTCGCCTCCCCTGTGATTGCCGCTGCCCGCGCCCAGCAGCTGAAGGCCCCCGCGGTCCCGCGCAAGAGCCAGGCCAACGAGGAAGTGTTCCAGGGCTTCGCCGCCCCGGATTCCACGGAGATCTTCCTGTGCCAGGGCACGTCCGACGGCACCGCGGCCTGGACCAGCGAATTCGGGGAGGGGCTCGAAAAGCCAGCCGCCGGACCCTCCGCCGTGATCGACCACGTCAACCTGGCGCAGCCGTGGCAGCATTTCGACGAGGCCGTCCTCTTCTACACAAGCGCCCTGGCCCTGGAGCCGCAGCCGTTCGCGGAGGTGCCCAGCCCCACCGGCCTGGTCCGCTCGCAGGTCATGGCCACCGGGGACCGCGCCGTGCGGCTGGTGCTGAACCTGGCGCCGCTGAACCAGCAGCGCAGGACCTACCAGGAACACATCGCCTTCGCCGTGGATGACCTGGTGGCCACCGCCAGGGACTGCAAGGCCCGCGGGCTGGAGTTCCTGCAGATCCCGGCCAACTATTACGAGGACCTGGACGCACGCTTCGGGCTGGTACCGGACTTCCTGGCCACGCTGCAGGAACTGAACCTGCTGTACGACCGGGACGCGGATGGCGAATTCCTCCACTTCTACACGGCCACCGTGGGCAGTGTGTTCTTCGAAATGGTGGAACGCCGCGCGGCCTACGACGGCTACGGCGCCCCCAACGCCCCCGTGCGCCACGCAGTCCAGTACGACCACCTGCAGCACCGGTAAAGACAGCACCACCACTCAGAAGCAACAACCAGAGAAGAGGAGGCCGCAGTGGAGACACAGCAGGATCTCAGTGCAGAGATAAACGCCATGGGCGATGCCTACGCGCGGGCGCTCAAGGACGGCGCCTCGGCCGAGACCCAGCCCCGGCTGGACTACGCGCCATACCGCAGCAGCATCCTGCGGCACCCCACCAAAAGCCTGCACCACGCGGACCCGGAAACCATTGAGCTGTACTCGCCGGCGTTCGGCCACCAGGACGTGCACGCCCTGGAATCGGACCTGACCATCCAGCACAACGGCGAACCCCAGGGCGAGCGGATCATCGTGGCCGGCAAGGTCCTGGACGGCGACGGCCGCCCCGTGGCCGGGCAGCTCGTGGAAATCTGGCAGGCCAACGCGTCCGGCCGCTACATCCACAAACGCGACCAGCACCCGGCGCCGCTGGACCCCAACTTCACCGGAGTGGGCCGCTGCATCACCGGCCCGGACGGCTCGTACCGGTTCACCACCATCAAGCCCGGCGCCTACCCATGGAAGAACCACGTCAACGCCTGGCGGCCGGCCCACATCCACTTCTCCATGTTCGGCACGGAGTTCACGCAGCGGATCGTCACGCAGATGTACTTCCCCGGGGACCAGCTCTTCCCGCTGGACCCCATCTACCAGTCCATCGTGGACCAGGACGCCCGCGACCGGCTGGTGGCCAGCTACGACCACAACCTGACCGAGCCGGAGTGGGCGCTGGGCTACAACTGGGACATCGTCCTCACCGGTTCCAAGCGGACCTGGACCGAAAACGAGGCGCTCGGCGCAGCAGGAGACGAGGAATAACATGAGCACAACCACCAATCTTGTTCCCACCCCCGGCCAGACCGTCGGCCCGTTCTACGGTTACGCCCTGCCGTTCGAGAAGGACAACGAACTCCTGGCTCCCGGCTCGCCCGGTTCCCTCCGCCTCCAGGGCACCGTTTACGACGGCGCCGGGGAGACCATCCCGGACGCCATCCTGGAGATCTGGCAGCCCGACGCCGACGGCAGGATCGTGCAGCAGACCGGCTCCCTGGTCCGCGACGGCTACACCTTCACCGGCTGGGGCCGCGCGTCCGTGGGCCACTCCGGCGTGTACACCTTCACCACCGTGAACCCCGGCCCCACCGGACCCGGTGCCGCACCCTTCATCTCCGTGGCCGTATTTGCCCGCGGCCTGATGAACCGGCTTTTCACCCGCATGTACCTGCCGGAAAACGAGGAAGCCCTCGCCAAGGACCCGCTGCTCAGCTCCCTGGACCCGGACCGCCGCAAGACCCTCATGGCCCGCCGCGATCCCGACGGCGGACTCACCTGGGACATCCGCCTGCAGGGCGAGGGCGAAACAGTCTTCCTGGACTTCCAGTGACGGACGCCGCCGGCATGGAAGGTACCGGCCACTTCGGAACCGCTGCGGACGGCGACGTCGGCCTGCTCAGTCCTGTCTCGGCGTCGCCCCTGGTGACGGCGCTGACCGGTGACCGCACGGTGCTGGCGGCGATCCTCGCCGTCGAGTCCGGCTGGGCCGCCGTGCTGGAGAAGGCGGGCCTGGCGCCTGCCGGTTCCGCCGCCGTCGTGGCCTCCGCCGCCGAGGCGGGGCGGTACGACGCAGCAGACATCGCGCTCCGGGCCCAGGGCGGCGGCAACCCCGTCATCCCGCTGCTGGCAGATCTGCGGACGCATGTCTCGGCGTTGGACGGTGCCCGCATCGGCGCAGTAAAGGCGGTCCACGCGTCGCTGACCAGCCAGGACGTTCTGGACACGGCTCTGATGCTGCTCGCGCGCAACACCGTTGAGGCGGTGCTTGCGGACCTGAAATGCACGACGGCGGCGCTCGCCTCCTTGGCGGAGCAGCATGCGGACACGCTGGGCGTGGGCAGGAGCCTGACCCAGCACTCGCTTCCGTATACGTTCGGGCTGCGGGCGGCGCAGTGGTTCCATGGGCTGGCCGCCGCGGGCCGGCAGCTGGGCACCGTGCAGTTCCCGGTGCAGTTCGGCGGGGCGGCCGGAACATTGGCCGCCGGAACCGTGCTCACTTCCGGCTCGGCCACCAGCCCCTTTGATCTGGCCGACTCACTGGCCCGGCAACTGGGCCTGGCCGCGGCGCCCGCGCCCTGGCACACCAACCGTCTGGCCGTCACGTCCCTCGGACATGCCCTGGCCTCGGCGCTGGATGCCGCCGGCAAGATCGCCACCGACGTTCTGTTCCTGAGCCGGCCCGAGGTGGCCGAGCTCGGCGAACCGCGCGCCGCCGGACGCGGCGTCTCCTCGGCCATGCCGCAGAAGCAGAACCCCGTGTTGTCGGTTCTCATCCGCAGCGCCGCACTCCAGGCGCCGCAGCTGGTGGCCCAGCTGCACCTGGCCGCCGCCAACTTCAACGACGAACGCCCCGACGCCGCCTGGCATACGGAATGGCCGGCCCTGCGCCAGCTTCTCCGCCTGGCACTTGGCGCGGCCGGGCACCTGCGGGAACTTGCCGAGGGCCTGCAGGTTTTCCCCGACGCCATGCGCCGCAACCTCGAGCTCGCCGGCCCGTTGCTGCTGGCCGAAGGCGTGGGCGCCGCAGTTGCCCCGCTGCTGGCCGAACAGGATGGCCGCAGCGGGAAGGAGCAGCTGCAGGCCGTGGTGGACCGGGCGCTCCAGGCGCCCGCCGCCGAGCAGGGCGCCACCTACCGCCGGCTGCTCCGCGAGGCTATCCCGGCGGGCGTGCTCACCGATCTGCGGCTCGACGAACTCCTGGACCCGGCCAGCTACCTGGGCCAGGCAGCCGAAATATCGCGACGCATCCTGGCCGCGTACCCCGACTTTTCCAAACCTACCCAGAACGGAGCCAACCGTGGCTAAACCGACCCTGAAGGCAGTTCTGCTGTCGCCCGAACGGGCTTTTGGCGATCGTCCCCTGCTGGTGGTTGGACCATCACTGGGTACGTCCTCCGTCCTGTGGTCCGACGCGGCCACCCTGCTCAGCAACGACTACGACGTGGTGGCCTGGGACCTGCCCGGGCACGGCGTCTCACCCGCCGCAACCGAGACCTTCGACGTCGCGGGCCTGGCGGATTCAGTGGTGGACCTGGTGGACTCGATCGCCCCGGGCGAAGTCTTCCACTACGCCGGGGTTTCGCTCGGCGGTGCCACCGGCCTGCAGCTGGGCATCAAGCACGGCGAACGCCTCAAGAGCCTGTCCATCCAGTGCGCCGGGGCCAAGATCAGCACCCCCGAGGCGTGGCTGGAACGTGCCGAAACCGTGCGCAGCCAGGGCACTCCCGTGATGATCCAGGGCTCCGCGCAGCGCTGGTTCGCGCCGGGCTTTATGGACCGTGAGCCCGAGCGGAGCAGCCGGCTCCTGCATGCCCTCCGCGACACCGACCGCTTCAGCTACGCTTTCTGCTGCGAAGCCCTTGCCGGCTTTGACGTCCGTGCCGAACTCGGCAGCATCACCGTCCCCACCCAGGCAGTGGCGGGTGCGGCAGACACTGTTGTGCCGCCGTCGTTCGCGGAAGAAATTGTTGCCGGCATTACCGCCGGGGGCGGCACTGCGAACGCCGTGACGCTCGGGGGAGTGGCCCACCTGGCCCCGGCCGAGGCGCCCGCCCACGTTGCTGACCTGCTGCGGAGCCTCATCACCTGGAGCGAATCCCGTGGAGCAGCCAAATGAGCGGCGCAGAACTTCCGGGCGATGAACGGCACGGCGTCGTCCAGCCGGACGCCACCAGCCAGCAGATTTACGACGGCGGCATGGTGGTCCGCCGCGAAGTGTTGGGCGCCGCGCACGTGGACCGGGCCAACGCCAACAAGGACGAATTCACCGACGACTTCCAGGACATGATCACGCGGATCGCGTGGGGTGGCATCTGGACCCGGCCGGGCATCTCGCGGCAGATGCGCTCGGCCGTGACCATCACCGCGATGGTGGCGCACGGGCACTGGGAAGAGCTGGCCATGCACATCCGCGCGGCCATCACCAACGGCCTGAGCCGGGACGAGATCAAGGAAATCCTGCTGCAGACCGCCATCTACTGCGGAGTTCCCTCCGCCAACACAGCCTTCAAGACCGCCCAGCAGGTATTCCAAGAACTGGACGCCGCCACCCCACCCACCACCCCGGATAACGCGCCCACCCCACCCCACTAGCCCACCCACCCACCCAACTAGGTAGCACTAACTGTCGTTATGAGCCCTCAAAACGACAGTTCGTGCTACCTAGTTGGGAACCGCGCAGAATTTTGAGGACCAGTTATGAATCAGGCTTTTGTGTACGACGCCGTGCGCACCCCGTTCGGCAAGTTCGGCTCCGGCCTTGCCGCCGTCCGCCCGGATGACCTTGCCGCCCACGTCATCACCGAATCCGTGAAGCGGGCCCCCGGGCTGGATCCCGAGCGGATTG
>NZ_JBTNDK010000011.1:0-127225 GCF_054511035.1 Pseudarthrobacter sp. MDT1-22 | reverse complement strand
ACCAGCGCAACGGCATCAGCCTTGAACTCATCGGAATAGGTTGGTCGAGCAGACATGGGCACAATCCTTTCAAACTGTGTCTCACATCAGTAGTACACCTCAGAGTGACCATGACTGTTTATGTACAGCCCGGCCAATCAGGATCCAAGGTCCAGTTCAAGGACCGCTATGAGAACTGGATCGGCGGAGAATGGGTGGCTCCAACGACCGGCCGATACATCGAGAACGTTTCCCCGGTGAACGGAAAGCAATTCACCGAGGTGGCCCGCGGCGCCGCCGCGGACGTTGAGCTCGCACTCGATGCCGCGCACAAGGCCGCACCGGCGTGGGGCAAGGCTTCGGCCACCGAGCGCGCCGCCGTGCTGAACAAGATCGCCGACCGGATCGACGCGAACCTTGAGATGCTCGCCGTCGCCGAATCGTGGGACAACGGCAAGCCGATCCGCGAAACGTTGAATGCGGACATTCCGCTCGCGGCGGACCACTTCCGCTACTTTGCCTCCGCCATCCGCGCCCAGGAAGGACGGCTGTCCCAGCTCGACGACGACACCACGGCCTACCACTTCCACGAACCCCTCGGCGTCGTGGGTCAGATTATCCCGTGGAATTTCCCCATCCTGATGGCCGTCTGGAAGATGGCTCCTGCCCTGGCGGCCGGCAACGCGGTGGTGCTCAAGCCCGCTTCCAACACCCCGGCCTCCATCCTGGTCCTGGCGGAACTCATTGCGGACCTGCTGCCTGCGGGCCTGCTGAATATCGTCAACGGCTTCGGGGCGGAAGTGGGTAAGCCGCTGGCCTCCAGCCCCCGTATCCGCAAGATCGCGTTCACCGGCGAGACCTCCACCGGGCGCCTCATCAGCCAGTACGCCAGCGCAAACCTGATCCCGGTCACGCTGGAGCTCGGCGGCAAGAGCCCGAACATCTTCTTCAACGACGTCGCGGACACCAACGATGCCTTCTACGACAAGGCACTGGAGGGCTTCACCCTGTACGCCTTCAACCAGGGCGAAGTCTGCAGCAGCCCGTCCCGTGCCCTCGTCCAGGACGGTATCTACGATTCCTTCATGGCTGATGCCGTGGCCAGGACAGAACAGATCATCCAGGGCAACCCGCTGGACACCAACACCCAGATCGGCGCCCAGGCCTCCGTGGGCCAGATGGAGAAGATCCTCTCCTACATCGACATCGGACTCGAAGAGGGCGCCAAAATCCTGGCCGGCGGTGCGCAGTCGGAGCTTGACGGGGACCTGGCCGGCGGTTTCTATGTCCAGCCGACCATTTTTGAGGGGCACAACTGGATGCGGATCTTCCAGGAGGAGATTTTCGGCCCGGTGGTCTCCGTTGCACGCTTCGGCGACTACAAGGACGCAGTCAGCATCGCCAACGACACCCTGTACGGCCTTGGCGCCGGCGTCTGGTCGCGCAACGGCAACGTGGCCTACCGTGCCGGCCGCGAGATCCAGGCCGGCCGGGTGTGGGTGAACAACTACCACGCCTACCCTGCCGGGGCAGCGTTCGGCGGCTACAAGTCCTCGGGCATCGGACGTGAAAACCACTCCATGATGCTGGACCACTACCAGCAGACCAAGAACCTCCTGGTAAGCCACTCAGAGAACAAGCTCGGCTTCTTCTAGAAGCAGCACCCTTGTCAGGCACGCCCGCACCTGACCGCCCGCTGCACCATAACTACCGGTAGCAGCACAAAAGGCCCGGTACGACGGCGGGACCTCCCGCCGTCGTACCCTGCTTGAGGGCACCACCGACAAAAAAGCGGCACCACGAAGGGACATCTGAATGACCAGAATGCTGATTATTGGCCCGCCCGGTTCGGGCAAGGGAACGCAGGCGGAACAGATCTCCGAACGCCTCGGCGTTGTGGCGATCTCCACCGGCGACATCTTCCGCGCCAACGTCAAGGGCGAGACACCGCTGGGCGTGGAGGCGAAAAAGTACATGGACAACGGGGATTTCGTTCCGGACAGCGTCACCAACGAAATGGTCAGGTCGCGCCTCAGCGAGGATGACGTGGACGCCGGCTTCCTCCTGGACGGCTACCCTCGGACCACGGCACAGGTGGACTATCTTGACTCAATCCTGGCCAACGGTGACCAGAAGCTCGATGTCGTCCTGCAGCTGACCGCTGACGACGAGGAGCTGGTCACGCGCCTGCTGGGCCGTGCCAAGGAAACCGGCCGGAGCGACGACACGGAAGCCGTCATCCGGCACCGGCTGGACCTGTACCACGAGCAGACCGAGGCCGTGGTGGCCAAGTATGCCGGCCGCGGCATCCTCGCCAGGGTTGACGGGATTGGCGGGGTCGGCGAGGTCACGGACAGGGTGATGGGCACGCTCGGAGATCTTCTTGAGGTCTCCGGCGTCATCGGACGGTAATACTCAACCGCCTGCATCGCTGATCAGTAGCGGTGATCGAGCCTGTCGGAAACCACCACTGGAATCCGGCAGGCTCGACATGGCTGTACGGGCGAAGGCACGGTTCGTCGCCGTCATCGCTCGCTGGCGGCGGCACTGGCCAATTCCTGGGTGCGGCTATGCGGGGGCCAGAGCCCGCACCGAGTTTCGTTCCACGGCGGGACAGTGGATTTTTGTGGGGTCAGCGGCCGGTCCTTCTTCAAGGCCCAGGAGCATCCGCACTCCGGCTGCGCCCAGTTCGTAGTGGGGGAGGGCTACGGTGGAAAGTGGGGGCCGGACGTGGGCGGCGATGACTTCCTGGTTATCGAATCCCACCACTGCTATGTCCTCGGGGATGGAGAGCCCGTGCTCGCGTAGCCCGTCGTATAGTCCCATCGCCATTCGGTCGTTGTAGCAGAACACGGCAGTGGCTTCGCGCTTGAGGAGTTCCTCGGTCGCTCCGTACCCGCCTTCCTGGTCTGGGTAGGCTTCCAAGACCAGGCCCGCGTCGAACGGGATGCCTTCCGCTTCCAGCGCTTCCCTGTAGCCCTGGAGTCGTCCGTCCTTAGCCGGGGCAGGGATGGTGGCGTTGATGAAGGCGATCCGGCGGTGACCGTGTTTCAGCAGGATCTCCGTGGCTGAACGGCCGCCCTGTATTTCATCCGGGACCACGGCCCGGGAGCCTGGTTCCGTGGAAAAGCAGTTGACGAGGACGAAGTCCGACTCCTTCAGGGAGGCCGGGATGTCCGTGGGCCGGTGGAACCAGGTGGAGTAGAGGATTCCGCGCACCTTGTATTCGAGCATCATGGCAATCGCGTCCGTCTCCAGCTCGCGGTTGCCTTCGGTGTTGGCGATGAGAAGTGCGTAGCCGTGCTTCCAGGCTTCATCCTGGGCGCCGTGGATGATCTGGCCGGCAAAAGGGGTGGTGGCAATGGCATCGGCTACGAGCCCGATGAACCGCGAACTCCCGCTGACCAGGGTTTGCGCCATGGCATTCGGCCGATAGCCCAGGTCCCGGATGGTGTCCCGCACGCGCTGGCGGGTTTCGTCGGATATCCGGGCAGTCTTTTTCTTGTTCACTACCAGGGAGACGGTGGCAGTCGAAACGCCCGCGGCCTCGGCTACCTGCCGGAGCGTGACGGGTTGAGGCCGCCCGGGACGTCCGAGGGGTGCAGCCGCACCCAGCGGTGTGACCGAACTATTCTCCTGCGAATTCATGAGCCCTCCTTGAGGAGTATATCCGGCTGTTCCTGCTGTCATCCCTTACTCCCACCGCTCTCCAGGCCTTGGATCATGGCTTTGTTCAGCACGAGGAAGACCAGCAGCAGGGGCGTGATGGTGATGCAGACGGCGGCAAACGTGGCCGTCCAGTTTTGGGTGTACCCAACTGGATAGTGGTCGAAGAGCCATCCCCAAGCCGAGGGTGGAAGACAAGAGAAATCGGACTCTCACGTCAACAAGACCCGCCCCGATGTCCCAGTAGCCTGCCTCGTCGGCGACGATCGGGTCTCAACCTGCGTAACTTCGGCCTAACTCTGTTCAGAGGTAGGGCTTGCCCCAAGTTCCATCTGCTGCGCCTATTGCTCCATGTGGGAGCAGCTGCGCACGGGAACGGGCTTGGAGGCTTCGTCTTTGCGAACAGTTGGGCGTGTGCGCTCAGGTGCACGTGGCTCCTGATTTAGCATGCAGCTGATTAGCACTGGATCTTTCAAAACCGGAAAAGCGGCTCGATCTGAACGCGAAGGCGCTCGCGGAGTTTTTCCCAGAGATCCTCTGGGCGGAATCCGCGCGCCGGGGTGCGCAGAACTTCGTGGATGTAGGTTCCGTTGCAATTCTGCGCAACGACCAGGGAGTCGACGTCGGCGCTCAGGTACCCTGCGTCCCTCGCGTTGTCGAGGATGGCGGCGATCAGAACGATAACCCGGTCGCCCTGAGAAATGCTTTGGGCCCCAAGCTGGCTTCCGGCCTTGAAGCCGTGGTGCAGGTAGCTCGTGACGTTCTCCGGGTCGGTTGCGTAGAACCGGGCGCGTGCACGGAAGATGGCGTAGAGCCGCTCCACATAGTCCCGCGCGGTGGAAGTATTGGCGGCAAGTTCCTTGTCCGCGTCCTCGATGGCCTGGAGCGTCATATCCATGCGCTCGCCGATAACCAGCAGCAGCAGCTCGTGCTTGTTACTGACGTAGCGGAAGAGGGTGGCCTCTCCGACCCCGGCAAGCTCGGCCACTTCCTTGGTGGTGGTGTGCTCGTAGCCCCGCTCGTTGAAGAGCTGTTCTGCTGCGGCGCGGATGTTCTGGTAGCGCTCGATCCGGGCCTTCTCACGCAGCCCGACGGGAGCACCAGAGGCGGTGGCCTCCGAAGTCATCGTCTTCATCCTTTATTAACGCCCCTATCAGCGGTTAGGTACCGGACGGCCGTTCGCAGCCGCCGGGTTGCAGTTCTGGTGCCGATAACACTCAATTGAACATCACGATCTGGCGGATGGCGTTTCCATCGGCGAGTTCATCCATCGCCTCATTGATCTTGTCCAGGGTGATCACCGACGAGGCCAGCTTTTCGACGGGCAGCCTTCCTTCGCGCCACATCTGCGCGTAAACCGGAATATCCCGGGCGGGCACTGCGGAGCCCAGGTAGGAACCGACGATGGTGCGGGCCTCGGCCGTAATCCCCAGCGGTTCAATGGATGACAGCGCTCCCGGAGCCGGCAGTCCGACCGTCACCGTGGTGCCGCCGGGCGCCGTGGCTTGTACCGCGGTTTCGAAGGCCCGGGGGTGGCCGGCCGCCTCGATGACGAGGTGGGCCCGGATGCCCAGTTCCGCGGCCTCGGCAGGCGAGTACGTTTCTGTTGCCCCCAGTTCCCGCGCTGTGATCAGTTTCTCCGGGTTCGCGTCGATGCCGATGATCCGGGCGGGTTCAGCCCACGCTGAGGAGACTGCGACGGCGGTCAGCAGCGCTGCCATGCCGACGCCTCCAAGGCCGACGATCATGATGTTCTGCCCCTCCTGGGGGTTTCCCGCGTTGATGACGGCCCCGCCGCCGGTCAGCACGGCGCACCCAAGAAGTGCAGCGACCGCCGGCGGCACGTCGCTTCCGACCGGAACCACCGAGCGACGGTTGAGCACGGCATGGGTTGCAAAGCCGGAGACTCCGACGTGGTGACGGACCGGCTGGCCGGCGCGCGTGAGCCGGATGGATCCGCCGGGCAGTGTTCCGGCCCCGTTGGATTCTGTTCCGACGCTGCAAGGCAGCTTGCCCCCGGTGCGGCAGTTGGGGCACTCCTCGCAGCGCGGCAGGAAAACCGTGACCACGCGCTGGCCCGGTTCGAGGTCATCGACACCCGCGCCGACACTGACGACCGTACCGGCGGCCTCGTGGCCGAGCAGCATGGGCAGGGGACGGGGGCGGTCGCCGTTGACGACGGAGAGGTCCGAGTGGCAGATGCCCGCAGCCTCCATCCGGATCAGGACTTCCTCGGGCCCTGGCCCGGCAAGGTCAAGCTCCGCAACGGAAAGCGGGCGGGACTGGGCGTACGGACGGGGGGAGCCGATGGTCTCAAGGACCGCGCCGGTAATCTTCATTGTTTCCCTTCCAGGGATTGTGCTTCGTATCACTCTTATGCTTTTATGAGAGTGTAATCCGCACGGAGTGCACTTTCAATATCGCGCGATGCGCGTTTCCTGCACCCGGTCGGATCCCCTCATCGCTATCAGCACCGGCCAGTCAAATTCGAAGGGATTGGAATTGAAGATTCATCCAGATGCAAACGAGGGTGCCGTCCACGTCGGGGGCCTCTCGGTTCCTTTCCACGACACGCTTGCGCCGGAGGACTCGCGGGACACTGTGGTCCTGGTCCACGGAACGGGTGGAAGCGCCAAGACTCATTTCCGTACCCTCTTTCCCATGCTCGCCGCCAGGTACCGTGTCCTGGCCCTTGACCTGCAGAGCCCCGACGGGGAACTGACCCTCGGTGGATTGTCGGCGCAGGTCGCCGCTGTCATTGACCAGCGCGCTCCTGCACAGCCGGTACATGTCGTCGGCTACTCCCTGGGAGCCCTGGTCGCGGCCGACCTCGCCGCTTCCCGCCCCGAGAGCGTGTCAAGCCTGACCCTGGTGGCCGGCTGGGTCAGGGCCGACACCCAGCAGCGGCTTCGCAACCGGATCTGGAAGCAGCTTTTCGAGTCGGACCAGGATCTCCTGCGCGAATTCGTCACCTGGACAGCCTATGGACACCCGTTCCTGGCCGGCCGGGGCGAGGCCGATATCCGGGCCCTGGTTGATGCCCGGACCTTCCCGGACGGGATCGCCGGACAGATGCGGCTCAACGCCGTCGCCGATCTGAGTGGCAGGCTTGCAGCGATTACCGCTCCGTCCCTGGTCATCGCCGGCGCCCACGACCAGATGGTGCCGGCCCGGCAGACCCAGCTCCTCTTCGGAGGCCTTCCCAATGCCCGCTACGCGGTCATCGACAGTGGTCACGCCGTCCCGCAGGAGCGACCGGCCCAGCTGTTCCAGCTCATCAACGAATTCGTGACGGACCCCGCCGCTGCTCCTGCGGGCGGGATCCGGGAAGCACTCTTTGTCTAGCCCGTCGGGACCAGCACACAACAACACACACATTGGAGGAACAGTGGAAAGTACCCCTATGGGATACCCCGCGCCCGGTTCGCCGGTCGATGTCATCATCGTGGGCACCGGCTTCGGAGGCCTCGGCATGGGTGCGAAGCTGGCCCGCGAGGGCGAACGGTCATTCATCATTCTTGAACGGGCGGAGGACGTGGGAGGCACCTGGCGTGACAACCACTACCCCGGCGCGGCCTGCGACGTGCCGTCGCTCCTGTACTCGTTTTCCTTCCGACCCAACCCTGAGTGGTCCCGGATGTTCGCCCCCCAGGAGGAAATCCTGAACTACCTGCGCAGCGTCGCCCGGGAAGAGAACCTCCTTGAACGGATCGTCTTCGGCGCCG
Source organism: Pseudarthrobacter sp. MDT1-22 (assembly GCF_054511035.1). Classification (NCBI taxonomy): domain Bacteria; kingdom Bacillati; phylum Actinomycetota; class Actinomycetes; order Micrococcales; family Micrococcaceae; genus Pseudarthrobacter; species Pseudarthrobacter sp. MDT1-22. Next base: position 119,855 of record NZ_JBTNDK010000011.1, on the reverse strand, counting down.
AACTGACCGATGCCCGGTGGGATGAGGCGGAAGCGCTGTGGAAAGTCAGCACCCCCAAGGGTGAGTTTGCAGCCAAAACCCTGGTGACCGCCGTCGGGCACTTATCCGAACCGAAGATGCCAGACATAGAGGGACTGGCTGACTTCTCCGGCGAAGTGTTCCACTCGGCGCAGTGGAATGACGGGATTGACCTGGCGGGCAAGCGGGTGGGCATCGTCGGCTCGGGAGCCACGGCCATCCAGGTTTTGCCCGAGGTGGCAAAGATCGCCGGGGAGGTCGTCGTGTTCCAGCGTTCCGCCCCGTACGTGACTCCGCGTCCGGACCGTTCCTACACCGAGGAGGAAAAGGGTCTTTTCCGCAAGATGCCCGAGGTGATGCAGGAACTGCGGGAGGAGATGTTCTGGTCCAACGAGGAGCGCTACGCCCAGCGCCGGGGCACCCCGACGCTGGTCTCCGCCGCAGCCCAGGTTGCCCTGGACCATCTGCACCGGCAGATTGAGGATCCGGAACTCCGCCGGAAGCTGACCCCGGACTATACGTTCGGCTGCAAGCGGGTGCTGAAGTCCAGCGATTACTATCCCACGTTCACGCAGGACCACGTCCGCCTGGAAACCGGCGGCGTCACGCGTGTGGAGGGCAACCGTGTAGTCGGCGGAGACGGGGGCAGCCACGAACTGGACGTCATCATCGCCTGCACGGGTTTTGAAGCGACGGATCTGCCCATCGCCTACCGTATCTTTGGCCGCGACGGCCAGCCGCTCAGTGAACGCTGGGCGAACGGCATGCAGGCCTACGCCACCACGGCCGTGCACGGTTTCCCGAACCTGTGGATCATCAACGGGCCCAACACGGGGCTGGGTCACAACTCCGCCGTCTACATCGCCGAGGCCCAAATCGACTACATCATGGCCGCGGTGACCTTCCGCGACCAAGCCGCGGTGCCGGCACTGGAGGTGAGCAGGGAAGCGGAGGATGCCTTCATGGATCGTGTGGACCAGCTGGCGCAGGGCACTGTATGGCTCGACGGCGGCTGCAGCAGCTGGTACGTGGACCACCGCAACGGGCGGCTGACCACCCTGTGGCCGGAACCGGCCTATACCTTCCGCCAGGTCAACGCACCCTTTGACCCTGAACCCTATCTGGCCGGATCCCTGGACGAAGCCAGGGAAGAAGCCCTGGCCGGAGTGCGCTAACGGCCCCACCGGGGGGGTGCCTAAAAGGAGGCACGCCTCCCGTTCAACGAGGAACGGAGAAAGCATGAGTAACAACCCGCAGCACCAACGAACAGCCGTCGTCACCGGCGCGGCCGGGGGCATCGGCCGCAGCATCGTGGAGTCATTCCTGGCCAGCGGGGACCGGGTGATCGCCGTGGATGCCTCGAACTCCGCACTGGCCGGCCTCCAGGCGGACCTGCATCCGCAGGGCGGATCCCTGCAGACGCTGCACTGTGATGTCACCGAGCCCGGCGACTGGAAGCGGATTGCCGAGGCGGTGGAGGCCACCCCGGAAACCCCTACGGTACTGGTCAACAATGCCGGCATCTCCCCGAAACGGGACGGGCAGAAAATCCCGGGTGATGAAGTCCCCCTGGACGAGTGGACGAGCGTTCTGTCGGTGAACCTCACGGGACCGTTCCTGGGTATCCAGGCGCTGGTGCCGCACATGAAGAACACCGGTTTCGGCAGGATCGTCAATATGTCATCCCTGGCAGGACGGGACGGCGGCAGGCTCGGCGGGGTCCACTATGCCGCGACCAAAACGGGCCTGCTCGGCTTGACCCGCTCCTTCGCCCGGGAACTGGCACCGTTCGGCATCACCGTCAACGCCATCGCCCCGGGGCGGATCGACTCCGGCATGGCGGCCGGCGTCTCCGATGAAGTCAACCGGAACTATCTCAGCCGCATCCCGGTAGGCCGGCTGGGACTCGCCAGTGATGTCGCCCAGGCCGTCCAGTACCTGGCCGCCGTCGAAAACGGCTTCGTCACGGGTGTCACGGTTGACGTCAACGGAGGGTCGTACATGGGATGAGATTCCAATCCATGAATCCCCCGAAGGCGGATGGGAGAGGGGTTGGCCGGTCGCCGGCGCCGGACAGGCTGCGGGGCAAGGTAGTGCTGATCACCGGCGGTGCCGGAGGTATCGCGGTGGCCACGGCTCACCGGCTGGCCGCGGCAGGAGCATACGTATCCCTCGTTGACCGCGACCAGCCAGCCCTGGACCAGCTTGTCTCCACGCTGGGTGACGGCCACCTGGCCACGGCAGCGGATGTGACGGACCACGTGTCCTTGCAGGGCGCAGCCCGACGGACAGTGGAGCACTTCGGCCGGCTGGACATCGTCTTTGCCTGCGCCGGCATCGGCAGTGCCTCCACCGTGGCCGCTTCCAGCACCGAGGACTTGCTGCGGATCGTCGACGTCAATCTTGGCGGGGTAATCAGGACCGTCAAGGCTACCCTGGAGGAGGTCACCGCAAACCGGGGCTATTACCTGCTCATGAGTTCGGCCGCCGCGTTGAAGAATGTTCCGCGGGCCAACGCGTATGCCGCCTCCAAGGCGGGCGTGGAGGCCTTTGGCGGGGCGCTTCGGCTGGAACTGGCCCATAAGGGCGTTGACGTGGGCGTCGCGCATCCGGCATGGGTGAGCACCGGCATGATTTCCGGGGCGGGAAGCCGGGCCGGGGAGAGCCGCTCCCTTCCGTGGCCCTTCAGCGTGGTGTCCAGCACGGACGCCTGCGCCGGCCTGCTCGTCGGTGCGATGGCCGCGCGCCAGCGCAAGGTATTCGTCCCGCGCAGCCTGGCCCTGATGGATCCTCTGCGGTGGCTCTCAACCGGGCCGCTGTGGGACGCCTTCATGAAACCCCGGGCGGCGCTGAGCGTCTCCCTGCTTGAGTCCGCATCTTTTAACGAATGATTAAAATCACCCGCGGCAGTTGTGCCCGGGGTCACAATCCTGTTTACTGAGAGGGCACTCCTTGCGGAGTGCACTCTCAACTTCAGCCCGAAATCATCAGAGGTTACCTTGAATAAGACTCGCGTGTTCTCCGCTGCCGTCACTGTCGCCGGCCTTGCCCTTACCGTTACAGCCTGCTCCGGTGCTTCTAAAGCATCGACCGAGGGCTACCCGACCAAGTCCATTACGTTCGTTATGCCCTATGCAGCGGGAGGTCCATCCGACACGACGGCGCGTGCCTACGGGGCCTGCCTTGGAAAGCTGCTGGGCGGCACTTTCGTGGTGGAGAACCTTGACAGCGGAGCAGGTGCGGTGGCCATGCAAAAGCTGGCCGGCGCCAAGCCCGACGGCTACACCGTAGGCCTCAGCACCAACGGGCCTATGGTCCTGAACCCAATGAGCAACGACCTGGCCTACTCCCAGGACGATTTCCAGGCCCTGGGCACCATGGCAGCGATCCCCACCTTGTTCGCTGTGCCAAAGGACTCTTCGTACAAGACCCTGCAGGAGTTGTTTGACGCCGCCAAGGCGAACCCGGGGAAGATCTCCATCGGTGTTCCCGGGGCAACCAGCTCGCTGGCCACTGAACTCAAGCGCGTGCAGAAGGAGAGCGGCATCGAGTTCGCACTGGTTCCCACCTCCGGCAGCGCCGAACTCATCACCAACCTGCTGGGCGGCCACATCGACGCCGGATTCGTCAACGACTACGTCGACGTTGAGGCCCAGGTGAAGGCCGGCGCCCTCGTCCCGCTCGCTGCTGCCGGTGAAGCGCGCTCGGAGGCCTTCCCCGACGCTCCCACGACCCAGGAGGCCGGCTACGACGTCAAGACGACTTCGGTCTACGGTCTCTTCGCCCCCAAGGGCCTGCCGCAGCAGGTTTCCGACAAGCTCGAAAGCGGCGTCGAAACCTGCAGCAAAGACGCCGAGGTCATCAAGCAGATCGGGGACCGGTTCGTGCCTAACAGCTTCTCAAATGCGGAAGCGACCCAGCAGGTCTTTGCCGACATGCGCACCCGTTACGAACCCCTCCAGGCGAAGTAACAAGACAACGACTCAACCGCCGGCCAACGACGGCCGGCACGAAGAAGGGTGAACCCATGGTTTCTTCTCCCGTGGAAGCGGCCGCCGAGATCAGGGAGCCGGAAAGGCCCCACTCCGGCTCCCTGCGCTGGCAGCGCAGAATCGCTCCGCTCGTCCTGCTCGCACTGGGCCTCGGGGCAGCGTCCGGGTCATGGCAGTTGAAGCTGGGCACCCTGCACAATCCTGCCCCGGGCCTCTGGCCGTTCGTCATCTCGCTGGCCATCGTCCTCAGCGCCACGGCCCTGATCGTATGGCCGGGACATGAGCCGGTGGAGGCTTGGGGCCGGAAGAGCCTGTCGGTAGTGGCCGGCATCGCCAGCCTTGCCGCGTTCGTGGTGCTCTTCGAACTGATCGGCTTCTTCATCCCGGCCGTGTTGATGCTCCTTCTATGGCTGCGCGTTTTCGGCCGGGAGTCGTGGCGCTGGACGGCGGTTTTCGCTGTGGCCGGCCCGGCAGTGCTTTACGTCATCTTCGACCGGCTCCTCGGCGTACCCTTCCCCGCCGACCTGGCGCTTGACGCCTTCGTCTAGAAACGGAAAATGACATGGATATCCTGAGCAACCTCGGTGAAGGCTTCTCGGTCGCCTTAGACCCGGTGAACCTGCTGTTCGTCCTGATTGGCGTGGTGGTGGGGACCGCCATCGGTGTCCTGCCCGGCCTGGGCCCCACCGCGACGATTGCCCTGCTGCTGCCTATCACCTACACGATGGATCCGACCGCTTCGATCATCATGCTGGCGGGCATCTACTACGGGTCGATGTACGGGGGCACCATCACCTCCGTACTGCTGCGCCTGCCGGGCGAGGCAGCCTCGGTGGTGACCACCTTCGATGGCTACCAGATGACCAAACAGGGCCGTGCCGGTGCCGCCCTCGGCATCTCCGCCATAGGTTCTTTCATCGGCGGCACCGTGGCCGTCATCGGCCTGACGTTCCTGGCCCCCGCGCTGGGCAAGATCGCCCTGTCGATGGGTCCGGCCGGCTTTGTTGCCCTCATGGTCATGGGCCTGTTCCTGGTCACGTCCCTGGGCACCGGATCCGCCATCAAGAGCGTGTGCATGGCCGCCGTCGGCCTGCTGCTGTCCACGGTCGGGCAGGATCCCGTCAACGGGTCGGCACGCTTCACGTTCGGCCAGGCGCCGCTGCTGAGCGGCCTGGACTTCGTGGCCGTGGCGATGGGCCTGTTCGGCGTCGCTGAACTCCTGCGGTCCCTGGAGCAGACCGAAAAAGCCCAGATCATCAAGACCAAGATCAAGAACATCTGGCCCACGCGGAGGGACATGAAGGACTCCGCCGGTGCCATCGGCCGCGGCTCGGTTCTCGGTTTCTTCATCGGCATCCTTCCCGGTGGTGGTGGTGTCATTTCATCCTTGGCCTCCTACGCGCTGGAGAAGAGGCGGGCGAAGGATCCCAGCCGGTTCGGCAAGGGCGCCATCGAAGGAGTGGCCGGGCCGGAAACGGCGAACAACGCCTCCTCGACCACCGCGTTCATTCCGCTGCTGGTCCTTGGTATTCCCTCCAACGTGGTGCTGGCAATGATCTTCGGCGCCCTGCTGATGCACGGCATCACGCCGGGACCGCGGCTGATGACCGATCACTCCGGACTCTTCTGGGGCGTCATCGCGTCGATGTACATCGGCAACCTGATGCTGCTCATCCTCAACATTCCGCTCGTGGGCATCTTCATCCAGATGCTGCGCGTGCGCCAAGGCATCCTGGTCGCCTTTTCCCTGCTGATCGTGCTGATCGGCGTCTACTCGATCAACAACACGTCCTTTGACATGTGGGTTGTGCTGGCCTTCGGCGTCCTGGGCTGGATCATGTCCAAGACAGGCTTCGACGCCGGCCCGCTGGTGCTGGCCTTCGTCCTGGGCCCGATCCTGGAGAAATCCTTCCGCCAGTCCATGCTGATTTCCGGCGGCAGCCTGGACATCTTCGTGACCGATCCGGCCGCGGCGATCATCTTCAGCCTGATCCTCGCCGGCATCGCCATCAAAGCCATCAGCGGGTTCCGGCACCGCTTTGCCGGAGCCAAGGCTTCCCCACACGTGCCGGTGGCGGAGGAGGAAGATCCGCAGGCCACGTCCGACGGCGGTGACCCTGCAATACTCCCCGCCGCCTCTTCGGGACCGGGTGAGGGGGCGCCGGCAGCCCAGCATGCCGACAAGCAACACAGCCCCACTGCCCGCTGATCGCCAAGGAAATGCCTCTACGCGGGAAAGGCAGAGCATCGAAGCCCAGGGCTGCCGGCAGACTCCTTGTGCCGGTGCTCTGCCTGTGCGGCACAACCGTCACCCTCCAGCAGGCCACGGTCGTTCCCCTGCTTCCCGAGTTGCCGCGCCTGCTCGGAATCACCGTCGAGGACGCCTCCTGGATCCTCACGGCCACACTGCTGGCCAGCGCAGTGGCCACGCCCGTACTCAGCCGTCTGGCAGACATGTTCGGCAAACGCCGGATCATGCTCGTCTGCCTGGTTATGATGACCGTAGGCTCAGCATTGGCGGCGGTCGATCTGGGCTTTCCGGCCATGATCGCAGGCCGCTCGCTGCAAGGATTCGCTGCAGCCCTCGTGCCCGTGGGCATCAGCGTCCTACGCGAGGAGATCCCCGCTACGAAGCTCGGCCCCGCCGTCGCGATGATCAGCGCCACCTTGGGTTTCGGGAGTGCATTGGGTCTTACGCTGGCCGGTGTGCTGTACGAGTTCCTCGGCTGGCAGTCAATCTTTTGGAGCGCCGCTGCAGCCGGGATCGTCCTGATCGCGCTATTGCCGCTGGTCATGTCGAAATCCCGTATCCGCACGCCGGGCACGTTCGACTACGGAGGGGCTATCCTGCTCTCGATTGCCCTGACCGCAGCACTTCTTGCCTTGTCTAAGGGCGGTACCTGGGGCTGGACCAGTGCACCAACGCTGATCACGGCACTAACGGCGGTCGTTGGCCTGGCCTTATGGGTCCCGGTCGAACTGAAAATCAGTCAGCCGATGCTGGACCTGCGAACATCGGCCCGGAAACCCGTGCTGATCACGAACCTGGTTGCGGTCCTTGTGGGTTACTCCATGTACTCCAACCTGCTCTCCACCACCCAGCAGTTGCAGATGCCTGGCGCGGCTGGATACGGCTTCGGCTTGAGCGTGATGGCTGCCGGCCTTTGCATGGTTCCCATCGGCTTGGCAATGGTGATCTTCACTCCCGTATCCGCCCTGAGCAGCCGCCGTTACGGCGCCAAAACCGCCCTCATTATGGGTTCCCTCGTTTCTGCCGCCGGCTACGTTGGCCGCCTCTTCCTGACCGAAGAACTCTGGATGGTGATGCTAGGAGCTGTTGTTATAGGCATCGGCAACGCCATAGCCTATGCGGCGATGCCGATCCTCATCATGGGATCTGTCCCCTTAGCCGTCACTGCCGCTGCCAACGGGCTGAACACCGTGCTGCGCGTCATCGGAACCACTGTCGGGAGCGCCGCAGTAGCCGTGCTGCTGGCCTCAACAACACTGACCCTTGACGGAACAGAGCACCCATCCTTTCGAGCCTTCGAACACGTCTTCTGGATTGCCGCCGCAGCAGCCCTTACTGCTGCGGTACTGGCAAGTTTCCTGCCCCGGCAACTCCCCACATCAACCGAGAACTTCGGCCGAATCGATCGGGGCATCAGGAAAACAGCACTGCCGACGCTGCCAGTCGCGGGTCGGTGAGACGAGAACATTGTCCCGAATTCGGCTGCGGTATCGGCCACGGCGGATCAGTGCCGGGCGCCAACGACGACACTCCGTGGCAGGCGCAGGACGCCGAAGGTTTGCGGGATGCCGGACCAGGGCTCAGCGCAGGTATACCCGCTCCGGATCCAGCACGTCCCGCAGCAGGGCCAGCTCCCGGCCGGTCGGCGGCACCGTGGTGACCAGGTTCTCCGAGACCTGCAGGTCCCACCCCGTGGCCGCCCTGACCGCGTCCACCTCGACACCGGGATGCACAGCGGTAAGGACAAGCTCTTCGTCGATACCCCGACGCGTCATGATGCCCAGATCCGTAATGACGGTGGTCACGCCCAAACCCGCAGGCATCACGCCACCGCGGCCCGCCGCCGCCCGGCGAGGTCCGGGCGTGGTGCAGAAGTCGAGCTCCTCCACAAGGGACCGGGGATTGTGCCGGCGCATCACCACGAAGACCTCGCCGGCGCCGGCCATCGCTTCGATGGCTCCCCCGGAGCCGGGAAGTTTCGTAACCGGCGACCCCCAGTCCTTACCGATCAGGCTTGAGTTCAGGCTGCCGAATTTGTCCACCTGGGCGGCACCGAGGAATCCGACGTCCACGCGCTGTCCCTGCAGCACGAAGTTGAACAGCTGCGCCATGGGCAGGACCCCGGCCGCGCCGGTGACGAGGACCGAATCCGAAATACTGCGCGGCAGGTCTGCCGGCTGTGCCCCGGTAACGCCTGACTCATAGATTATTTCGACGTCCGGAGAAACCGTCCGCTGCGCCAAGGACACTGCCAGAGTGGGAAGTCCGTGTCCGGCGAACACCACGTGCTTTCCTTCCAGGGCGCGGGCGGACAGGGTGGTGAGCAGCTCGCTGCTGGTCGCCTCCGGCGGCAAGGGTTCCGTCCGGCGGCCGGGTAAGCGCGCCGGTGATGGTTCCAGCTGATCCGGTAATTTCGTAACGTTCATTTACGGCCTCCATAGTTGACCGGAACGGAAAGTGCCGCTTCGACCTCCAAGCGATCCCAATAATCCGGTCCAAGCCGGGCAATGTACTCCCCGTGATCCCGGGTGCCGCGGATGTTTGCCTGCAGCCAGTCGCGTAGCCGCCGCGGATCGCGGGCGAGCTCGGACCAGCGGCGGCTGAACCCGTCGTCGCGGTCATAGTAGCCCTGGACCGAATGCGGATGCGCGCCACGGGGACAGTGGACCACTGCGTCGACTGCGTGGGACGGAACGATGGTGCGGTTCGGATCGGAGCGGATGACGGCGTCGTCGACTATTTCCTCAACGGTAACGATGACCTTCCTGGCGGCGAACGCAGCTTCGGCCTGCACCCCGAGAATGCCCCAAGCCTGAATGTTGCCCGCCCTGTCTGCCCGCTGCGCGTGAATGATCGTCACGTCGGGATTAAGTGCCGGGACCACGTGGATTTCCTCCCCGCCGTATGGATCCGTGACGGATCGGATCCGGCCGTTCAGCGCCACCAGATCGCTTCCCCGGTAGGAGTTGATCGGATAGAAGGGAAGTTTCGAGGCGCCCGCAAGGTACCGGCAAACCATGCCCCCATGACTGTATTCCTCAAGGTCCAGCGGAGCCGGGTCCGAGTTCTCCACCCGCCGCCGCAGTTCGTGGAGTGAACCCGCCGAACTGTTGCCTACAAAGGAGCCGATGACCCCCTTCAGGCAATCCGATGCCAGGAGCTGATCAATCAGCACGTCCCCGGTCATCCTGGCCAGCGTCAGGTCACGGAACCCCTGCCGGATTATTTCGTGGGCCGCCGCCACCGGAACCAGGTGCCCGAATCCTTCGATGGCCACGATCTGGCCGTCCCGGACGTGTTCCGCGACGGCCTCGCTGAGGGTTGTACTCTTGTCCACCGACATGCCGTTGCCCCTCAGCCGACCATCAAGGAAACTGTTTCGGCCACACAGGCCGGCCGGATCCCGTGCTCGAGTTCAATCTCATGACGGATCACCACCTGGCTGCCTTGGGCGGCCGGCGTCACGGAGACGAGTGTGAGGCGGCTGCGGACCCGGGAACCCGCCGGGACCGGACTGGGGAACCGGACCTTGTTCAGCCCGTAGTTAACGATCATCTTCAGTCCGTGGACCCGGTAAACCTCTTTTGCGAAGAACGGGATCATCGACAGGGTCAGATAGCCATGGGCGACAGGACGCCCGAACGGTCCCGTGGCCGCTCTCTCCGGATCGACGTGGATCCACTGATGGTCACCGGTCACATCGGCAAACCCTTGAATCCGGTCCTGCTGGACACTGTGCCACCCGCTTACACCCAGTTCTGCGCCGATGAGCGGCTCGAGGTCAGATAGGCCATGTAGTTCCCTCACCATGAAAATCTCCCATTTGATTTGTTGCGGATTTGTTGGCCTGAACGTGACCGAAAGCTACTGCGGCCCAGTCGCCGGCTCACCGGCTAAGGATCGGTTCATAGAGCGCCTTGATCTGCGCAAAGTTGGCGCCCAGCTCCTCGGCACCAATGAATTCCTTCGGCACAAAGTTCTTTCCGATCTGCGCAACGACCTTCGGATCACCGAGGCACGTTTCGAGTTCGCGTTCCAGTGTGGAAACGACGGCGTCCGGGAGGCCCTTGGGACCGAACAAGCCGTAAATCGACGTTGCATTCACCAGATCGGGGAACCCGAGTTCGGCCAACGTCGGTATTTCGGGGAGCCAGCCAAGCCGTTCAGGGGTGGTGGCGGCAAAAGGAAGAAAGGAACCGTCGGTGATGCGTGCCTGGACATCCGGATGATCATTGATGAAAAGCGCATCCACATGCCCGCCCAACAGATTGGTGGTCATCTCCGCGTTGCCCGAGGCTGGCACGGCGGTGATTTCAACGCCGTAGTCATTCTTCAGCCGCTGCAGTTCAATGGCCGCGGGACTCGTAGCGCCAGGAACACCCATCGTGATTGCCCCGGGATCCGCCCTGGCCGCTTCGAAGAGCTCCGCTGCGTCCTTATAAGGGGAGTCCGTTCCGACGACGATCAGGGTCGGATTGTCGGCCATTACACCGATGGGTTCAACGTCCGCAAGACTGTAGCTCAGCGAGTTGATCATAGGGGCCATGACGAGGGTGCCGGTGGTACCGAGCGCCAAGGTCTGACCGTCGGGTTTAGAACCCACCAGCTCCTGCATCGCCACAGCTCCGCTGCCGCCGGGCTTGTTTTCGATGACGAAGGCCTCGCCGAGACTTTCCCCCAAACAGGCTGCAACCGAACGGGCGGTAAGGTCCGAGGGTCCGCCGGCGGCATAGGGCATGAGGATGGTGACCGGCTTCGCAGGGTAGTCGGGTCCGGCCTTCGGGGCGGTGCCGGAACCGTTGGCCCCGCATGCTGCCAGGGCCAGGGATGCCAGGGCAAGCCCGGCGGTCATCTGGAGGCGTAAGGCATTCTTCAAGGTGCTCCCTTGTCTTTCTGTCGAGTCGAAATCGATAGCGCTAACGGACTGACTTGCCTGCGGGGAATTATTCTCCAGCCTCAGGATCCGGGGTCCTTTCGCGCCTGGCGGAGGCGTTGACGAGCGTATTGCTCTCTTCCGGGGCTACAGCGGCTGCGCGACGCGTGCGGAGCTGTCGCCGGCTGCGGGTGATGAATCCGTACACGATGAACAGCCCGATCAGGATAAAGACCGCCGCGGACACCGGATCTGAGGCGAAAATGCCGAAGCTGCCTTCGGAGATCAGCATCGTCTGGCGGAAGGATTTCTCCAGGATCGGACCTAGGATGAACGCCAGCACCAGCGGGCCGGGGTCAAAGTGTGCCTTGATCATGACCCAGCCAAGAACCCCGAACACCAACACCACCCACATGTCGAACGGGTTGTTATTGATGGAGAAGACGCCCACCATGACCACCAGCAGTGCGAAGGTCGAAAGGATCCCCGCCCGGATACGGAGCATCTGGATAAAGACGCCGACCAGCGGAATGTTGAGGATGATCAGCATGAGATTGCCGATGTACATTGACGCGACGACGCCCCAGAAAACATTGGGATGGTCATTCATCAGCTGCGGCCCCGGGGTGATGCCGTGCAGCAGGAGCGCTCCGTAGATCAAGGCCAGCACTACGTTGGACGGGATGCCCAGAACGAGCAGCGGAATGAATGCCGAGGTCGACGATGCGTTATTCGCTGTCTCGGGACCGGCGACACCCTCGATGGCCCCCTTTCCGAACCTGCTGGGATCCTTGGCGCGGCGTTTCTCCATGGCATAGGACGCCAGCGATGAGATGACGCCGCCGCCGCCGGGCAGGACGCCGATGAAGAAGCCCAGGACGGAACCACGGGCTATGGCGCCGGAGGAATCCCGGAAGTCCTTGCGGGAGGGCCAGATATTTTTGATCCTGGTGGTGACGGCCTGGCCTTTTTCGCTTCGCTCAAGGCTATGGAGCAGTTCTCCTACGCCGAAAAGCCCCATGGCGATGGCGACGAAATCCAACCCGCCGAGCAGCGACGTCTGGCCGAATGTGAAGCGTGCGGTTCCGGTGACCGGGTCCTGGCCCACGGTCGAGAGCAGGAGGCCGAATCCTGCCATGAACAGGCTTTTGACCGTTGAGCCGGTGCCGAGGGAGGTCACCAGGAAGAGTCCCAGAATCATGATGGCGACGTAGCCGGCCGGGCCGACCGCGACGGCTACCTTGGAAAGCAGCGGGGCGAGGAAGGTCAGGCCGACAATGGCGACAGTGCCACCGATGAAGGATCCGATGGCGGAAATGCCCAGGGCGGTCCCGGCCCTGCCCTGCTTGGTCATTTGATAACCGTCAAAGGTGGTAACCACCGAGGCGGCCTCGCCGGGAAGACGCAGCAGTACCGAAGTAATCGTGCCGCCGTACATGGAGCCGTAGTAGATACCGGCCAGCATGATCACCGCCCCGACAGGCTCCATCGTGTAGGTGATCGGCAGCAGGAGCGCGATGGTGGCGGTCGGGCCCAGCCCCGGCAAAACGCCGATGGCCGTTCCGACGACCACGCCGATGAAGACGAACAGCAGGTTCATCGGGTCGAAGGCTACAGAGAAGCCCTGGCCCAGGTTGTTCAGGGCGTCCATATCAGAATCCGATCGTCCGGGTCAGGCTGGTGACGACGATGTCGTCCGGAAACGGAACACCGAGCAGGCCCGCAAAGATAACGTGCAGCATGACGGCGCCTCCGACGGCAAGGGGTATGGTCCAGCGCCACGGCTCACGGCCGAAGGCCCGCAACCAGAGCATGAGCATCAGAAATGCCGGAATCAGGAAGCCGATGGATTCAAAAAGCACCACAAACACGCACAGGCTGCCCACACCTCCTGCAATACCCGCCGTCCGTCGGGTCCAGGCTTCGGGAACCGCCGAGTCCGGAAAGAGTGTGAGGATGGCCGCCGCGATGGTCACCGCGACCGAAACGATAAAGGGCCACAGGCCGGGGCCGGGGCTGTTCAGTTCTCCCAGCGAGAGCCGCCACGAACCGATCACGGCCGAGACGCCGGCCGCAACCAGGACAAGCGGAACAAGGCGGCGGATCTGATGCCTTGGCAGGTCATGCTTTCCTGCCTGCGGGCGGTCATTCTCCAGATCCGCAGGTCCAAGAGCGAGCTTCGTCATATCAATGCCCTTTGCTGATGTACTACTGCCCTAGGATCGGTTTGTAGAGGTCCTGCATTGCCGTGAACGCAGTCTGCAGTTCCTCCGACCCGTCGAATTCGTCGGGTACAAACCGGTCGCCGATCTGCTCGACAATGGCCGGATCAGCGGTGCACGTTTCAAGTTCCGCTTCGAGCTTGGAGAGAACGGTCTCCGGCATGCCCTTGGGACCGATGACGCCGAACACCGAAACGGCGTTGACCAGTTCCTTGAATCCAACTTCGGCCAGCGTCGGAACCTGGGGGTACCAGGCGGCGCGTTCCGGGCTGCTGATTGCAAGCGGCTTAAAGGAACCGTCCTCGATCCGCGCCGCAACGTCGGAATGGTCCGTAATGAACAGTGCGTCGACATGGCCGCCGAGCAGGTTCGTGGTCATTTCCGCGTTGCCGGCGGTCGGAACTGCCGTGACCTCGATGCCGTATTCGTCCTTCAGCCGCTTCAGCTCGATCGCCGCGGAGGTTGTCGCCCCGGGAACCGCGACGCTGAACTTTCCGGGAGTGGCCTTGGCCGCCGCGAAAAATTCCTGCGCATTGGCATACGGCGAATCAGCACCGACCACGAGCACCGTGGGCATCTCGGCCATGACTCCGACCGAGGTGAAGTCAGCAAGGCTGTAGCCCAACTCATTGACGATCGGGTTCATAACCAGCGGGCCGTTGGTGCCGAGCCCGAGCGTGTGGCCGTCCGGCTTGGCGCTGGCCAACTCCTGCATGGCTACCGCGCCGCTGCCGCCAGGCTTGTTCTCAACCAGGACAGGCTGGCCGAGGCTGCCTTCGAGGCAGGACGCGTAAGCCAGGGCCGTCAACGACGAGGGGCCGCCGGCGGCGAAGGGGACCAGGAAGCGTACGGGCTTTTTTGGGTAGTCCGTTCCGCCCTCCTTGGCACTGGCTGCCCCGCCGCCTCCGCAGCCCACAAGAGCCAGGCAGAGCCCCACGAGGCCCACAGAGACCTTCAAATGCATTTCGCTTCGCTTTTTCAACACGGACCTCATCGTCGTTTGGGTTGGTGGTGGTTTTGCACGTTGTTTTGGTTGCTGCTGTGTTAGCTAGATCACTCTCGCAGAGTGTCCCATTCGAATCCAATACCAAATGGGACGCCGATTGATGTGTTGTGAGCATCAATCGCCAGGCGGATTGTCGCGGCGACAACCGGCGCTGCAAAGTCACCCGTCGTCGGCTTTATTCCGCGATTTCAGCGAAAAATCCGCGTCAAACTCTTTCGAGCAACATCGCGGTACCTTGCCCGAGCCCCACGCACATGGTTGCCAGGCCCCTGGCCGCGCCTTCGCGCTCCATCCTGCCCAGCAGAGTAACGGCGATTCGTGCACCGGAGGAACCAAGGGGGTGGCCGAGCGCGATTGCGCCGCCGTCCCGGTTCACGATCTCCTCGTTCATTCCCAGCCTGCGCATGCAGGCCAATGCCTGCACCGCGAAGGCCTCATTGAGCTCGATCGCACCCACGTCATCGAGTGACCAGCCGGCCCGCCCGAGCACCTTGAGCGTGGCCGGCACCGGGCCGATGCCCATGATCTCCGGCGGCACACCCGCGGAGGCGCCATCGACGATTCGTGCCCGCGCGTGAAGGTTCAGCCGCTCGACGGCACGTCCGCTGGCAACGACGACGGCGGAGGCACCATCGTTGAGCGAACTGGAGTTTCCGGCGGTCACGACGCCGCCGGGGCGCACCACCGAGCGCAGACCCGCCAGCGCTTCGAGGGTCGTTTCCCGTCGGGGGCCCTCGTCCTCCTTGACGGCTCCCCTCTTGGTCTCCACCGGAACGATCTCCGCCAGGAAGCGGCCTTCGTCCACAGCAGCCAGGGCCCGTTGATGCGAACGGAACGCGAAAGCATCTGCATCCTCCCGGGAGATACCATCCACACGCGCCAGCTCCTCTGCCGTTTCGGGCATTGAAAAGGTGGATTTGGGGCGTTCATGGAACTTCGGATTTAAGAAGCGTGAACCGATGGAGGTATCGGCTATTTCGCCCGGGCGTCCGAATGCCTTTTCGGGCTTCGCCAGCACCCAGGGGGCCCGGGACATGGATTCCACTCCGCCGGCCACCACAATATCCGCCGCACCTGACTTGATCATCTGCGATGCGATGATGATGGCGCTGAGTCCGGAGGCGCAGAGCCGGTTCACGGTCATCCCCGGGACACTGTCAGGGAACCCTGCGAGCAGGGATGCCATCCGCGCCACATTGCGGTTGTCCTCTCCCGCCTGGTTGGTGTTGCCCAGGATGACCTCATCGACGTCGGCAGCCTCGATTCCTGCCCGCCGGACAGCTTCGCCGAGAACGAGCGCCGCCAGGTCATCCGGCCGGACACCGGACAGTGAGCCACCGTAGCGCCCGACCGGGGTGCGCACCCCGCCCACCAGGAATGCTTCAGCCATCAACGTGCTCCTCCATTGATATAGAGCGTCTGCCCGGAGACATATGAGGAATCATCGCTGGCGAAGAACGCAATGGCGGCGGCCACTTCCTCCGGCTCCCCGACCCGACCCAACGGAGTGCGTTCGGCCACGGATTTCTGGTGCTCCTCCGGCGTGCTGCCGACCCGTCCAGCAGTCGCGGCAGTCATGGCCGTGGCGATGTAACCAGGTGCCACGGCGTTGACGTTGATATTGAACGGACCCAGTTCCAGTGCCAGCGTGGCGGTGAGTCCCTGGATCCCCGCTTTGGCGGCAGCATAGTTAGCCTGCCCGCGGTTGCCGAGCGCGGAGCGGCTGCTCAGGCTGACAATCTTTCCGTACCGGGCCGGCACCATGAACTTCTGCGCGGCCTTGGCGCAGAGGTAGGCGCTGGTCAGGTTCGTGGCCAGGACGGAATCCCAGTCCGGACGGTCCATTTTGAACAACATGTTGTCCCGGGTGATGCCTGCGTTGTTGACCAGGATGTCGACGCATCCGTGATCGGTGAAGATCCGCTCAAAGACCTCGGCAACCTGTTCCTCGCTGGTGACATCGCAGACGGCGCTGACTGCCGAACCTCCGGCCGCCACGACGGCGGCGTTTGAGCTGATCCCGGCGGCCGTGGCCGCTGCCCTCTCGGCATTCAAGTCCAGGATGGCAACTGTTGCGCCCTCCGCGGCCAGCCGGAGGGCCGTGGCAGCGCCGATGCCCTGCGCGCCGCCGGTGACGATGGCAGTCTTGTTTTTCAGCCTGTTCATTGGCTCTCCCTCTTGGTTTGCTTTACGTTTCGATTGGCTTGGTCTTTGCAACAGGGGTGCGGCGTCATCCGGAGAATGCGGAGATCCCGGTGATGTCGCGGCCGATCAGCAGCGACTGGATGGAGTCCGTTCCCTCGTAGGTGTGGACGACTTCCATATCGGTCATATGGCGCGCCACATGGTTCTCCAGCAGCAGCCCGTTGCCGCCCAGGATGTCGCGGGCTTCCTGGCAGATCCAGCGCGCCTTCTGAGCGGTGTGCATCTTGGCCAGGGACGCCATCGGGCCGGTCATCTTCCCCTGGTCGGCGAGCGCGGCCAGCCGAAAGCAGATCAGCTGCATGGCGGTCAACTCGGCCAGCATGTTGGCGAGCTTGTTCTGCACCAGCTGATAACTGGCAATAGGCTTGCCGAACTGCACGCGTTCCTTCGCGTATTTCACTGCGGCCTCGTAAGCGGCGATCCCGTGGCCCACTGATTCCCAGGAAGCACCGCCGCGGGTCGCGGTGAGCACTCGGGTGACATCGCGGAAGGAGTTCGCCTCGACGAGCTTGTTCTCCGCCGGAATCCGCAGGTTTTCGATAGTGATATCGGGCTGCAGGATCGCCCTTTTGCCGATCTTGCCGGTGATCACCTCGGCCTGGTAGCCCGCCGGGTAGGTACCGTCGCTGTTTTTTTCCAGAATGAACGCCTTGACCTTGCCGTCCGCCTCATCCCGGGCCCAGAGCACGACGACGTCGGCGAAGCTCGCGTTGCCGATCCAGCGTTTGCGCCCATTCAGGATGTAGTGGTCACCGTCCCGGCGCGCGCTCGTTTCCAGCCTCACGGAGTCCGAGCCGTGGTCCGGCTCGGTGAGTCCAAAGGCCCCGATCTTTTCCAGCCTTGCCATCCCGGGAAGCCACCGCTGCTTCTGCTCGTCGCTGCCGAGCGTATTGATGGTGCCCATCGCCAGGCCGGACTGGACCCCGATGAAGGTGTTGATGGAGCCGTCGCCCCGGGCCATCTCCATGGCCACCATTCCGGCAGCGAGGCGGCTCATGCCGGGGCAGCCGTAGCCTTCGATGGTGGTGCCGACGATGCCGAGTGCCGCGATCTTGGGGACGAGGACGAACGGAAACTCCGCCCGGTCCCAATAGTCATTGATGACCGGCAGAAGGTCGGTTTCGACAAAATTACGGACCTTCTGCCGGATGATCCGTTCGTCTTCGGAGAGGAAGTCATCGACCATGAAGTAGTCGCTGTTGATCTCTTCTGTAACCACAGTTTTTCCTTTGTTTCTGGACAGCCGGGCTCGCCGGTAGCGTTCGTCCGGTTGTTGTTTGGGTGGCGCTCAGACCGGCACTTCGGTGCGTAGATAGCGCTCCAGGTAGTCTCTTTCCCCGGCGTTCAGCGCGCGGGCCCTCCCGGTCGCGTCGTCGAGCGAAACCATGACCGTTGAGGCGTCCAGGACCAGATTCCCTTCCTGGTATCCGGCGTAGCCCATGGTGTAGGACCTGGCCCCGATGCGGACCACCCAGATGTGCACGTCGACATCCTGGCCAAACTCGATGGGCCGGCGGTAGTGCAGCGTCAGGGACGCCACCAGCGTGGCTGTCTCCGCGGCAGCGGCCGCGGAGGCCGCGTGGCGCCGCCACTGAATCCGGGCCTCTTCCAGCAGCGTTGCCACGCGCGCATTGTTCACATGGCCGTTGATGTCCTGATCGGACCAGCGGACTAACACCTGTGCGCGGAATTCCTCAGCCAACGAGCCGCACCTCCTTGGCGGCCAGCCAGGTGCGGACCAAGTCGGAGCTGGCATTGAGTTCCGGCGGAGCCAGTTCATAACTGACCGGGGTTTGGGAGAAGGCAACCGGGTGGCGCACGGAGGGAATCCGGCGTTCGCCGTTTCCAGCCATGACGACCGGTTCCAGCCCCAGCTTCCGGGCAAGTTCAATGCCACCCCTGACGTCCTGGATGGGAGCGCATGGCAGGCCTAATGCGGAGAGGTGTTCAAACCACTCCGCCGCGGAACGCGCGGCCAGGCGGTCTTGGAGAATGGGCCGCAACTGCTCACGGTTGGCGTTGCGCTCCTGCGGGTTGCCGAAGCGCGGATCGGCGGCAATTTCGGGAATGCCCAGAGCATCGCAGAGTTTGGTGAACTGGCCGTTGTTTCCGGCCACCACGATCAGCATTCCGTCGCCCGTAGGCATCGGCTCATAGGGGTACAGGCTTGGATGCTCGTTGCCCATGCGGGTGGGTACCACCCCGCCGGTGACGTACGCCGCGGACTGATTAACCATTCCTGACAGGGCCGACGAGAGCAGGTTCAGCTCAACACGCTGCCCTTGGCCGGTATTGTCCTTGTGGTGGAGTGCCCCCAGGATGCCGATGCTGGCATGCAGGCCGGTGATCACGTCGAATATGGCCAGTCCGGCGCGGTATGGCTCGGTGTCCTGCCCGCCGGTGAGGTTCATCATTCCGGACACCGCCTGGACCAACAGATCATAGCCCGGCAAGCCTGCGCCACCGGCGGTGCCGAAGCCGGTAATGGACGCGTAGATGACATCCGGGTTCACCGCGGAAACGCAGTCGTAGTCCAGCTTGAACTGATCCAGTCCACCAGGCTTGAAGTTTTCCACGAGGACATCTGCCTTGGCGGCCAGTTCCTGGGCGATTTCAAGGTCTGACTCGTCCTTGAGGTCCAGCACAATCGAATGCTTGTTGCGGTTGACTGACAGATAGAACGTGGCTTCGTCTTCACGGACGGGCGGCTTCCAGCCGCGGGTGTCATCGCCGTGCGGGCTCTCGACTTTAATCACCGTAGCCCCCATGTCCGCCAGCAACATGGTGCAATAGGGCCCGGCGAGGACGCGGGTGAAGTCCGCAACCACCAGACCGCTCAGCGGCCCGCTGCCGGAGCGGCCGAAAGCCTGGTTCAGCCTTGATGCAGCGTCAGTTCGATTCATGTCATGCCTTCCGGTTTGTGCTCCACATCACCCACTGTCCCAAACCCATTACGTCGCGTCCAATACGTATTCCGGCCCTGTTTGATGCCCAAAGCGCAATAAACATCCTTGTCGATCCATCCTTTCGCAGGCCCGGCGAAGAACATTGATGCTGAAACGCTCTTAGCGTTTGACGCTTCTATCTGTCTGACGCATAATTTGCCCCTATGGAGATTCAACAGATCCGCGCGTTCCTGGCCGTTGCCCAGGAACTGCATTTCGGGCGGGCCGCCCAGCAGATGCATATGGCCCAGCCTCCGGTCAGCCGTGCCGTTCAGAATCTGGAACGGGAGCTCGGCGCCGCCCTCTTTGAGCGCAGCACACGCTCTGTGCGGCTCACCCCGGCAGGCGAGGCCCTGATCCAGCCGGCGACGGATATTCTCGATGCCTGCCGGCGAGCCAGGACCATGGTGACCAATGCCGGCAAGGGCGAGACCGGACGCGTGAGGGTCGCTTTCGCCGGAGCGTCGTCGCACGTCATGGTCGGCAAGCTGGCCAAGCTTGTCCGCAAGACACACCCGGGCATCGACTTCGAGCTGTACAGCTCGAATTTCGCCATCCCGGCCCTGGACAAAGTCGCCAACGGTGCCATGGAAATCGGTCTGGGACGGTGGAATTTCATACCGGCCGCCCTCAGCTCGCGGGTCATTGCCAATGAAAAACTCGTCATAGCCGTGCACGCCGGCCACCCGCTGGCGGGGCGAGCGTCCGTGCGGATGGCTGACTTGGATGGTGAGCCATTCGTGACCCTGCCCGCGGACCCCGGCGCCGTCCTGCGCGACCACCTCCTCAAGCTCGCCAGCGATGCCGGATTCCTGCCATCGATTGTGCAGGTAGCCCCGGATTCACTGACGCTGGTCTCACTGGTGGCTGCGGAAATCGGGGTGGCGATGACCGTATCTTCCGTTGCGGAGAATATTCACTATCCGGGCGTGTTGTTCCTGCCCCTGGAGGACCCCGTGGACCCCGTCTTGCTGCGGATAATTTGGCGCAAGGACAACACCAGCCCCGCCCTCCGTGAGGTCCTGAGGCTCTCTGAAATAGCGCTGCCAACGCCCGAACTCGCATGAGAAACTAATGCGCCAGACGGATCAATAGCGCCGTCATTTGGTATTGGCTCCGAGCATAAATTGCTGTCAGAGTGAACGGGGCGAACGCAAACCGACGCCCTTCAGGCCGTCACTGTCGGAGGATCAAAGATGAGCGTCACACCAGAAACCCTGTCCGAACCGGAACTGCGGACTATTTCCACCGCTGCCGGCCCCGCCGACGAGATCCGCTCGGACGTGCTGGACCTGCGGGGGCTGCTCAGCAGTGACGAGCTGCAGCTACGGGACACAGTCCGCCGGTTCGTGCGCGAACGCATCAAGCCGAACATCAAGGACTGGTACGAAGCTGCGCACTTCCCTGTGGAAATTTCGCGAGAGATGGGTGCCCTCGGGCTCTTGGGAATGCATCTGAAGGGTTACGGCTGCCCGGGCCGGTCCGCAGTCGAATACGGTTTAGCGGCGATGGAACTGGAAGCCGGAGACTCCGGGCTGCGGACGTTCGTCTCGGTCCAGGGCTCCTTGGCGATGAGCGCTATCCACAAATGGGGTTCGGAGGATCAGAAGAACCAGTATTTGCCCGGCATGGCGAAGGGTGAAATTATCGGCTGCTTTGGCCTCACCGAGCCCACGGCAGGCTCGGATCCTTCCAGCATGCAGACCTTTGCCCGCCGCGACGGCAACCAGTGGGTTATTAGCGGCGCGAAACGGTGGATCGGTTTGGCCTCCGTCGCGCAGATCGCAGTCATCTGGGCCGCCACGGAGGACGGCGTCCGCGGATTCCTGGTTCCCACCGACGCTCCCGGTTTCACCGCCACACCGATAGAGCCAAAGCTCTCCATGCGCGCATCGATCCAGTGCGACATCACCCTCGAGAACGTCACAGTGGATGACACCGCCAGATTGCCAGGCGCCGAGGGCCTCCGCGGCCCGTTCTCCTGCCTGAATGAAGCCCGCTACGGCATCATCTGGGGTGCCATGGGTGCTGCCCGGGACAGCTACGAGCAGGCCCTGGACTACTCACTGGAGCGGATGCAGTTCGACAAACCGCTGGCCGCCTACCAGATCACGCAGCAAAAGTTGGTGAACATGCTGCTGGAAATCCAGAAGGGCACGCTGCTGGCGATCCACACCGGCCGGCTCAAGGATGCTGGCACCCTTGCGCCCGTACAGATCTCCGTCGGCAAACTCAACAACGTCCGGGAAGCCATCAAGATTTGCCGCGACGCCCGCGCCATCCTCGGCGGCAACGGCATCACACTGGACCATTCGCCCCTGCGCCACGCCAACAACCTGGAGTCTGTCCGGACCTACGAAGGCACCGACGAGGTCCACACCCTCATCCTGGGTAACCACATCACCGGCATTCCCGCTTTCCGCTGAGCAGAGGATTGCGCGGCCGCCGCGGAGTCGTTGGCCGGCCTCGGCGGTACATGACTGTCACCTCATCAGACAGGACCCGGCCTGAGGCCGGTCCGCCGTCCCCCAACCGAAACATCGTTGTCCGGGACGGTTTTCCGGGCAGTAATTCTCAGCGCCGGAACGTCATGGAAATTCCCTTTGCGCACTAGGAGAAGAGAAATTATGCAGATCAACAAGATTTTGGTGGTCGGAGCCGGAGCCATGGGCTCACAGATCGGCATGGTGTGCGCCCTGGCCGGATACCAGGTCACCATTCAGGATGTCGCGGCAGACATGCTGGCCGCCGCCCGGAGCCAGCTCACCGACCGGATGGACAGCAGCGTGGTCAAGGGGCGCAGGAGCCGACAGGACGCCGAGGCCGCCCTGGCGCGGCTCACCTTCACCACGTCCCTGGAGGCCGGCGCGGCGGACGTCGACTTCGTGATCGAGGCCGCCACCGAGAAACTCGAAGTGAAGCGCAGCATCTTCGCGGCGTTGGGACGGGCAGCCCCGGCACACGCCATTCTGGCCACGAATTCCTCCACGCTGGGCTCCTCAAAAGTGGCCGAGGAGACAGGGCGGCCGGAACAGGTCTGCAATATGCATTTCTTCAACCCCGCCCTGGTCATGAAATGTGTTGAGGTGGTCCGCCACGGCAAAACATCTCCGGACACGGTGGACACCACCATGAAGCTGGCGCGTTCATTGGGCAAGTCGCCCGTGCTTATCGACCGCGAGATCCCGGGTTTTGTGGCCAACAGGCTCATGGGCGCCATCCGGGACGAGGCACTCCGGCTTTACGCGGACGGCATCGCCAGTGTCAGCGACATCGACACTGCGGCCAAGACGGCGCTGGGCCACCCCATGGGGCCGTTTGAGCTGATGGACCTGGTGGGCCTGGACGTGAGCTACCTGATCCGGCAAGCGACCTTCGAGGAAACGCAGGACCCGGCAGACCTGCCTCACCCGGCCCTGAAGGAGCTTTACGAACAAGGGAATTACGGCCGGAAAACCGCGCATGGCTGGTACCGATATGACCAGTCCGGAACCCGCATCCAGTAATGCGCCGGCGAAACCCGGCAGGACCACCCCACAAACCCACGCAAGACCGGTCCTCAGCGTCATCATCATGGCCTCACCCATGATCAAGGCCGGGGCCGCTGACACTGACGTGGCTGGCGGCGTCGAGTCCACGAGCCGTGCACGGCGCAATTGTCCTCGCGATCTTCGGACCCAAGACAAGGCCGAAACCCTTGGCAGTCTCCCCTCTGCAGATGCTGTTGCCCTTCTCCCGCACCGTAGGTACTCAGGGCAGCACCACAAAAACCCGCCCAACTTCTCCTCCACAGGCAGGGATCGTTCCCAGCCTCCGGACGTAAACTGACCTTCGCACCACCTCCAGCTCGAACACCAGCGGGACAGAACCTTTGGAGCCGCCCATGCTCTGGAAACTGCTTGTTGAATACCTGCGGCCGCACCGGCAGCTGCTGATCGCCGTCGTGATTTTCCAGCTGGCGCAGTCCATCGCGTCGCTGTACCTGCCCACCCTGAACGCGGACATCATCGATGAGGGCGTCGCCAAGGGCAACACCGGCGTCATCCTGAGCCTGGGCGGCCTGATGCTGGCGATCACGCTGCTGCAGATCGTGTGCGCCGTGATTGCCGTGTACTTCGGGGCCAAGGCGGCCATGGGCGTGGGCCGGGACCTGCGCGGGGCCATCTTCACTCGGGTGGGGGAGTTCTCCGAGCAGGAGGTCACGAAGTTCGGCGCGCCCAGCCTGATCACGCGCTCCACCAACGACGTCCAGCAGGTCCAGCAGCTGGTGCTGATGGCCGCCACTATGATGGTTGCCGCGCCGATGCTCGCCATCGGCGGCGTGATCATGGCCGTGCGGCAGGACGTGCAGCTGTCCTGGCTGATCGCCGTCGCCGTGCCCGTGCTCATGATCGGCGTAGGGCTGATCATCACCCGGATGGTGCCGCTGTTCCGGAAGATGCAGAAGCGGATCGACACCGTGAACCGGGTGCTCCGCGAGCAGCTCACCGGCATCCGCGTGGTGCGGGCGTTCGTCCGCGAGGACATCGAGAGCGCCCGCTTCGCCCAGGCCAACGAGGACGTCACGGACACCGCGCTGCGGGCCGGCCGGCTGATGGCGCTCGCGTTCCCCGTGGTGATGCTGGTGCTGAACGTCTCCAGCGTGGCGGTGATCTGGTTCGGCTCGTTCCGGATCGAGGACGGCTCCATGCAGGTGGGCACCCTCATCGCGTTCCTGAGCTACCTGATGCAGATCCTGATGTCCGTCATGATGGCCACCTTCATGGCCGTGATGATCCCGCGTGCCGCGGTCTCGGCGGACCGGATCGGCGAGGTGCTGGGGACCGAATCCAGTGTGCGGCCGCCGCTGAAGCCCGTGAGCAGCGCGGTTCCGTCCGGCGGGCGGCGCCGCGGGGAGCTGGAAATGCGCGACGTCGGATTCGCCTACCCGGGTGCCGACCAGCCCGTCCTCTCCGGGCTCAGCTTCACCGCCAAAGCGGGGCAGACGACGGCGATCATCGGCAGCACCGGCGCGGGCAAGACCACCCTGGTGAACCTCATGCCGCGGCTGTTCGACGCCACCACCGGCTCGGTCCGGATGGACGGCGTGGACGTCCGCGAGCTGCACCCGGACCTGCTCTGGGGGCACATCGGCCTGGTCCCGCAGCGGCCCTACCTGTTCACCGGCACCGTCCGCAGCAACCTGCAGTACGGCAAGCCGGACGCCACCGAGGACGAGCTCTGGACCGCCCTGGAGATCGCCCAGGCGCGGGACTTCGTGGAGGAGATGGAGGGCGGGCTGGATGCGCCGATCTCGCAGGGCGGCACCAACGTCTCCGGCGGGCAGCGGCAGCGGCTGGCCATCGCCCGGGCGCTGGTGAAACGGCCCGAGCTGTACATCTTCGACGACTCCTTCTCTTCGCTGGACACCGGCACCGACGCCCGCCTCCGCCAGGCCCTCAAGCGCAACACCGCCGGCGCCACGCTGGTGATCATCGCCCAGCGCGTGTCCAGCATCGTGGACGCGGACCAGATATTGGTGCTCGACGACGGCAGGATTGTCGGGCGCGGAACGCACGGCGAGCTGCTGGAGACGTCCGAGACGTACCGCGAGATCGTGTCCTCCCAGCTGGCAGCGGAGGAGACGGTATGAGCGCGCCGCACCGTCCGCCGTCGGGCCCTGCTTCCCACAACGCCGCCGCTGGCGGAACCGCACCCGCCTCGAAAACCGGGACTGCCGACGTCGTACGCATTCCCCGTCCGGCGGGCGGACCGGGACGCGGCGGGCCCTTCGCAGGGATGAACATCCCGGCGGAGAAGGCGATGAACTTCGGGCCGTCGGCCAAGCGGCTGCTGGGCACGCTGCGGCCGGAGCGGGCGTGGCTGCTGCTGGTGCTGGCCATGGGCATCGCCAGTGTGGCGCTCTCGGTGATCGGGCCGCGCCTGCTGGGGGAGGGCACCAACCTGATTTTCGCCGGGGTCGTGTCCCGGGAGCTGCCCGCCGGGGTGAGCAAGGCCGAGCTGATCGCGCAGCTGCGGGCCGCGGGGGAGAACCAGAAGGCGGACATGCTGACGCCCATAGCACTGACGCCGGGCGAGGGGATCGACTTCGCGGCGCTGTCCGGCGTGCTGCTGTGGGCGCTGGTGCTGTACGTGCTGGCGTCGGCGTTTATGTGGATGCAGGCGTATGTGCTGAACGGGGTGGTGCAGCGGACGGTGTTTGGGCTGCGCGGGGAGATCGAGGCGAAGATCCACCGGCTGCCGCTGCGGTATTTCGATTCGATCCAGCGGGGTGAGCTGCTGAGCCGGGTGACCAACGACGTCGACAATGTTTCGCAGAGCCTGCAGCAGTCCATCAGCCAGGCGGTCACGTCGGTGCTGACGGTGGTGGGGGTGCTGGTGATGATGTTCATCCTGTCGCCCGCGCTGGCGCTGATCGCGCTGGTGACGGTGCCGCTAACGCTGGGGATCACGGCGCTGATCGCCAAGCGTTCGCAGAAGCTGTTTGTGGCGCAGTGGAAGCACACGGGGGAGCTGAACGGGCAGATCGAGGAGACGTACACCGGGCATGCGCTGGTGAAGGTGTTCGGCCGGCAGCGCGAGGTGGAGGAGCGGTTCCGGCAGAAGAACGTGGAGCTGTATGACGCGAGCTTCGGGGCGCAGTTCATTTCGGGGCTGATCATGCCGGCCATGACGTTTATCGGGAACCTGGTGTACGTGGGGATCGCGGTGGTGGGCGGCCTGCAGGTGGCGTCCGGTGCCATGCAGCTGGGCGACGTGCAGGCGTTTATCCAGTACTCGCGGCAGTTCACCATGCCGCTGGCGCAGCTGGGGTCCATGGCCAACCTGCTGCAGTCCGGGGTGGCGTCGGCCGAGCGGGTATTTTCGTTGCTGGATGAGGACGAGGAGTCTGCGGAGCCTGCGCCTTCTGCTGGGCCGGTGTTTGGGCGGGGGCGGCTGGTGTTCGAGGACGTCTCGTTCTCCTACTCGCCGGACAAGCCGCTGATCTCTTCACTTTCTTTGGTTGCGGAGCCGGGGCAGACAGTGGCGATTGTCGGGCCGACCGGGGCTGGTAAGACCACCCTGGTGAACCTGATGATGCGGTTCTACGAGCTGGATTCCGGGCGGATAACGCTCGACGGCGTGGACGTCACCTCAGTTCCTCGGCACGAGCTGCGCTCGCGGCTGGGGATGGTGCTGCAGGATACGTGGCTGTTCGGCGGGACCATCCGGGACAACATTGCGTACGGGCGGCCTGGCGCTTCTGAGGACGAAATCCTGGAGGCGGCGGGGGCGACGTACGTGGACCGGTTCGTGCGGTCGCTGCCGGAGGGGTATGACACGGTGCTGGAGGACGAAGGTTCTAACGTGTCCGCCGGCGAGAAGCAGCTGCTGACGATTGCCCGGGCGTTCCTGGCGCGGCCGTCTGTCTTGATTTTGGACGAGGCGACGAGCTCGGTGGACACCCGCACCGAGGTGCTGGTGCAGAAGGCGATGCGTGCTTTGCGGTCCGACCGGACGAGCTTTGTGATCGCGCACCGCCTGTCCACCATCCGCGACGCCGACCTCATCCTGGTGATGGAGGCCGGCCAGATCGTGGAACAGGGGACGCACGCTTCATTGCTCGCCTCGGGCGGGGCTTATGCGCGGTTGTACGAGGCGCAGTTCGCGGCTCCGGTGGCGGAGGTTTAAGGCAGGCGACATATGCTCGCATGGAACCGCCAATTTGAAGGCAGCCAGTGTGATGGTTACGGGTCGACAAACTGAAGGTAGCCGCGGTCGCAGAACCAGTCGCTGCAGGCAAAGGCGCCTCAGGCAGCGCTTCTGCGGACGTCAGCCGACCGCAGCTTGCATATGAGGGGCTATGCCGAGCGAAGCCGGTGCAGAGGTGGTCACCCAAGCCCGCCGCCACGGAGTAAATTTTCACTCCGGTGTCCGACACAGCGCGCTCCAACACGGTTACAGTGCTGACGGAGGCCGCACGAAGGAACAGCACCACACCGGCCCAATGAGGAGCATTTCCGCAGTGACCCTGAATATACCGATCCCGCAACAACCCACGCACGCGATTGTCGCCGAGCTCCGCACAGTGCTCGAAGGCACCGCGGATGACTCCTCGCTGGCGCGCGCGCAATACGCCACCGATGCCTCCAACTACCGGGTGGTTCCCGAAATCGTGGTGCTGCCCAGGACCCGCCGGGACGTCGAGGAGGCAGTGGCAATCGCACGGAAACACCGCATGCCTGTGACCGTGCGTGGCGGCGGCACCTCCTGCGCCGGGAACGCGATCGGCCCGGGCATGGTCCTGGACGTTTCGCGTTACATGAACCGCATCCTTGCTATCGACCCCGAGGCGGCCACCGCGGTTGTGGAACCCGGGGTGGTGCTCAGTGACCTTCAGAATGCGGCCGCCCCGTTTGGGCTGCGGTTCGGTCCGGACCCTTCGACAGCTATGCGCTGCACTCTCGGGGGCATGATCGGAAACAACGCCTGTGGACCGCACGGACTCTCCTACGGGCGCACCGCGGACAACGTTGTGTCAATGACCTGGCTGACAGGTTCGGGTGACATTGTCACCGCAGGCTCCGGCCCGCACGCCTTGGAGGCCGTGCCGGGGCTGGCAGCCTTCGTGGCGGAAAACATGGCCGTCTTGAGGACCGAATTCGGGCGATTCGGTCGACAGATCTCGGGTTACTCCCTGGAGCACCTGCTCCCCGAGAAGGGCCAAAACCTCGCGGCTGCCCTGACCGGCACAGAAGGAAGCTGCGGGGTGATCCTCGAGGCAGAACTCAGGCTGGTTCCGCAGGCGGTGGCCCCTGCCTTGGCTGTGCTTGGCTACGCGGATATGGCCACCGCGGCCGACGATGTTCCGGCGCTGCTCCCTTTTCGCCCACTGGCACTGGAAGGGCTGGACGCGAAGCTCGTCGACGTCGTGCGGCGGGCTCACGGCCCGGCCAGTGTCCCGGCGCTTCCCGCAGGAGGCGGCTGGCTGATGGCCGAGATTGGCGGCGCCACGGCTGAAGAAGCCATCGCGTCAGCCGAACATCTGGTCTCCGCCTCCAGTGCTGATGCTGCCATCGTGCTGCCGGCCGGCCCTCAAGCCACCCGCCTCTGGCAGATCCGGGCGGACGGGGCCGGACTGGCCGGCCGCACCGCTTCAGGTCAGCAGGCGTGGCCGGGATGGGAAGACTCTGCCGTGCCTCCGGAGAGGCTGGGCAGCTACCTGCGCGGCCTGGAACAACTGATGGATGAGGAAGGGCTTTCCGGCCTGGCTTACGGTCACTTCGGTGACGGGTGCGTGCACGTCCGCCTCGACTTCCCGCTGGACAGCGACGGGGTGCTCATGCGCCGCTTCCTCGAGCGCGCCGCGGCCCTGGCAGTCGCGCACGGGGGATCGCTCTCGGGTGAGCACGGCGACGGCAGGGCGCGTTCCGAACTGCTCCCCACCATGTACAGCCCCGCAGCGCTTCGGGCCATGAGCGATTTCAAGGCTCTTTTTGACCCGGAGGACATGTTCAACCCCGGCGTCGTAGTCCGGCCGTCGCCCCTCGACGCTGACCTGCGCCGACCCCAGGCACTGTCCCTGCGCGCCAGTGACGGATTCGCCTTCGCCCACGACGACGGCGACATCACCAAAGCCGTGCACCGCTGCGTAGGGGTCGGAAAATGCCGCGCTGACCTGGGCCCACAGGGCGGTTTCATGTGTCCGTCCTACACCGCAACCCGCGAGGAGAAAGACTCCACCCGCGGCCGGGCCCGGGTACTCCAAGAGATGCTGAACGGCGGTGTGGTGACTCTAGGCTGGTCCTCACCGGAAGTGCATGACGCGCTCGACCTCTGCCTCAGCTGCAAAGCCTGCGCCAGCGACTGCCCCACCGGCATCGACATGGCCATGTTCAAGTCCGAAACCCTGCACCAGTCCTACAAGGGACGAATACGCCCGCTGAGCCACTACACGCTGGGGCGCCTTCCCCAGTGGCTGCGCCTCTCCGCCCCGGCGGCACCCCTGGTCAACCTCGCCGGACGCCTTCCGGTGCTGCGCAAGACCATCATGGCGCTCATGGGGGCCGACCTCCGCCGGTCCCTTCCGCCGCTGCCCCGTGCTCCGTTCAGACGAACGCAAGAAGGCCGGAACCGCAGCCATGGCCGGAAAGGGGGACACAAAGTCCTGCTTTGGGTCGATTCGTTCTCCGACGCACTGGCGCCCGAGGTGGCGCGCGACGCCGTCGAAGTTCTCGTGGCCGCAGGCTGCGATGTCGAGCTTGCCGGCCCCGGTGCATGCTGCGGACTGACTCTCATCTCCACAGGCCAGCTGACGGCCGCGAAAGCGAAGCTCCGCGCAACGGTAGACCTCCTTCTGCCGCACGTCCGGGACGGCCGGACGGTGGTTGGTCTCGAGCCCAGCTGCACCGCGACGCTGCGCTCGGACCTGGTGGAACTCCTGGCCGACGATCCCCGCGCCGCGGAAGTGTCAGCTGCCGTGAGAACTGTCGCTGAACTCCTGGCCGGGATCGGGTGGACTCCACCGCTCGCCGTGGAAAAGCTCCTCGTTCAGCCGCACTGCCACCACTATTCCGTCATGGGTTACGCGGCCGATGAAGCCCTGCTGACAGCCATGGGATGTGACGTCGAAACGTCAGCCGGCTGCTGCGGACTGGCTGGCAACTTCGGCATGGAAAAAGGGCACTACGACGTGTCCGAGAACATCGCCCGCAGGGGGATTCTCGCCAAGGCGGAGGCCCTTCCCGATCACGGCATCATGGCCGACGGCTTCTCCTGCCGCACCCAGGTCCGCGACCTGGCCGGGCTGGAGAGCCGGCACCTGGTCCAAGTCATCGCCGACGCCCTGCGCGCCGGGCGGCGACAGGCTTCGGACCACAGCGGGGGTGCGACCGGCGGGAACGAGGACGGCGGCGGAAGCCCGCCAGCTAGGATTCAGGTGTGAAAGCAGATGCGTTTGCGGTGACGGGATGAGCGAGGACGCCGCGAAAGAGTTTAGGCGCCCTCCCACCGCTCAAGCTTTCGTCCTTGCCGAGCTGCGGCGCGCAATCATCGCGGGGGACTTCCTGCCCGGTGAGCCGCTCCGTCAAAACACGCTCGCCGAGCGGTTCGGCGTCAGCAGGGTTCCCGTCCGCGAAGCATTCAAGGTCCTCGAAAGCGAGGGCCAGGTGGTCTACGAGCCGCACCGCGGGCACAAAGTCGCCAGCCTGTCGCTCACGGACCTCCTGGAGGTCTACCGGCTCAGGCAGTTGTTGGAAGCGGAGGCCGCGCAGGCTGCTGTCAGAAACCGGAGTGACGGTGTACTCGCAGCGATGAGGGCGTCCGCCCGTGCCGTTGAAGCGGCCAGCGCGGCCGGTGATCTGCTGAAGATGACCGAGGCGAACCGGCGGTTTCACTTCGAACTGCTGGCAGCGGCCCAGATGCCGCGCCTGGAACGGATCGTTCAGGTCCTGTGGGATGCGACCGAGGCCTACCGGTTCGTCTACTACGGGGCGGAACACAATCGGGCCACAGTGGAACGCGAACACGCCGGCATCGTCCAGGCCTATGCGGACGGGGACGTCGGGCTGCTCGTCGCCCTGATGGACGAACACCGCGAGCATGCCGTGGACGCCCTCCGCACGTTCTTGGAAGCCCCGAGCCGCCCATAACGTAACGATTGTGTGACGCCGGTTACAGTTCGGGGTGATATTGGATACATTATCCAAATGGTCTTTCAATTAACCGCAATGGTGCGGATTTCTACCCATGAGTGACGCGACCCTCCACACGGATGTGGCCTCCGTGAACGACTGGCTCGGGTTGAACGGCGCCCGCGTCCTGGTGGCCGGCGCCGGCGGAATCGGGAGTGCCTGCATTGGGGAGTTCGTGGCAGCCGGGGCGAGCGTACTCGCGGTTGACCGCGACGAGTCCCGGCTGGCTGCCCTTGGTCCGGGCGTGGCCACCAAACGGGTTGACCTCACGTCCACGGAGGGCTGTGAGGATGCCGTTGCGTCGGCCCAGGAACGGCTCGGCGGACTGGACATCCTGGTGCACTCCATTGGCGTCAACCACCGGGTGCCGATTCTCGAAACCGCGGATGAGGACTGGAACCGCATCCTCGAGCTCAACCTCACCAGCGCCTTCCGACTCGGCCGCGCAGCCGGCCGCGTCATGGTCGAGGCCGGCTTCGGGCGCCAGATCTACTGCTCGTCGGTCTCCAGCCTCCTGGCGCACCCCGACCACGGCCCCTACGCGGCCAGCAAGGGCGGCATCAACCAGCTGGTCCGGGTCATGGCCCGCGAGTGGGCCGCCCACGGAGTAACGGTGAACGCCATCGCCCCCGGCTACGTGGACACTGAACTTACCAGGATGCATCTGGATCGCCCCGGGGTTCGCGAACACTACACCTCAATGGTCCCCGCCGGCCGGCTCGGGACGGTGGATGACCTCACCGGTCCTGTGCTCTACCTGTCTTCCCGGCAGGCGGCGTTTGTCACCGGTCATGTCCTGTACGTGGACGGGGGCAGGACCCTTGTGTGAATCGAACCACCTTGGAGCCGGATCCAACGCTTCCGGGCTGGGCGGCCGCTTCCCGCTCCTCATGCCGCATGAACTCTCGAACCAGCAGCGCGATCTGTACGGGGTCATCGCCGGCCCACCGAGGGGAAACGGGCCGTTTTCCATTGTCGACGAAAACGGACGCCTCAGCGGCCCCTTCAACGCGCTGCTGTACTCGCCCGCGATCGGAAACGCGGTACAGGCCCTGGGCGCCGTCCTGCGCTTTGACGGGTCGCTGCCGGCCCGCACCCGGGAGCTGGTGATCTGCGCCGTCGCCGCCGAGCTGGAGTCCGCCTACGAGTGGTACGCGCACAGCCTGGTCGCCACGACCGTTGGCATCAACGGCACCGAGCTGAAGCAGCTGCACGACGGCGATGTCCCGGACACCTTGTCTGCGGACGAAAGCGCGGCGCTGAGTTTGACGCGTTCCCTGTTGCGAGGCACCGCCGTTGACGAGGACGTGCATGCTGCCGCCCTTGAACACTTCGGACACGGTGGCATTACGGAGCTTTCGGTGCTGGTGGGCTATTACCGCCTGCTGGCAGGCATCCTCGCCGCCGGAGATGTTCCCGTTCCACCAGCCGCCGCCGGAGAACCCCTGCACCAGGCCACTTGACCGCCAAGCCAATTGACGCCCACCCAGCCAACAGCATGATCAAAAACAGGGAGATACAACCATGATTGCTATGAACATCACTGCCCGGAGGCGCATGCGCCGCCTGTGCGCAGCAGCTGTCCTTGTACCGGCAGTTTTCCTTTCCGCGTGCGGCAGCCCCGCCCCCAGCAGCGGCGGCGGTGGCGGCGGGGGCACAGCCGGCCAGGGAGGCATGTTGTCCATCGCGACGGGCGGCACCGGCGGGGTCTACTATCCGTTGGGCGGCGGCTTTGCAACTGTGATCCGGGACAACATCAAGGGCTATGACGCCACGGTGCAGGAAACCAACGCTTCCGTGGACAACATGTTGCTGCTCGAGAACGGGTCCGCACAGCTCGCCTTCTCAGTGGGCGACGTGGTGTCCGATGCCGTCAAGGGCGAGGGCAAATTCGCGGGAAAGCCCCAGGAGGTCTGCTCCCTTGGCAACATCTACAACAACTTTATGCAGGCCGTCACCGTAAACGACAAGGGAATCCAGAACGTCAAGGACATGGCGGGCAAAGTCATCTCGGTCGGCGCGCCCAGCTCCGCCACCGAGGTAGCGGCGCTGCGCATCCTTGAGGCCGCCGGAATTGACCCGAAGTCGGGCATCCAGCGCCGCCAGCTCGGCGCGGCGGAGACCGTCGCTGCGCTGCGCGACGGAACGATCGACGCCGGATTCTGGTCCGGAGGGCTGCCCACCGGCGCGCTGATCGACCTGGCCGGGGACGGCGACATGAAGCTGCTTTCAATCGGGGAGTACGCCAAACCCCTTGCGGAGAAATACGGCGCCTACTACGTGGAGCAGGACATCCCGGCCAACACCTACGAAGGACAGACCGAGGCGGTCCCGGCGATCGCTTCGCCGAACATCCTGGTCGCCAGCAAGAAAATGGACAAGCAGCTCCAGCAGGACATCACCACCGCACTCTTTGACAACAAAGAGGCCTTGATCAAGGTCCACCCCGCAGCCGGCGAGATGGATAAGGCCACCGCGGGGAAGGTTGAGTTCGTGGACGCCTGCCCAGGTTCGAAGGCGTACTTCGACAAGTCCGGAAGCTAGCACCCCATGCGTAAGCCAGCCGCCGCCGTCGTCGGTCTCGTTTGCCTCGGCATGCTGGGAGCAGGCGGGATTGCCGTGGCCGGCGCGCCGATGGAATCCCACCGTCCCCGCGCCGTCGTGATCAGCAACGACGGCGGCGTGCTGGCCAGCATTCCCCTTGCCGGGGACACGTTCGCAGTGAGCTACCGCAACTCCATCTACGGCACCGTCGCTGAAGAGCGGTACACCGTCCAGGAGGACGGCAGCTACCGCCTGGTGCAGCTGGCCGCCGATCAGCTGGCGGTGCTCGAAGAGTACTACGCCGTCCCCGGGCCGCCGTCCGCGGCCGGGGAAGGCGACCGCAGGGAGTGGGTGGCGGACCCAGATCCGGGGCACCCTGCGGAGTTTGGCCGGCTGTCGCTGGCAGCAACTGATCTGGGCCTCCGCACCGTGTACGTTCCGGGCGCTCCGCCGCTTGAACTATGGAAGTTAGTCGAAGACAGCGACCCGTTCGTTGTGCTATCCCTCAAGGAGACCCCATGACCGAGAAGCCCAACGGCAACGGCGCCGTTCAGGCACGCACGTCGCCTGAGCCCCCGGGGCGCACCGGACGGAGGAACGCGGATGACGGTGTCACCGCCGACCCCAGGGACAAGGAAGCGGTGATCGATGAAGAGGCGCTGATCGCGGAGTTTGAGGCTGAAAAGCCTGCCCGCCACCTGAACGGGAAACCCGGCATCGCGGTGAAGGCCATCGGCGTGGCATTGTCCTTGTTTGCGCTCTATTGGGTCTTCAATCCCATGCCCACCCAGTTCTACCTGCCCGCGTTCCTGATGGTCGGGCTGCCCATGACGTTCCTGGTCTACCGCGGGTGGGGCCGCTCGGCTGCCGCCAAGGCGTCCGGACGTTCTGACAACCCCCACATACTTGACTGGCTGCTTGCCGCAATCGCGGTCGTTCCGTTCGCGTACATCATCTCGGACTGGGACAGCTTCTTCCGCCGCGCGATCACGCCGACCTACCTTGATCTGATCATGGGCGTGATCGCCATCCTGGTCACCCTGGAGGCATCCCGCCGGACGGTGGGCATCCTCGTTCCGCTGGTCGTGGTCGGCTTTTTCGCGTATGCGGCGTTCGGTTCGTTCGTCCCTGCCCCCTTCAACACGTCCTCCTTCAACTGGATCCGACTTGTTGGCCACAACGTCATGGGGACGCAAGGCCTGTTCGGGGTTCCCACCGACGTTGCGGCGTCGTACATCATTCTTTTCACCATCTACGGCGCCGTCCTGGGCGCCTCGGGCGCCACCAAATTCTTCATCGACCTCTCTTTCTCTGCCTTCGGACAGTCAAAGTCGGGTCCCGGCCGGACCGTGACCCTCGCGGGTTTCCTGCTGGGCACCGTGTCGGGTTCCGGCGTCGCTACCACCGTAACCCTGGGCGGCATCTCCTGGCCGCTGCTGCGCAAGGCCGGCTACCCGAAGGAACACGGCGGCGCCATCCTGGCCGCTGCCGGTATCGGCGCCATCATGTCCCCGCCCACGCTCGGCGCCGCAGCCTTCATCATCGCCGCGTTGCTTGGAGTCTCGTACCTGCAGGTGCTCATCTGGGCCACCATTCCCACGGTCCTCTACTACTTCGGCATCATCCTCGCCATCGAAATGGACGCTCGGCGGTTCAAGACCAAGGCGGTGGAGCTGGACGTCAAGCCGGCCGGCAAACTGCTGCTGCGGTTCGGATACCACTTCAGCTCCCTCCTTGCGATCGTGGTGTTCATGGCCATGGGCATGACCCCGTTCCGGGCCGTGGTGTTCGCCACCGCGCTCGCATTCGTGCTCAGTTTCCTGGATCGCCAATCCTGGCTGACGCCCAAGCGGATCTGGGACGCGCTCGCCACGGGCGCCATGGGCGCCCTGTCCGTGATCCCGGTCATGGCGGCCGCCGGCCTCATCGTGGGAATCATGACCCTCACCGGCCTGGGCCTGAAGCTCGCGAACATCATCGTGGACTTTGCCGGCGGCAGCCTGCTCCTGACCGCCATCTTCTCTGCCATCTCCGTCACCCTCCTGGGACTTGCGGTGCCGGTAACGGCAAGCTTCATCATCTCGTGGGTGATTATCGGACCCGCCCTGCAGGATGTCGGCGTTCCCGCTTTCGCGGCTGCGATGTTTATCTTCTACTACTCGGTCCTCAGCGAGGTGTCACCGCCCACCGCGCTGTCCCCGTTCGCGGCGTCGGCCATCACCGGCGGCAGACCGATCAAGACGATGTGGCTGACCTGGCGGTACACACTGTCGGCGTTCCTGGTCCCGTTCATCTTTGTGCTGTCCGACGACGGCGTCGGGCTGCTGCTGCAGGGCAGTCCAGGATCGATTGCACTGGCATTCACCGTCTCACTGCTGGCGGTGGCCTCCCTTGCCGTGGCAACCGGGGCCTGGCTCTTCGGCCCGGCCCGCTGGCCCGAACGGGTCCTGCTGGGCGTCGGGTCACTGCCGATGCTGGTCATGGAGCCGCTCTACATCGGCATCGGGGCAGCCATCATTGCCGTGGGCGTCCTGGTACACATCATTGGGCTTCGCAGACACCGCACAGACATGGCCCTTGACCGAAAGGACGACGCATCACTATGACGACACCGATTCCGCACCTTGCCCCCGGCCTCTGGGGAGTTCTGGCCACACCGTTCAGCGGAACGGATTTTGCCGTGGACACCGACTCCCTGCGCCGCGAAGTGCAGCTTTACACCGCGCTGCCGGCTACCGGGATGGTGGTGCTTGGCGTCTTCGGCGAGGGAGCATCCCTCGATGCCCAGGAGCAAGCCCTGATTGTGCGCACCGTTGCCGAGGAGGGGAAGGGCGCGCCTCTGGTGGTGGGCCTCTCAGCCCGGTCAACGGCAGTGGCGCTGGAGCAAGCCCGTACCGCGGTTAAGGCGGCGGGCAGCAACCTTGCGGCACTTATGGTGCAGGCCAACAGCTCCGATCCAGAGGTGCTCGCGGCCCACCTGACCGCCGTGCACCGCGCCACGGGCGCGGGAATTGTGCTGCAGGACTACCCCGTGGCATCCGGGGTAAATATCAGCGCGGCGCAGATCCTCGAGGTCCTCGCGCAGTGCCCGTTCATCGTAGCCATCAAGTCGGAGGCGCCGCCGACGGCCTCCGCCATCGCGAGGCTGACGGGTGCCACGTCCGTGCCCGTATACGGCGGACTCGGGGGAGTGGGGCTGCTGGATGAGCTGGCCGCCGGCGCGGCCGGTGCCATGACCGGATTCTCGCATCCCGAAGGACTTCAGGCCGCCCTGAGCGCATGGGCCGACGGCGGATTCCGCGCCGCGCGCGAGGCTTTCGCTCCGTGGCTGCCCTTGGTGAACTTTGAGGCCCAGCCCGGCGTAGGGCTGGCCCTGCGCAAGGAGGTGCTGCGCCGCCGCGGCATCATCGCTGAATCCATCGTGAGGCCGCCCGCTCCGAAACTGCCGCCGGCGCTGGCGGACCTCATCGATGCCCACCTCGAAGCCGTTCGGGTGGTGATGGCCTGATGGAGACCGGTTTGAAGGGAAAGAACGTCCTGGTTCCGGGCGCAAGTTCGGGGATAGGCCTCGCCATTGCCCGGGCGTTGGCCGAGGAAGGCGCCAACGTGGTGCTGGCGGCGCGGCGCGAGGACCTGGTGCGGGCGGAAGCTGCGCGCCTGGGTTCCGCCGTCGGCGTCGGCATTGACCTCATGGACGACGGCGCCCCGCCGGCCTTGGTGGAAGCGGCGGAGGAGGCCTTTGGCGCGATCGATGTGCTCATTCTTAATAGCGGCGGACCGCCGCCCGGCGGCGCCGCGGACGTCTCCGTTGAACAGTCCCTTGGCGCCGTGCACCAGCTGCTGCTGCAGCACATCCGGCTCACTGCCCTCGTGCTTCCGGGCATGCGGGTCCGTGGGTGGGGGCGCGTGGTGGCAGTGGGCTCCAGCGGCGTGCAGCAGCCGCTGCCCAACCTCGCGTTGTCCAACATCGGGCGGGCGGGGCTCGCCGGCTACCTGAAGACCCTGGCGGCGGAGGTCGCCAGGGACGGCGTGACCGTCAACATGGTGCTTCCCGGCCGCATCGACACCGACCGCGTCGGCTCACTGGATGCAGCGGCGGCCAAACGCACCGGCCGCTCGCCGGAGGAGACGAGGGCGGACTCGGAAGCTTCGATCCCTGCCGGCCGGTACGGCAAGCCCGAAGAATTTGCCGCCGTCGTGGCCTTCCTCGCGAGCGGGCCTGCCTCCTACGTGACCGGGGAACAGATCCGCTGCGACGGCGGACTGGTCCGTTCCTACTAACCGAAAGAACCATTCCATGACTTCCCGCGTCCTTCATCTATGCGCCATCCGCGACGAACACACCCCCGATGCGGCCGCCCCCGGGCAGGCCCGCGAAGAGGCGGCCGTCGTCCACCCGCGGCGCGGAGCCGCGCTGGTCCGCGACCTGCTCCCGGGCTTTACCGGCGACATCCTCGATGTCCTGACCGGAGGCCTGCTCGGGGACCTGGAAACGGCCGCAGCCAACGCCGAGGACGCCGTCTTCCGCGATCCGGAGCACCTCACCTACGGCGCCCCGTACCGCCGCCCCCGCATGCTGTGGGGAATCGGCCTGAACTACGTCGAGCACGCCTCCGACCTCACCGAGGCCGTGCCCGACGAGCCTGCCTCGTTTATCAAGGGTGACCATACGGTCATCGGCCCGGACGAGAACATCCCGATCCCGGAGCAGAGCCAGCGCACCACCACCGAGGCGGAGATCGCCGTCGTGATCGGTCGATACTGCCGCAATGTCGAGCCGGAGGATGCCCTGTCCTATCTCGCCGGCGTCGTACCGGTCCTGGACCAGACCGCGGAGGACATCCTGCAACGCAATCCGCGGTTCCTCACCCGCTCCAAGAACTTTCCGGGATTCTTCTCCTTCGGCCCCCGGATCGTGCCCCTCGCCGAGGTGGAAGAGGCCGCCGGCTCCCTGGCCGAGGTCACGGTGTCCACCGTGGTCAACGGGGAGGTGCGCCGCAGCAATACGGTGTCGCACATGCGCTACGACCCGGCCTACCTGATCAGTTTCCACAGCAAGGTCATGCCGCTCTTCCCCGGTGACATCATCTCCACGGGAACACCCGGAGCAGTGCACATCGAGCCGGGGGACCTCGCTGAATGCCGCGTGACGGGCCTCGGAACCCTCAGCAATCCCGTGACCGCCTCCAACTGAGCTTGCCGAACCACAACCGAAGGAGGCTGACGCTCGTTGAGCAGCACCCCATCTTTCCCTCACGGCCCTCCCGCCGCCGCACCCTTGGACGGAATCAAGGTGGCGGATTTCTCCCGGGTCCTCGCCGGGCCCTTTGCAACCATGATGCTCGCTGATTTCGGCGCCGATGTGATCAAGGTGGAGAGCCCGGGCGGCGACGACACCAGGGCCTGGGTGCCCCCCGTGGACGAACACGGCGCGGGGACATACTTCTCCAGCGTCAACCGGAACAAGCGCTCGGTCGTGTGCGACCTGCGCACCGAGGAAGGGCTCGCGCAGGCGCGGGACATAGCGTTGGCCGCCGACGTCGTCGTTGAGAACTTCCGGCCGGGCGTCATGCGGCGCTTCGGACTGGACTATGAAACCCTGCGGGTGGAGCGCCCGGACCTGGTCTACTGCTCCATCACCGGATTCGGAAGCAAGGGCGGGGCGCACCTGCCTGGATATGACCTTCTGGTCCAGGCCGTGGGCGGACTCATGAGCGTCACCGGATCCCCGGAGTCGGAACCCAGCAAGGTGGGGGTGGCGCTGGTGGACGTGGTGACCGGCCAAAACGCGGTGGTAGGCATCCTTGCCGCTCTGCGGAGCCGTGACCAGACCGGCAGGGGACAGCTGATCAACGTCAACCTGTTGTCCTCGCTCCTTGCCGGGCTCGTCAACCAGGCCTCCAGCACCCTGGCTACGGGCGAATCCCCGCAGCGAATGGGCAACGCTCATCCCAGCATCGCGCCGTACGAGACGCTGCGCACCGCGGACGGGCCCCTCGCCTTGGCGGTGGGAACGAACAAGCAATTTGCCGCCCTGGCACGGGTGTTGGGCATTCCCGAACTGTCGGACGACAGCAGGTTCCGCGGGAACGTGGACAGGGTGGCCCACCGGGACGCGCTGAAGGCGCTGCTTGAGGAGCAGCTTCAAAAAAAGCCGGCAGTGGAGTGGTCGGGCCTGCTCAGTGAAGCGGGCGTACCCGCCGGCAAGGTCAACTCCATCGTCGAAGCGATCCAGCTGGCCGCCGATCTGGGGCTGGAGCCCGTAGTGGAGATTGCGGACGAGTCCAGCCCCCGAACCTCCCGACAGGTAGCCAACCCCATCCAGCTCTCGGAAACCCCCGCCACGTACCGGCGGCTGCCGCCGCTGCTCGGCGAACACAGCGGAGCGACGTTCCCGGCGCGGACCCACCGGGCAGCCCCCCAAACCCATCCCACCGGAAAGTAGAACCATGACTGACACTTCAGACCTCATCGGCATCGACACGCTGCTCACGCCGGAGGAAGTCACCGTGCGGGAGAAGGTCCGCGGATTCGTGGACTCGGTCATCAAACCGAATATTGCTGACTGGTACGAGCACGCGGAGTTCCCGCTGGAGATAGTCCCGCAGATGGCTGAACTCGGCCTGCTCGGCATGCACATCAAGGGCTACGGGTGCCCCGGCCGGACCTCGGTGGAGTATGGCCTGGCCGCCCTGGAGCTGGAGGCCGGCGACTCCGGGCTGCGGACCTTTGTCAGCGTCCAGGGTTCACTGGCCATGAGCGCCATAGCCAAGCACGGATCGGAAGAGCAGAAGCACGAGTGGCTTCCGCGCATGGCCGCTGGAACCGCCATCGGCTGCTTCGGCCTCACCGAGCCCTCCGCCGGGTCCGACCCCGGGAACATGCTGACCTTCGCAAAACGCGACGGCGACGACTGGATCCTCAACGGCACCAAACGCTGGATCGGGCTGGCCTCGGTGGCGCAGGTGGCCATCATCTGGGCCATGACGGACGACGGCGTCCGCGGTTTCGTCGTCCCCACCGACACCCCCGGGTTCAAGGCCACCCCCATCCAGCAGAAACTGTCCATGCGTGCGTCCATTCAGTGCGATATCGAACTGACGGACATCCGGTTGCCGGCGAGTGCCATGCTGCCCAAGGCCAAGGGCCTCCGCGGCCCGTTTGAGTGCCTCAATGAGGCCCGCTACGGCATCATCTGGGGCGCCATGGGGGCGGCACGTGACAGCTACCTCACGGCACGGGACTACTCGCAGCAGCGCATGCAGTTCGGCAAGCCGTTAGCCGGTTACCAGCTGACCCAGGAGAAACTCGTCAACATGGCATTGGAGATCAACAAGGGCACGCTCCTGGCTTT
The DNA here is from genome assembly GCF_054511035.1 of Pseudarthrobacter sp. MDT1-22. Lineage (NCBI taxonomy): Bacteria > Bacillati > Actinomycetota > Actinomycetes > Micrococcales > Micrococcaceae > Pseudarthrobacter > Pseudarthrobacter sp. MDT1-22. The sequence continues at coordinate 78,773 of NZ_JBTNDK010000011.1, read as the reverse complement.
GCAGTTGGGCCGGCTGAAGGACGCCGGAGTCCTCCAGCCGCACCAAATCTCCGTGGGCAAGCTGAACAACTGCCGCGAAGCGATCAAGATCTGCCGCGATGCCCGGGCCATGCTTGGCGGCAACGGCATCACCCTGGACTATTCCCCGCTGCGCCACGCCAACAACCTCGAGAGCGTGCGCACCTATGAGGGAACGGACGAGGTGCACACGCTGATATTGGGCAACCACATCACCGGGATTCCGGCCTTCCGCTGAGGAGGCGCTTCCGGTTACTGGGCGCCGGCCCGCCCGGGGACGGCGCGCCCTTCGAGCGCTTGGTTGACGATGTATTCGGCGATGGCCAGGGAGGAGGTGGCGCCGGGTGAGGGGGCGTTGCGTACAAGGACTGTGTCCTGGCGGCGGGCAATCACAAAGTCATCCACGAGGGACCCGTCAGCGTTCATCGCCTGGGCACGTACACCCCGCGTGCCGGGAACGATGGACGCACCCTCGAGCGAAGGGACGAAACGCGTTGCCTCGGCGATGAATTTGCGCTTGCTGACGACGGTCTGGAACTCACGCGCAGCCGAGGGCAGGTTCTTGCGGGCGAAGTTCCAGAAAGCAGGGAACAGCGCATAGTCCAGGACGTCGCGCACATTGACGTCCTTCCAGGAGTAGGACTCCCGTCCGAACGAGATGAAGGCGTTGGGGCCCAGCATCATTTCGCCGTCGATGCGCTTGGTGAGGTGCACTCCAAGAAAGGGATGCTGTGGATCAGGAACCGGATAGATTAGGCCCTTTACCTGGCTGCGGGCCTCTGAACCGAGAAGAAAGTATTGTCCGAAGAACGGCACGATGCGCGGGGTGGAGGGTTCCCCCATCGACGCGGCCAGCCGGTCGGATTGGAGCCCGGTGCAGGCCACCACAAGGTCGTAGTGTTCACCTCCGTCCCTGGTGTGAACCACGACGCCCTGCCCCTGCTGTTCAAGAGAGCGGACTTCCTGACCCAGCCTGATCTGTCCGCCTGCCTCACGGACGTCGCCGGCAAAGGCGTTGGTGATGGCGGCATAGTCGACGATGGCCGTCTCAGGCGAGTGCAGTGCCGAGATCCCGACAGCATTAGGCTCCACGTCCCTGATCTCGGCGCCGCTGAGCATCCTGGCCCCCGGTACCAGGTTGGCTTGTGCCCGGACAAAGATAGCGTCAAGCCGCCGGCTTTCCTCGGCTGTCTGGGCGATGACGAGCTTGCCGCACTGATCGTAGGGCAGCTTCTTGGCGGCGCAGTATTCCTTCAGCAGATGGACTCCGCGGCGGCACAGCGTGGCCTTCAGGCCGCCGGGTTCATAGTAAAGGCCGGCGTGCACCACTCCGGAGTTGTGGCCCGTCTGGTGAGAGGCGAGTTTCTCCTCCTTCTCGTAGACAGTGACCGAGGCTCCTTCCAGTCGGTTTGTCAGCTCCCGTGCAACGGCGACACCGATAATGCCACCGCCGACGACGGCGCAGCGCAATGGTTCCGTGGGCATGTCGATCCTTATCATTGGGTGGAAAGTTGTCCGTGCGAGAATGTGCTCGTGGACAACCTTGAACGTGCAGTCAATCTGACAGATCAGGCCATCACAAGACTCCGAACTGCGATATTGGGCGGCGAGTTGAAGCCGGGGGAGCTTTACTCCGCGACCCAGCTGGGCGAATGGCTGGGTGTGTCGCGAACGCCGGTCCGGGAGGCAGTGCAGCAACTGGCGAAGGCCGGCCTTGTAGTAGTCGAGCGCAATAGAGGGATCCGTGTCCGGTCAACAACGTTGGAAGACCTGATCGAGGGATTCCAGGTCCGACTGATGCTCGAGGTGCCCGTGACCCGGCAAGCTACCGCAGTCCGCACGGACGCCGATGTCCAAAGGGTCACAGAGGCGTTCAACACCTTTCAGAAAATTGCCGAGAGCGGCGGTCCTGCTGCTACTTTGCGGGCCGACCGCGACTTCCACCTGGCGCTGCTAACTACCTCCGGCAATCACCGGGTGGTGAAAATACTGGAGGACTTGCGTAACGTCGTCCTGCTCACTGGGGTGGAAACCGTCCCCAAATCGCGTTCTTCCCGGGAAGCTTTTGAGGACCATCGGGACGTCTACGAGGCTTTCGTGGCCGGGAAGGCCGAGAAAGCCGGACAGGACATGCGGCGCCACATACTCAATACGGCCCGGCTGCTTATCCTGCGCGAAGCCCACGAACGCGGCATTCCCACGGGCGACGTTGACTCACTTCTCAGCTGGGCTTAACTCGCCTGGTAAACGAGCGGCGGAGATCTGGAATCGGCACCTCGAATAATCTGCATCCGTATAAATTACCCCTGTTGCATGCAACATGCAACACATATCGGGCGCTTGGTGACTCGGTTCCACGAGGACCCGCTCGGCCCTGTTGTCCTGTCCCAGTGACCTTAGGCCCTGGAGCAGACGACGCACCTGTTCCGGCTGCTCGAAGTTGGCGAAGTGGCCGCACAGCTTGCGCGGATCAGTGCCGGCGCTGGCGGTCCGCTCCGGCCGCGTCGCGGCAATATGCAAAGCCAGGAAGCCCGGCGTACCGGACGTTGGAGACCCACGTCCGAAGCCCTGTTGGATATGCACAGTGCACGGGCCCAGCTCTTGGTATTGTGTGCCGCCGCAGCGTAGCCGCCCACGTTGCGGATTCCTGCCGAACGCGCATGCCCGCCGTCCGTTGCTGATCTCTATCAGGGATCGGAGCCGCGGCGTCACCGGGCCGGACGAGGGGACGCATGCTTCTCCCGGTTCATGGCTTGTTAGCCGGCGGGTTCCCTGGCGGTTCCCGGAGGCTGCCTTCCTGTTCACGGTCCGCGGCCATGCTGGCTCCATGCCTCTCCTACTGCCCGGTAACTCGCATCTGATCGACCGCCGCCTCTTCCTCGCGGGGGTGGCCGGTGTCTCCGCTGCCGCCGCGCTGGCGGCCGCCCCGGCTACCAGGGCGGACGCTGCGTCGGCGCCGGCGCGGGCCAAGGACGATCCCTTCACGCTGGGTATCGCATCCGGTGACCCCACGCCTTCCGGCGTGGTGCTGTGGACCCGCCTGGCCCCGAAACCGTTCGACCCGAACGGCGGCATGCCGCCGGGCCATGCGGTGGTGGAGTGGCGTTTGGCCAGTGACGCCGGGATGCGCGATGTTGTCCAGCGCGGGAGCGCGCACGCCCCGGCGCAGCTGGGGCATTCGGTCCACGTGGAGGTCGAGGGCCTGGCACCGGACAGCGAGTACTTCTACGAGTTCAAGTTCCGTAACCACTTGTCCCCCGTGGGCCGGACCAAAACCTTGCCGGCCCCCGGGGCGGATGTACGGCAGCTCGATTTTGCTTTCTCCTCCTGCCAGAAGTGGGAGGATGGCTTCTTTCCGTCTTACCGCCATATGGCCGCAGAGGACCTCGACTTTGTGGTGCATCTGGGCGATTACGTTTACGAGTACGAGATCGCCGCAGGCGGCGGGCTGCGTCGCACACCTGTCCCGGCGGCTGCCCAGCCGGCCCCGCAGACGCTTGAGCAGTGGCGGGCCCGCTACGCTCTCTACAAGTCCGATCCCGACCTGCAGGCGGCGCACGCCCGGTTCCCGTTCGTCGTTTCCTGGGACGATCACGAGGTTAAGAATGACTATGCCGGAGGCTGGGAGGGGCAGACCCAGGCCTTCACCGCAGTGCGGGCCGCGGCCTACATGGCGTACTACGAGCACCAGCCCTTGCGGGCACGGTCGCTGCCCCGCGGTACGGAAATGCAGCTTTACCGGCGGTTGCGCTATGGCCGCCTCGCGCAGCTGGACGTTCTGGATGGACGCCAGTACCGCGACGCCCCGCCGTGCGGCTGGGGAGAAGCCCAGGCATGCGAAGCGGCGTACGACCCGTCAATCAGCATGCTCGGCTCAGAGCAGGAGCAGTGGCTCTACGACGGACTGCGTGACTCAGAGGTGCGGTGGAACATCCTGGGGAACAACGTCATGGTCTCCCGCCTCGACCACGACGGTGCCGCGGGCGAGCTGCTGTGGCACGACGCCTGGGACGGTTTTCCGGCAGCCCGCAAGAGGCTGCTGGATGTGATCGCCGAGCCGGCGGTGCGCAACGCCGTGTTCATCACGGGCGACTGGCACTCCACCTTCGTCAACGACGTTCACCTCGACTTCGACAAGCCGGACTCCCCGGTGGTGGCCACCGAGTTCGTGGGGACCTCCATCAGCACGAACGGCGACGTGCCGGTTTACGGGCCCTACTACGCGCCCATGATCGGGTTTAACCCGCACATCAAATTCTTCGATGGCGACCGGCGGGGCTACGTCCGTTGCCAGGTCACTCCCGAGCGCTGGCGCACGGAGCTTCGCATGGCCACCGGAGTGGGGACCCGGACCGCAGGGCAGTACACGCATGCGGTGTTCGAGGTCGAAGACGGCAAGCCGGGCGCAGTGCAGGTTTCATAGCGGCTAGTTCAACCTGCGCCCGCAGCTGACGTCCCGCCGTCGTCCGCTTGGCCACGCTGCCCGGTCACAGTGACCACATGTCCTCGAGAAGTCGTTGCACCTGTTCCGGCTGCTCGACGTTGGCGAAGTGCCCGCAATGCTGGATCGTCACAGTCTGGACTTGCGGCACTGTGGCGGCCAGCCGGTCCAGGTCGGAGGGAGACGTGAATACATCAGTTTCCCCGCGGGTTGCTAGCACGGGGCAGCGGATGCCGCGCCACTGGTTAAAGTCGTAGTGCGCCACTGCCCGGGCAGCCGCGGAGAAGCTGGCCGGACGGGCGTTATGGCCGAGCCCGCGGATCACCCCAGCTGACATGCCTGGGGGATCTGCGAAGAACGGTGACATCAACGGTCCCATCACGGGTGTGGCACCGACTGCGCGGACCATTGCCAGCCCTGCTGGACCTAGGGCCGCCAGTGAGCGCATGAGCAGCATCATGCCGACAAACGCCGGGAACCGGGACAGGCTGCGCAGTGGCTCGCGGGCGGCCTCAGACACGCCGAATGTTGTGGGCGAAATGGCAGCCACGCTGGCGGTCCGCTCCGGCCACGTCGCGGCAATATGCAAAGCCAGGAAGCCTCCCATGGAGTGGCCCACGAGGTTCCATCGCGGGTAGTTGAGCAAGTTCAGTACATCGGTGACTGCGCGTGTCATCGTCTCGATGCCGAAGTGTTCCAGCCGGGCTCCCTTAGTGGATTCGCCCCAGCCCGGCAGGTCAATCAGGACACGATCGTGGTGCGATGCTTCGGAAAGCAGCGGCCGGAAGGTGGCCCAGGATCCCGCGGCGCCGTGCAGGTACACCTCCGGTGTGCCGGACGCCGGAGCCCCGCTTCCGATGCCCTGTTGGACTCGCACAGTGCACGGGCCCAGCTCTGTTGGAATTGTGTGCCGCCGCAGCGTAGCCACCCACGTCGCGGATTCCTGCCGAACGCTCATGCCCGCCTTCCGTTGCTGATCTCTACTAGGGATTCGGAGCCGTGGCGTCACCGGACCGGACGTACAGGCTACAGCTGCTGGGTTTGGCATCAAACGGAACAGATCGAAACCACCATGTTCGGTCCCATGAACGTCACCCGCGCTGCCCTGCCGGTCCTGCGCGCCCAGCGCTCCGGCCTGGTGGTCACCATCTCCTCCACCGCCGGCCTCGCAGGCGGCGAGTTCCTGTCCGCCTACGCCGCGTCGAAGTTCGGCGTGGAAGGCTGGGCGGAATCCCTGGCACTCGAGGTCGCACCGTTCGGCATCCGCTCCATGATCGTGGAGCCGGGGTTCTTCCGCGCCGAGCTGCTCACCCCGGAATCCACCAGCTACGCGGAATCCACCATCGGGGACTACGCCGAACGCACCGCGCAGACGGTCACCGCGTGGAAGGGCATGAACGGCCTCCAGGGCGGGGACCCGGCCAAGCTCGCCGACGCGCTGATCCAGCTGGCCGAACTGGACGAACCCCCGCTGCGGTTCGCCGCCGGAGCCGACGCCGTGGGCGTCTTCGAGACCCGAGGAAAGGCCCTCCAGCTCCAGGCCGACGCGCACCGCGAACTCTCCAGCAACCTCGCGTTAAGCGACGCCTGACAAAACGGAAATGGACGACGGCGGGAGGTCCCGCCGTCGTCCATCACCCACCACCGCAAGGCCCCACCACAGTTCAGCCGGACGCCGGCCGCTCCGACCCGTCCGGTGCTGCATGGTGGCGGAGATGCGTGTTGTGGATCAGCTATTGACTGAAAATTCAGTCAGGCCTTATGGTTGATGCGATACATCAACGTGATGTAGCTCACGAAGGCTTGCCATGATCAGCACGCGCTTCCGCAAAGACGCGGATTCCGTCGGTGCCGCATCCGCGCACAAGGACCGCTTCGGCCGCATTGAGTCGGCCGGCATTGAGTTCATCCCCGACGAACAACGCACCTCCCGCCCCCGGAACCTGTTCACCGTGTTCTTCGGCGGCAACTTCGCCTTCTCGGTCATCGTTTTCGGCTGGCTTCCCATCACCTTCGGCCTGGACTTCGTCGGCGCCGCCACGGCCAGCCTCACCGGTCTCCTCGTTGGTACAGCCCTGATCGCCCCGATGGCCCTCCTGGGGCCACGGACCGGCACCAACAACACCGTTTCCAGCGCCGCACACTTCGGCACCCGCGGGAGGTTGATCGGTTCCGCCCTGACCCTGTTGTTCGCCCTTGCGTACGCCGCCATCGCGGTCTGGACTTCGGGCGACGCGCTGGTTGCCGCCGCCGAGCGGCTGCTGGGCGTGTCCGTTGACGGCACCACGCTGGCCATCGGCTACGCCGTGATCTCCGTGGAAATCGTATTGGTTGCGCTTTTTGGCCACGGCACCGTGGTGGCGATGCAGAAATTTGTCGCCCCAGTGGTCGGCATTCTGCTGCTCATCGGCGTCGTTGCTTTCGCTCCAACGTTCAGCCCCACCACCGTGCACGCCGACTACCTTCTGGGCGATTTCTGGCCCACCTGGATTTTGTCCGCCGTCATTTCCGTCGGAGGCCCACTGTCCTACGCGCCCACGCTGGGCGACTACAGCCGGCGCATCTCCGGGAAACTCCACTCGGACCGGTCCGTGGTCGGCGCCACCTGCCTTGGTGTGTTCCTGGGCCTGTTTGTCACTGCCCTCTTCGGCGCCTTCACAGCCTCGGCCATCCCGGAACTCGGCGGCTCCTATGTCGCAGACCTGGTGCGGTCCGCGCCGGCCTGGTACCTGCTCCCAATCCTCATCATCGCGTTGGCCGGCGGGCTAGGCCAGGGCGTGCTCAACCTCTACGCCAGCGGCCTGGACCTCGAAGCACTCTTCCCGCGCCTGCGCCGCATCCACACCACGCTCATCACGTCGGTGATCGCCGTCGGACTCCTCTACCTTGGTGTCTTCGTGTTCAACGCGGTGGACTCCATCACCGCCATGACCCTGGTGCTCAACGGATTCGCCGGCCCCTGGGTGGCCATCAACGTCCTGGGCTTCCTGGTCGCCCGCCGCGGCACATACCACGCCGCAGACCTCCAGCTCTTTCGCGCCAACGGACCTCGCGGACGGTACTGGTTCAGCAACGGCTGGAACCTCCGGGCCGTGATCCCCTGGGCCATCGGATCAGCATTCGGCCTGCTGGCCACGGACACATCCCTCTACGCCGGTCCGCTCTCGCAGCTCGCCGGAGGAATCGACCTCAGCTTCCTTGGCTCCACAGTCATCGGAGCCGTCGGCTATCTCGCGGCGCTCCGGCTCTGGCCCGAACCGCCTGCCTCCCTGGCCGAGGCCGGACCGGAGCGGGGTGAGCACGTATTACTGTCAAACCATGACTGACAAACTAGCCAAGATCCTCACCGCCGCCACCACCTGCATCGCCAGGAACGGCGTCCGGGGAATGCGGGTCAACGATGTGGCTGCAGAAGCCGGTGTTTCGCCGGGCCTCCTGTACTACCACTTCACCGACCGGGCCGGCCTGCTTGCCGCAACGCTTGAACACATCAACAAGCAGGTCAGCAAGGACGACGCCGCCCCCTCCTCCCCTGACGCGGAAGACCGCGCCCGGCACTTCAGGCACCTGCTCCTTGACGAAATCAAGGACGACGCTGATGTCCGCCGGAATTCGGTGGCCTGGAACGAGCTCCGGGCGTGCTCCATCTTCGAACAGGAGCTGGCGGAACCGCTTTCCCGGACAACGGCGGAATGGAACCGCGAGATCGCCCAGGCCATCGTGGCCGCCAGCGAAGGCACCAGCGAGGACGAGGCCGCAGTCACTGCGGAGATCCTCACCAGTTTGGTGGAAGGGATCTCCGGCCGCTGGCTCAACGGTTTCATCACCACAGACCACGCGCGTTCCCTGTTGACGACGGCCATCGACTCACTCACCACAGCACGCCCGACGACCCTGCAGGAACCTTCCGGACAGGGTCTGGGCAAATGAACCACCGACCCAACTCTCAACCACTTATCAAACGACGCGATTCCAGCGGAATCCCGCGATTATGCAAGGACCCCTAGGGTCCCGTTAGGAAACACCGCCTTGGACATCATCGCCAACACCGAACCGCCCGCCTCTTTCGCCCGGAGCCAGGAAAGCACCCGCCGGCCGCTCCGAGTGGCCCTGGTCCAGCACCGCTGGCGCGAAAACGCCGCCGAGCTCAGGTCGGTGCTGACCGGGGCCATCGGCAAAGCCGCCGACGCCGGAGCCAGGGCCGTGTTCCTGCCGGAACTTACGCTGTCCAAATATCCTGCCAACGTCCGGGCCGGCAGTAACCCCGCCCGGAATGCCGAGGACCTGCTCAGCGGCCCCACCTTCGAGTTCGCCGCCAACGCGGCCCGGAAGCACTGCGTCACCGTCCACGCCTCGCTCTACGAGCGCTCAGACGGAAACGACGGGCTGGGCTTCAACACCGCCATCCTCGTCTCGCCCCAGGGGGAGCTGCTGGCACGCACGCGCAAGACCCACATTCCCGTCAGCGCCGGCTACTACGAGGACACGTACTTCCGTGCCGGGCCGGCCGTCGACGCCCACCCCGTGCACCGCCCCGCGGAACTGGACGGGGCCGCCGTCGGACTCCCCACCTGCTGGGACGAATGGTTCCCGGAGGTCGCCCGGCTGTATTCGCTGGCCGGCGCGGAAATCCTGGTCTACCCCACGGCTATCGGCTCGGAGCCGACCTTCCCGGAGTTCGACCACCAGCCGCTGTGGCAGCACGTGATCACAGGCCACGGCATCACGAACGGCACGTTCATGGTGGTCCCCAACCGGACGGGCGACGAAGGCGACATCAACTTCTACGGTTCCTCGTTCATTTCCGATCCCTACGGCCGCGTCCTGGTCCAAGCGCCGCGGGACCGGGAAGCCGTCCTGGTGGCCGATCTCGACCTGGACCAGCGCAAGGACTGGCTGGACCTGTTCCCGCTCCTGACCACGCGCCGCCCCGACACCTATGCCGAGCTCACCCGGGACGTCGATTTCGACCGTCCGTACGGGGCGGTATCCGCACAGCAGACCGCGGCCCAGCCATGACCTGGATGATGCCGAGCGAAACGGCACCCCAGGAAAGGGTCTGGATGGCATTTCCGCCGGAGCGATCCTCGATAGGGCACACCGCGGAGGAAACCCATGAGGCCCGCACGGCGTGGGCAGCGGTGGCGCATGCTGTGGCGGATTTCGAGCCTGTCACCATGGTCGTGGACCCGCCGGACATGACTGCAGCGCGGACCTATCTTTCCGCTGGCATTGACCTGGTGGAAGCGCCCCTCGACGATGCCTGGATGCGGGACATCGGGCCCACATTCGTGACCGGCGACGACGGCCGGCTGGGCGGGGTGGACTGGGTCTTCAACGGCTGGGGGCAGCAGGAATGGGCCAGCTGGGGCAAGGATTCCGGGGTCGGTGCGGAAGTGGTGAGGGAGGCCGGGGCGGAGCTGCTGGACAGCCCGCTGGTCAATGAAGGCGGCGGGATCCAGGTGGACGGTCTGGGCACCGTGCTGGTCACCGAGACGGTGCAGCTGGATAAGTTCCGGAACCCGCACCTGACCAAGGCTGACGTCGAAGCCGAGCTGGCCCGCACCATCGGCGCCACGCATGTCATCTGGCTGCCACGCGGGCTGACCCGTGATTCGCAGGAACTCGGAACCCGCGGACACGTTGACATCGTGGCCGCTATCCCGTCCCCCGGTGTGCTGCTGGTCCACTCCCAGCGCAACCCACTGCACCCGGACTTCCAGATCACCGCCGATATTATCGCGATGCTCGCCGGGACCCGGGACGCGCAGGGCCGTGCCTGGGACATCGTGGAGGTACCGGCCCCGGACACGCTGCGCGACGAGCTCGACTGGGTCGACTACAGCTACATCAACCATCTGGTGGTGAACGGAGGCGTCATCGCCTGCAGTTTCGACGACCCCGCGGACGCGGGAGCCCGCCGGATCCTGGAGCAGGCGTATCCGGGCCGCGAAGTGGTGACGGTCGATGCCCGCGCCATCTTCGCCCGGGGCGGCGGCATCCATTGCATCACCCAGCATCAGCCGGCCGTCTGACCGCGGCAGCCATGCACCATCCTCGCCTCCGACGGCGGCTGGTCGGCGCTGTAGGGGAGCAGCACCAAACGCAAACGGACGACGGCGGGGTGTCCCGCCGTCGTCCGATTGAGGACTGGTGGTGTGTGCTGCTTAGCGTGAGCTCACCGCCGGGACGCCGAGGATGCTGTCCAGCAGCCCGTTGCGGAATTTTCCCTCCGGATCGTGCGCCGATGCCAGCGAGCGGAAATCCGTTAAGCGGGGGTAGAGGGAGTCCCAGTCGTGACCGTCGGGCGTGAAAAGCTTGCCCCAGTGCGGCCTGGCCACGAAGGGCCGAAGCAGGTCCTCGAGCTCCGGAAGTACGGCTTCCACCTGCGGCTGCAGCGGCTTCCAGGTGAAGTGCAGCGCAACGCTCTGCTGCCGGTAGAAGGGGCTGAGCCAGAATTCGTCCGCGGCGCCGGTCCGGATTTCGGAGACAAACAGCAGGGGTGCAAGCTTGTCCGCCAGGCTCCGGACGGCCTGGATCGCAGCTGGTGCCTGTTCCAGCGGCAGGATGAATTCGCTTTGCAGTTCCTCACCCTTGCTGGGTGTGAACTCGTGGCGGAAGTGCGGCAGCCGGTCCAGCCATGGCCCGGGCTTATCCATCTGGACTGTGCAGTTCTCGGCCGACATCCCCGGCAACGGGTGCCGCGGGCCGGTGGCTGCCGTGGCGCCGAACAATTCACCGATGGGAGGCTCCGAGTCCAGCGCCTTGAGCCAGACCTGGCTGATGCTATCGCCCGCGTAATCGGTGAAAAGACTCATGCTGTAGGCGCTGGACACCAGCTGCGTGAAATCCGCCAGCGCCCGTTCCCACGGCAGGTTTTCCAAAACACGCTGGCGCATGCTGAAGCTCGGCCGGACGGCAAGCTGGAGGCCGGTGACGATGCCCAGAGCGCCCAGGCCCACCACGCTGCCCAGGAACTCCTCGCCGTCCCCGCGGGACAGCGATACCTGCTCGCCGGAGGCCCGGACCAGATCAATGCCCTCCACCGCTCCGGCCAGGGAGGGGTTGTTCACACCGGATCCATGGGTGCCCGTCTGGACTGCCCCCGCCACGGAAATGTGGGGGAGCGACGCCAGGTTGTGGATGGCCACGCCGGACTGCTGCAGCGTACGGCACAGGGCGCCGTAGCTCACTCCGCCGCTGACGCGGACGCTCTGCTGTTCCGCGTCCAGCTCGATTTGCTGCGGCAGTGCATCCAGCAGCACGTGCACGCCGTCCGTGTCCCCGATGCGGTTGAAGGAGTGTCGCGATCCCAGGGCCTTGACCCGGCTGGAACGCGCCACCACCTGGGCGAGCTCAGCCACCGACTCCGGGCGCAGGACGTCCGCTGATGAGTAGTTGAGATTTCCTGCCCAGTTCTTCATGTGCTCGGCTTTCGGGTGAAGGTAAGTTTCGCTCCACCAACTGTGAGCGCTAACAATTTCCCTGTCAAGACGCTTCCGCCGCCTCTCGCCGAGGCGGGAGGTAACATCGTCAGCAGGTCATCCGCAGCGCCATTCACTGGCCGCCGGCTTTGGCCCAGAAGGTTTTGAAAGGGGAGCAGTGCGCGCAACGGTCAAGGATGTCGCGCTTCGTGCCGGCGTTTCACCCAAGACTGTCTCGAACGTGATGAACGGGATCATTCCGGTGAGCGGGGCCACCAGGACCAAGGTGGAGCAGGCCATTCTTGATCTGGATTACGTGCCCAACCTCTCCGCCCGCGGACTGCGCAACGGAAGGTCCGGCGTGATTGCGCTGGCCCTGCCGGATCTTGGCACGCCATACTCAGCAGAAATTGCCCACCACATTGTGGAAGTGGCGCACGAGCAGGGCTGGATCGTGCAGATCGAGGAAACCGGCTCCGATCCCCAGCGCGAGCACGAACTTATGGTGCGTGCCCGCTCCAACCTGATCGACGGGCTGATCCTCAACCCTGTGGTGCTGGACGAGAGCGCCGTCCAGGTGGGCGTTGCCCTTCCGCCCGTGGTCCTGCTCGGCGAGGTCACGCAAAGGCTCGCCGACCGCGTCTTCGTGGATAGCTTCGCTGCCGCCCGCGACATGACGCTCGCCCTGGCGCAGTCCGGGCGCCGACGGATCGCCGTTTTGGGAACCACCCAGGGCAGGGGATCGGCTGCGGCCATACAGCGAACCCAGGGCTATGAGGAGGCGTTGGAGATCCTCGGCATCGAACGCGACGAGTCACTGCTGATTCCCTGCGAAAAGTGGACGCCGCAGACTGCTGCCGATGCGCTCACCGCCTACCTCGACTCCCACCCCCTTCCCGAGGCGCTGTTCTGCTTCACGGATTCCATGGCCATCGGCGCCCTGAGCGTGCTGTGGAAGAGGGGCCTGCGCATCCCGGAGGACATCGCGGTGGCGGGCTTTGATGACATCGCCGACGGCCGCTACGCGGTTCCGTCACTGACCACGGTCTCCTTCGACAAGCGTGCCATTGCCAGCGAAGCCCTCCGCCTGCTCACGGAGCGGATGGCCGACAGGGGCCACGAGCAGCGCGTGGTTTCCGTGGACTACACCATCGTGGAGCGGGACAGCACCCGCATCTGAAACGAGAGCAGCCCACCGGATTGTGTGCGCTAACAATTTTCTCTTGCCCTGTCCATTACATCGATGTAATGTAAGGCGTGCGTCACCCCCTGAAGGCATCGGCCCGGGAACGGGGACGCACCGGAACCGGAGTTTTGAGCAACAAGAAGTGACCTTTCCGCGGACCCATCCAAAGGAGTGACGGGTGAAGCAGTTTGAATTTTTCGGGAAGCAAGTGTCCCGACGGCAGTTATTGACGGGAACGGCAGCCTTAGGCAGCGTCCTGGTAGCAGGCGGCCTGACCGGCTGCGGCGGAAACGCCCAAGCCTCTGGCCCGCGGGACATCGGGTTCTGGCACCTGCTGTCCGGCGGTGACGGCATCAAGATGCAGGCCATGATCAACAGAGCCAACCAGGCCAACCCCGGCTTCAAGGTCCAACCCACGGTCCTGGCCTGGGGCCCGCCGTATTACACCAAACTGGCCATGGCATCGGCCGGCGGGCGGCCGCCGGAAGTCGCGATCATGCATGCCAGCCGGGTTCCCGGATACGCCCCCGGCGGGCTTATTGACCCTTGGGACATGGGCCTGCTGGCCCAGCACGGCGTCACCGCTGAAAACTTTGCGCCGCGCATCTGGGAGAAGAGCCAGCAGAACGGCAAGGTGTTCTCCATCGCCCTGGATTCGCACCCGTTCGTCATGTTCTACAACACGGACATCGCCCGCAAAGCCGGCGTCCTCGGCGGCAACGGACAACTGCAGGAAGTAAATTCTCCGCAGGAGTTTATGGCCATGGCCAGGGAAATGCAGAAGGTCACCCAGGCCCATGGTTTGTCCTTCGGATACCTCGGCAGTGGCTCCCAGATGTGGCGCTTGTTCTACACGCTCTACAAGCAGCATGGCGCGGATATGGAACTGATCCCGGGCCAGCCGATGAAAGTGGACCGCGACGCCGCGATTGAGTCCTTGGAATTCATGGCATCGCTCTTTGACGACACCATCGCTGCCAAGGCCGGCGACATCAGCACGGGCATCGCGGAGTTCGCCCGCGGCGACTCGGGAATGCTGTTCAGCGGAGTGTGGGAATTGCCCACGCTCAAGAAAGCCGGACTTCCGGTGGACGCTGCCACCATTCCCACGCTGTACGGAACGCCGGCAGCCTACGCAGACTCGCACTCGTTCGTCCTGCCGCGGCAGCTGAACGTGGATGACGCGAAACGGCGGGACGTCTACAAGTTCGTGAGCGACGTCCTCAAAGGATCCATCTCCTGGGCCGAAGCCGGGCACATTCCGGCCTACCAGCCCGTGGTCCAGTCGCAGGCCTACGCCGACCTCACGCCGCAGATCCACTACGCCAACGCAGCGGACATCATCGCCTACGATCCCGAAGCCTGGTTCAGCGGCTCGGGCTCGGACTGGCAGACCTACTTTGCGGAGAACGTCCAGAACGTGCTCCTGGGCCGCGACAAGGCGGCCGAAGGTTGGGACGCCTTTGAACGCCGCACCAACACCCTTCTTTCCCGGCCCAATCCGGTCTAACCGCACCGAGCGACAAAGGAGTCCTTCATGAGTTCTTCACTAGCGTCCCGGCGCAGCACCGGCCAGCCGGACATCGCCACAGCGACCCAACCCCAACCATCGCGCCGCCCCTCACAGAGCCGGACCAGGAGCAACCTGAGCGGCTGGGGATTCGCCACCCCGTTCCTGGTCTTCTTCCTGGTCTTCCTGGTATGGCCCATTCTCTACGGCATCTACATGAGCCTCACCGGCAAGTCCCTGACCGGCGCCAATGACAGCCTGATCGGCTTCGCGAACTACGCCGAGGCACTGGCCGACGCCGATATGTGGCGCTCCCTGGGAAACACGTTCTACTTCACCGTCATCAGCACCGTCCCGCTGGTCCTCGTGGCCCTGGTGATGGCGGCCCTGCTGAACGTCGGGCTGCCGGCCCAGTGGCTGTGGCGGCTCTCCTACTTTGCCCCGTACCTGCTGGCCTCCACCGTGGTCTCGCTGTTCTTCACCTGGATGTACAACCCGCAGCTTGGCCTGATCAATGACTCCCTCTCCAAGATCGGCCTCCCCAAAGTCGCCTGGCTCAACGATCCCAACGTGGCCATGTGGGCGATTGTCATCGCCACGCTGTGGTGGACCGTGGGGTTCAACTTCCTGCTGTACCTGGCCGCGATGCAGAACATCCCCGCACAGCACTACGAAGCAGCGTCCCTGGACGGCGCCGGAGCATGGCGGCAGTTCTTCTCGATCACCCTGCCGCAGCTGACCCCCACCACGGTGATGATCGTGCTCCTCCAGATCCTCGCGTCCATGAAGATCTTCGATCAGGTGTACCAGATGACCGCCGGCGGGCCCGGAGGATCAACCCGCCCGGTGGTGCAGTACATCTTTGAAACCGGCTTCACCGGCTACCGGCTGGGGTACTCCGCAGCCATCTCCTACATTTTCTTCGGACTGATCGTGCTCGTTTCGGTCATGCAGTTCGTCATCACCCGCCGCAGGAGTGCATAACCATGGCAATCCCTACCCTCACGCGTCCCACTCCCCGCACCAACACCAGCCAAGAGGCCCGAAAACCCCGCAAGAAGATGACCGCAGGCAAGATTGCCGCGCTCGTTGTGGCGGCGTTCATCGCCGTGCTGTGGATGATTCCGTTCGCCTGGGCCACGGCCACCGCCTTCAAGACCGAGACGGATGCCGCAGCTCCGAAGGTCAGCTGGATGCCGCCGTCGGGCTTTACTGCTGAAGCGTTCGTCAAGGTGTTCCAGGACGGCAACATCCCGCTCTGGACCTGGAACTCGTTCTACACCTCGGCGGCCATCACGGCGATCACGCTGGTGATCTCGGCGCTGGTGGCCTACGCCCTGTCCCGGATCGACTTCAAAGGCAAGAAGGTGCTGATGACGGTGATCATTGCCTCCATCATCATCCCGCCGCCGGTCCTCATCATCCCGCTCTTCTACCAAATGCTGGCGCTGCACCTGATCGATACCTCGTGGGCCATCATCCTGCCGCAGGTCATCCACCCGGCCATGGTGTTCGTGCTCAAGAAGTTCTTCGACCAGATTCCCCGCGAACTTGAAGAAGCCGCTGTGATGGACGGTGCCAGCCGATTGCGGATCTTCACCCAGATCATCCTGCCGTTGTCCCAGCCCATCCTGGCCGCCGTCGCGATCTTTGTGTTCATCGGTGCCTGGAACAACTTCCTGTG
Organism: Pseudarthrobacter sp. MDT1-22; assembly: GCF_054511035.1. Taxonomy (NCBI): domain Bacteria; kingdom Bacillati; phylum Actinomycetota; class Actinomycetes; order Micrococcales; family Micrococcaceae; genus Pseudarthrobacter; species Pseudarthrobacter sp. MDT1-22. The sequence goes on along the minus strand of NZ_JBTNDK010000011.1, from coordinate 62,510 downwards.
GCCGTTCATCGCCACGAACGACGGCGCGCTCCTCACCCTTCCGGTGGGGCTGCAAACCATCAAGAGCGCGTACGGCATCCAGTACGCGCAGAACATGGCCTCCGCGCTCCTCGCGGCACTGCCCCTGATCCTCGTCTTCCTGTTCTTCCAGCGCCAGATCATCAAGGGCGTCGCGACGACGGGACTCGCCGGAACCTGAACCGGCACCTTACTTACCACTCACCAAAAGACCTGTTCTACAACCAAGGAGATACTGCACATGTCACGCGCACGGATCACCCTCGACCGCGACTTCACCATCGGCGAAGTACCCCGCCGCCTGTTCGGCTCCTTCGTGGAGCACATGGGCCGCTGCGTCTACACCGGCATCTACGAGCCGGGCCACCCGGAGGCTGATGAGAACGGCTTCCGCCAGGACGTGCTCAAGCTCGTCAAGGAGCTCGGCGCCACCGTCATCCGGTACCCCGGCGGCAACTTCGTCTCCGGCTACAACTGGGAAGACGGCATCGGCCCGCGGGAGAACCGTCCCCGCCGGCTGGACGGCGCCTGGCACACCGTGGAGACCAACGCGTTCGGCCTGCACGAATTCGTGGACTGGTCCCGCCAGGCCGGCACGGAAATCATGGAAGCCATCAACCTGGGCACCAGGGGAGTGGATGCAGCCCGCGAGATCGTGGAATACGCCAACCACCCCGGCGGCACCTACTGGTCAGACCTCCGCGCCAAGAATGGCCACAAGGATCCTTTCGACATCAAGCTCTGGTGCCTGGGCAACGAGATGGACGGGCCGTGGCAGATCGGCCACAAGACCGCTGAGGAATACGGCCGCCTGGCTCAGGAAGCCGCCAAGGCCATGCGCTTCGTGGACCCGGACATCGAACTGGTGGCCTGCGGAAGTTCCAGCTCCGCCATGCCGACATTCGGCGACTGGGAGCAGACGGTCCTGACGCACACCTACGACGAGGTGGACTACGTCTCCCTCCACGCCTACTACCAGGAAAACGAGGGCGACGTCGGCAGCTTCCTCGCCAGCGCCGTGGACACGGACTACTTCATCGAGTCCGTGATCGCCACCGCCGACGCCGTGCGTGCCAAGGGCAAACACAAAAAGCACATCAACCTGTCCTTCGACGAGTGGAACGTCTGGTACCAGCGCGGCCTGGACACCGAGGACCAGCCGCACAACGTCGCCAAGGCGGGCTGGCGCGAGCACCCCCGGGTCATCGAGGACAAGTACAACGTGACGGACGCCGTGGTGGTGGGCACCCTGCTGAACTCGCTGCTCCGCCACGGCGACCGCGTCAAGATCGCCAACCAGGCGCAGCTGGTCAACGTCATTGCACCGATCTTCAGCGAGGAAAACGGACCGGCATGGAAGCAGACCATCTTCCACCCGTTCGCCCGCATGGCGGAGCTGGCCAAGGGCCAGATCCTGCGGCTGTCTGTTGACTCGGACAAGTACGAGAATGCCCGCTTCGGCGGCACCGACCTGGTGGACGTCAGTGCAACGTGGAACGAGGAAACGGGTCGCGTGGCACTGTTCTTCGCGAACCGCGGCCTTGAGGAAGCTGCCGACGTCGAGGTCGCCCTGCGCGGGTTCGACGCCCGCCGGGTGGTCCGTGCCGAGGTCCTGGAAATCCCGGAAGGCGGGGACCGTTTCACGGCCAACACCCAAAGCCGTCAGGACCAGGTGGGGCTCAAGCCGCTGGAAGGCGCGAAGGCGAGCGGCTCCGAGCTCCGGTTGACGCTGCCGGCGCTGTCCTGGGCCGTGATCGAGCTGGACGTCGTCAAGAACTGACTCTTGCCGCACCAGTTATGAGCGGACGACGGCGGGACCTCCCGCCGTCGTCCGCTCTGCCAGTTTCTGGGCTAGGTGCTTAGGTCCCAGTGCACCCGGATTGCCTCGGCAATTGGGCCGGCGGCGACGTCGACCCGGAAAGCAACGGGCGCGGTCCCGGTCTCTTCGATGACCGAGTCACGGTACACACGGCCGCATGAGGGACACAGCGTGTAGAGATCCTCATCCGCAGGCCATTCCGCCAGCTCCGCGGGGACCGGAGTGTTCTCTCCGTTGTGGACGGGGACGCCTTGTGAGTTGGCCTGAATCAACCCGTCCTTGCTGACGGTGTTGCCGCACACGCAGACGATGGTGGTGACATCATGGCCGATAACATCGGCGGTTTCAGTGTCCATGATGACCTCCCGGCGCTGGAAGAGACGTGCTGATATCAGCTTATGCCTGCTGATCCGTGCGGGCGCCCGGGAATTGGATAACGTCACCCAGGCGGCGGGCATCCTGGTGTTTCCAGCCCGGAGAATGCAGGGTGGGTGGTCAGCCAGCGAACCGTAGCCCTTGAGCCTGGAGCGCGGCTTCCAGAATCCGGACAGCCTTGGGCCCCACGCCGTGCATGGCGAGCAATTGGCTGCGGCTGCAGGCAGCAACTTGAGCCAAAGTGCTAATGCCTGCCTCGAGCAGGGCGCTGTTCGCCGGGCGTCCGATCGGCGGAAGGTCGCCGATCTGCGCAGGAGTATCACGTGTGCTCATGCTGGCATGGTATCGAAATCACGCCATAACGCTGTGGCCTGATCCTCTCCTCCCTCAAAACCCGCGGACGTAGGCGAGCGGCCGTAGCCATATGGTCCAAACGACGCCTCCTGTTCACCGTCCCGAAACCGTTGGCGCAACGCCCGTTCTCCGGCAGCAGGAAGTCTTTTCACGCACCGCCGCCCAGCGCCTCCATCGCCTGGGAAATGAACCGACCCTGCTGTACCAAGGAGAACCCCGTGTTCCTGAAAAGCGCCGTCACAGCCCTCGTAGCCCTCACCTCCCTGACCGGAATCGCCGCCCCGCCGGCCGCAAATCCCGCCAATGCGCCGTCGTCCGTGGTCCTCGGACAGCCGCTGGCCGCAGCCCATGCCCACAACGACTATGAGCACGACCGACCCCTGTTCGACGCCCTGGAGCACGGCTTCACCAGCGTCGAAGCCGACGTGTGGCTGGTGGACGGCGAACTGCTGGTGGCCCACGACCTCGAGGACGCCAAGCCCGGAGTAACGCTCGAGAGCCTCTACCTCGATCCCCTGGACGAGCTGGTGCGGAACCAGGGCCACAGCGTTTACCCGCACTGGGACGGCAGCCTGCAGCTCCTGATCGACATCAAGAGTGAGGGCGAGGCCACCTACGCCGCCATCGAGCAGGAACTGGCCGAGCACCGGGACATCATGAGCCGCTACAGCAACGGCACCACCAAAACCGGGCCCGTCACCGCCGTCATCAGCGGAAACCGCCCCTTGGCCACCATGCAGGCGCAGGAAAAGCGGTTCGGCTTCTATGACGGACGCTCCGCCGACCTCACCTCCGGCATGCCTGCCGGGCTGATGCCGCTGATCAGCGACAACTGGACCAAGCTCTTCACCTGGCAGGGCGTGGGCCCCATGCCCGAGGCAGAACGCACCAAGCTCCACGCATACGTGACAGAGGCACACGCCCAGGGCTACCGGGTCCGCTTCTGGGCCACCCCTGACCAGCCCGGCGCCGCACGCGAAGCTGTCTGGAACGAACTCTTCGACGCCGGCGTGGACCACATCAACACCGACGACCTTGAGGCGCTGGAACAGTTCCTCGCCGCCCGCACGCTCTAAAGCCGCCCCCACTCAGCAGACACAGGAACACCACCATGCCTTCAAAGACCGTGAAAACGACGACGGCGGCGGCCGTCCTGGCGCTCGGCCTCCTTGCGTCCCAGCCCGCCATCGCAGCCAATAACACCTCTGACAGCCAGGCTTTCACCTTTGGCGTCATCGGCGACATTCCCTACGGCGCCGCCGAAATCGCCAAGTTCCCGTCCCGCATCCAGGACATCAACGGCGACAGGGCGCTGAAGTTCGTCACCCATGTGGGCGACATCAAGAACGGCTCCTCGGTGTGCTCAGATGAGTACTTCGCCGACATCCGCTCACAGTTCGACACTTTCGAGCACCCGCTGGTCTTCACCCCGGGCGACAACGAGTGGGTGGACTGCCACCGCACTAACAACGGCGCCTACAACCCGCTGGAACGGCTGGACAAGCTGCGGGACGTCTTCTTCGACGAGCCCGGCAAGACCCTGGGCGCAACCATGCCGGTCAAGACGCAAGAGAAGCTTGGGCTTCCGGAAAATGTCCGCTTCACCCAGAACCGCGTGGCCTTCTCCGTGGTGAACGTCCAGGGCAGCAACAACTCGCTGCTTCCATGGAGCGGCCTGGGCGAAACCACACCCACGCCCGAGCAGCTGGCCGAAGTTGAGCACCGGACGGATGCCGTCCTGGGCCAGATACGTGACACGTTCACCGACGCCGAGCGCCGCAACGACCGCGCCGTGGTGCTGATGACGCAGGCCGACATGTTTGATCCGTCGCTGCTCGCCGCGGCCACTGCCAACCCGGAAACAGTCTCCGGGTTCCGGGAGATCGTTGCGGCCATCATTGAAGAGACCAACCGCTTTGACCGCCCGGTCTATCTCATCAACGGCGACAGCCACGTCTTTGCCGAGAACCAGCCGCTGGCGGAGGGTTCACCGTGGCTGGATGTCTACGGCAAGCCCGCCGCAGATGACCTGCAGCGCATCACCGTGGACGGATCGGCCAACGCCACGAACTACGTCAGGTTCACGGTTGTCGGCAACAGCAGCGACAGCAATGATGTCCTGAGCTGGGAGAAGGTCCCCTTCAGCCAGTAGGCACCAAACGGAAGCGGACGACGGCGGGAGTCTCCCGCCGTCGTCCGCTTCCCTGCCCTCGAAGTAGCCCAACACCCGGCTCCTCCTGCGATGCCCCGCTGCCCTCAACTCCGGAACTGCCGGCGGCGTCTGAATCCCATGAACCCCTTGACGGTGTGATCTGCGTCGCGTAGCTTGTTCAACAAGAGGATTGTTCAACAATCCAACGATCGTCGCAGTTCCGACTTCCGCAGCCATCCTGACGGCAAGCCGCCCAGACGCCCAAATGTCCCACCTTGCAACGCCGCAGGCGAGGACAGAAGCAGGCACCAGCACCATCCATCCCGCACTCGGATGACATCAACTCTCTTCATGGAGGATTAACATGGCCACTCCCCAAGCAATGGCCCCCGTTGACGCAAAGCCCCCGGTGGCGCGCAAGGACATGTACAAGGCATTCGCGGCCAGCCTGACCGGAACCGCGCTGGAGTTCTACGACTTCGCCGTCTACTCCGCCGCGGCTGCGATCGTTTTCCCGCTCATCTTCTTCCCGGCCTCGGACCCGGTCACGGGCACCCTGCTGGCCTTCTCCACCTACGCCGTGGGCTACATTTCCCGCCCCGTTGGCGGCATCATCTTCGGCCGGCTCGGGGACGAGATCGGCCGCAAGAAGATCCTGGTCATTACGCTGATGCTGATCGGCGTGGCCACGTTCCTCATCGGCCTGCTGCCCACGTATGACAACATCGGCGTCATCGCCCCCGCCATCCTCGTGTTCCTCCGCTTCGCCCAGGGCGTTGGCGTCGGCGGCGAATGGGGCGGCGCGGTCCTGCTCTCCAGCGAATTCGGCGACCCGAACAAGCGCGGATTCTGGGCCTCTGCCGCACAGATCGGCCCGCCCGCCGGCAACCTCATGGCCAACGGCGCACTCGCCGTCCTCACCCTGACCCTGTCCGAAGAAGACTTCCTGAGCTTCGGCTGGCGCATCGCGTTCCTGATCTCCGCGCTGCTGGTGGCCTTCGGGCTCTGGATCCGGCTCAAGCTCGAAGACACCCCCATCTTCAAGGCCATGGAAGCCCGGGGCGACAAGCCCAAGGCCCCCATCCGCGAAGTGCTGGCCACCCAGCGCCGGCCCCTCATCGCCGCCATGCTCAGCCGCATCGGCCCGGACGTTCTGTACGCCATGTGCACCGTCTTCACGCTCACCTACGGCATCCAGGAGCTCGGCTTCGACCGCGGCCAGGTTCTCGTCGCCGTCCTGATCGGGTCAGCCCTCCAGATCTTCACCATGCCTCTCGCCGGAGCCATCTCCGACCGCATCAACCGCCGCATGGTTTACGGAATCGCCGCAGTTGGCGCTGCCGTCTGGTCCTACCTGTTCTTCATCGTTCTTGAGGGACGGTCCCCGGTCATGCTGGTCGTGGGCATCGTGCTGGGCCTGCTCTGCCACTCGTTTATGTACGGACCCCAGGCAGCGTTCGTCGTCGAGCAGTTCTCGCCGCGGCTCCGCTCCACCGGCAGCTCACTGGCCTACACGTTCGCCGGCATCATCGGCGGCGCCATCGCACCGTTTATGTTCACCCTCCTGCTGAGCACCTATGACAGCTGGGTCCCGGTGGCCGTCTACCTCAGCGTCGCCTGCCTGCTGACCCTGGTTGGCCTGGCCCTGGGCCGCGACTCCAACGTTGCCGAGGATGAGGAATACCTGCAGGCCGGGCAGGCGCCGGCTGAACTTGTGGAGTCCAAGTGAGCCAGCCACACGCCCTCCTGGCCCCCGCCGACGCACGCCTGAAGTTCCGCAACGGCCTGGTCACCCCCACCTCCGGCTGGAGCGACGGCTACACCCAGGCGAACCTGATAGCGGTCACGGCAGACTACGCCGATGAGTTCATCGAATTCTGCCGGCTGAACCCCAAAGCCTGCCCCGTCATCGACATCATTCCGGCGGGACAGTATGAAAGCGCCCTGGCGCCCGGCTCCGATATCCGCACCGATATCCCCGCCTACCGGGTGTGGGTGGACGGCGAACTGGCCGAGGAGGTCACCGACGTCGCGTCAGTCTGGCGTGACGACATGGTGGCCGTCCTCATCGGCTGCAGCTTCACCTTCGAAGCCGCGCTGGCCAGCGAAGGGATCCCGCTGCGGCACACCGAAACCGGCCGCAACGTCCCCATGTACCGCACAAACGTCGAGTGCACCCCTGCCGGCAGGATCCACGGCCCCATGGTGGTCTCCATGCGCCCGATGCTGCCCGGGCTGGTTGAAACCGCCGTCAGGGTCACGTCGGAAGTGCCGAAGGTCCACGGCAGCCCGGTCCACGTCGGGTCACCGGAGGATCTGGGCATTGCCGACATCAACCGCCCCGACTTCGGGGATGCGGTGGAGATCCGGCCAGGGGAGGTGCCGGTTTTCTGGGCCTGCGGCGTGACACCGCAGAGCGCAGTGATGGCATCCAGGCCCTCCTTCGCCATCGGCCACGCTCCCGGACACATGTTCATCACTGATGTTCCGGAAAGCACCTACCGGGAACCGGCGGGAGAGCCATCGTGAAGCGGAGACTTCCCGTGGCCGAGAAGCGGGCCCGCCGGCCTCCCGGCAAACAAGACGGATTCGCGCGAGGCCCGCGTGGCCACTGCTGAACACCACAGACAGTAAATGCCGCAAACGCAAGCGGACCTCCCGCCGTCGTCCGCTTGCGTTTAATCGGGGTGCTACGGCAGGCGCAGCACCCCGGCGGCCGCCACCAGATAGGGGACGGGATCCGGATCCGTCCCCGCGGCCCACCGCATCCAGGCCTCGAACGTGGCGCCCACGAACGCGGCGCACAGATACCCCGCCACATCCTCGTCGACTCCTGCCGAAACAAGGTACGCCCGGGCGCGCTCGCGCTGCGGCGCCAGGGACTCGTAACTCCGGCTGGCCAGCTCGGGATGCTCGGCGATCAGCCGCAGCCGCCCGCGCGTGACCGCCAGGTCTGGAATCACCGAAACCCCGGCAAGCGCCGCCTCCCGCAGCCCCGCCAGGGCGTCGCCAAGCGGACGACGGCGGGTGCCTCCCGCCGTCGTCCGCTAAGTAATCTGCGACGCCCCCGATCTGCCGCGCACGTGCCTTGGGGATAGGGTCCACGCGGAAGACCTGGCCGTCACTCGGGTGTTACGTAAGCGCCTGAAATGCCGCCGTCAACCAGGAAGGTCGAGGCGGTGATGAAGGATGAATCGTCGCTGGCGAGGAAGGCGACTGCTGCTGCCAGTTCTTCCGGTTCAGCGAACCGGCCCAAGGGAACGTGAACGAGGCGGCGGGCTGCCTTCTCGGGATCCTTGGCGAACAGTTCCTTCAGCAGGGGCGTGTTGACGGGTCCCGGGCAGAGTGCGTTGATCCGGATTCCCTGCCGGGCGAATTCGACGCCGAGTTCCCGGCTCATGGCCAGCACCCCGCCCTTGGAGGCGCTGTAGGAGATCTGCGAGGTGGCAGCACCCATGACCGCAACGAACGACGCCGTGTTGATGATGGAGCCCTTCCCTTGTGCCTGCATGTAAGGGAGGGCGTATTTGCAGCAGTAGAAAACGGAGGTCAGGTTTACTTCCTGGACCCTGCGCCACGCATCGATTCCTGTATCGATGATTGAGGCATCGTCTGCCGGCGAGATTCCCGCGTTGTTGAAGCTGATGTCCACGCTTCCGTACGTTTCGTTGGTGATGGCGTAGAGGTTCTTCACTTCCTCTTCGCTGGTGACATCCACCTTCACATAGAGGCCGCCGACCTCGTCGGCTGCGCGCTGCCCAGCGGTCGGGTCCAGATCAGCGATGACCACATGGGCGCCTTCCGCGGCGAAGCGGCGAGCTGTGGCCAGCCCGATGCCGCTGGCGCCGCCGGTGATGACAGCGCTGCGTCCCTTGAGGCGGTTGGAAATTACTTCAATCATTTTTTCTTCCTTTTGTGGTGGGGACGTTATGGGTTGGTGGAGATGAAGACGTTTTTTGTTTCGGTGAACGCGTTCAGGGCGTCCGGGCCGAGTTCCCGTCCGAGTCCTGACTGCTTGAATCCGCCAAAGGGCGTGGAGTAGCGCACCGAGGAGTGGGAGTTCACCGAAAGGTTTCCCGACTCGAGTCCCCGGGCCATCCTCAGCGCCTGACCGATGTCCCGTGTCCAGATGGATCCGGACAGGCCGTAGATCGAGTCATTCGCCAGGCGGAGTGCGTCGGCTTCGTCCTCAAAGGGAACGACTGCCACGACGGGGCCGAAGATCTCCTCATGCATGACCCTGTCCTCGCGGGCGGGCGTAAGAACGGTGGGAGGGAACCAAAACCCCTTGCCGTCCGGCGCGGATCCCTGGAAAGCCACAGATGACCCGTCCGGGACGAAGCCGGAGACTGTGCGGTGTTGGGCTGCGGAAATCAGCGGCCCCATGAACGACGCCTCGTCGCTGGGGTCGCCGACCTTCAGGGCCTTCACGACTGGTTCCAGGAGTTCAAGGAATTTTTCATAGACGCTGTTTTGGACCAGGATTCTGGAGCGGGAGCAGCAGTCCTGCCCGGCGTTATCAAAAGCGCCGCCGGGTGCTGCCGCGACAGCGGCTTCGAGGTCCGCGTCGGCGAAGATGATGTTGGCGCTCTTGCCGCCCAGCTCCAGGGTCACGGGTTTGACCTGTTCCGCGCAGCCGGCCATGATCCGCTTGCCGACGCCGGTTGAACCGGTGAAGACGACCTTTCGCACTGCAGGGTGGGTGACGAACCGTTCCCCGACGACTGAGCCCTTGCCCGGGATGATCTGCAGGACCCCTTCGGGCAGCCCCGCTTCCAGAGCCAGCTGTCCGAGCCGGATGGCGGTCATGGGAGTCAGTTCCGCCGGTTTAAGGACAACGGTGTTGCCGGCGGCCAGCGCAGGGGCGAAACCCCAGGCCGCGATGGGCATGGGGAAATTCCACGGCACGATCACTCCCACGACCCCGAGGGGTTCGTTGAAGGTGACGTTGACCCCTCCGGCTACCGGAATCTGCTGGCCAAGGTGCCGTTCGGGGGCTGCGGAGTAGTACGTGAGGACGTCGCGGACATTCCCTGCTTCCCATCGGGCATTGCCGATGGTGTGCCCGGCGTTGCGGACCTCCAGTTGCGCCAGGTTTTCCAGATCGGCGTCAACTACCGCGGCAAACCTGCGCAGCAGGAGGGCCCGGTCTGCAGGGGCAACATGGCGCCAGGTCTCGAAGGCCTGGACGGCCTTCTCGATCGCCCTGTCCGTGTCCGCAAGTGTTGCAAGGCTTATGGTCTCGATGACCTCTTCCGTTGCCGGATTCAGTACGTCAAACGTGCTGGTGGACTCAAACGTGCTGGTGGACATTGCCGGGGCTCTCCGTTCGATTTTTGCGGTAGTTGGTTGCAGCCTCAATGAACCCATTGAAAAGCCGGAGATCGTTGGGATTCTGTTCCGGGTGGAATTGGACCCCTAGTGCCCATCCGCCCGTTGCCGTTTCGAGGGCTTCCACCGTGCCGTCGGCCGCCGCCGCCGTGACGGAAAGGCCGTCAGCGATCCGGTCCATGGCCTGGTGGTGGTAACAGGGTGCGCTGGCCGATGCTCCCAGCAGATGCCGGCTGATGCTGCCCGGCGCCGTCGTGAACTCCACGTTGCCGAATACGCCCGGCGCCGGTTGGTAGTCCGCCTCCGGGTTCACATCGGGGATGTGCTGAATCAGCGACCCGCCCATGGCGACATTGAGGATCTGGGCTCCCCGGCAGATGGCGAAAAGGGGGACTTCGGCGTCCAAAGCTGCCTTGGTGAGGGCGATATCGTGCACGTCCCTGGCCGGTTGGGCGCGGGTGAGCCGGTGGGGCTGCGCCCCGTACTGTTCCGGGCCCACGTCGCTGCCTCCGGAGATGATCAGTCCGTCCAGGACCTCCACGATCGATGGGTCAGTGCCGACGGGCGGCAACAGGACAGGGGTGCCGCCGGCAGCGACGACCGCCTGGACGTAGGTTCCCGGCAGAACTGCCGCATCCGCTGTCCAAACGCCCCAGGAAGCCTGCTGAAAGTAGGTTGTCAGTCCAATCCGGGGACGGTAGCCATCAGAGACGTTCAAAGACACGCTTGCGCTCCCAGTCCGTCACGGCGCTGTCAAAAGCTTTCAGTTCGACATCGGCTGCGAAGACGTAGTGGTCCACAACTTCATCGCCGAAGGATTTGCGGGCAATCTCGCTGTTGGCCAGCAGGGCACGGGAGTCCCGCAGGTTCGTTGGGATGCGGTCGGCGTCGGACTGGTAGGCATTGCCGGTCAAAACGGGCTCGAGCGGGAGTTCATTCTCGATACCGTGGATGGCTGCGGCGATCAATGCGGCGGCGGCGAGGTAAGGGTTCACGTCCCCGCCCCCCACGCGGTTTTCCACCCGAAGGCCGGGACCGCGCCCGACGATGCGGAGTGCGCAGCTGCGGTTGTCCAGCCCCCAGGCGATGGCTGTTGGCGCGAAGCTGCCTTCCACGAAGCGTTTGTAGGAATTGATGTTCGGAGCGAGGAAGTAGGCCAGCTCCTTCAGCCCGGCGAGTTGGCCTGCGATGAAATGCTCCATGACGGGACTGAAGCCATGCTCACCATCGCCGGCCAGGACCGGGTTGCCGTCCAGGTCGGTCAGGCTGAAGTGGATGTGGCAGGAGCTGCCTTCACGCTCGTTGTACTTCGCCATGAATGTGATGCTCTTGCCCTGCTGGGCGGCGATTTCCTTGGCTCCGTTCTTGTAAAAGACATGGTTGTCGCAGGCAGTAAGCGCCTCGGCATATCGGAACGTGATTTCCTGCTGGCCCAGGTTGCACTCGCCCTTGGACGATTCGACCACCAGGCCTGCCTTTTCCATACCCGTGCGAATGCTTCGGATGACCGGTTCCAGCTTTGCCGTGGCCAGAAGTGAGTAGTCCACGTTGTAGCGGGTTGAGGGAGTGAGGCCCTCATACTTCTTTTCCCAGGCTTCTTCGTAGGTGTCGTCAAACATGATGAATTCGAGCTCGGTGCCGATATGGGCGCGGTATCCCAGCGCCTCCAGGCGTTCGATCTGTGCGCGCAGGATCTGGCGCGGGGACTGGGAGACGGGGCGGCCGTCGAGCCAGAGGATGTCGCACTGGATCATGGCGGTGCCTTCCAGCCACGGCACCCGGCGGAGGGTCGAGACGTCGGGCCGCATCACCATGTCTCCATAGCCGTTCGCCCAGGAGGACATGGAGTACCCGTCAATGGTGTTCATCTCCACATCCACGCTCAGGAGATAGTTGCAGCCTTCGGCGCCGTGCCCCAGCACGTCCTCAAGGAAAGACCTTGCCCCGCATCGTTTCCCCTGCAGGCGTCCCATCGAGTCCGTGATGGCAACGACAACGGTGTCAATGTCACCGGAAGCGACCAGGTCCCGCAGCTCATCGACGCTGAGCTGGGCTTGCGCGGACGTGCCGGTTGTTTGATTCGTCATGTGATTTCCGTAACTTTGATCGTTATTATGAGAGTAAGAGATCGGACCGCGGGATGGGTGTCAGTTCTTGAGTTCTGCCTCGGCCGCGGCCAGCTGCGCGAATTCCTCTTCGGGAGCGCCTGCAACGATGCGGTGCCGGCTGTAGAACCAGTAGTAGAGGAGCGCTGCGCCGAAAATTCCAGCAGTTATGGACGCCGCGTTGACATCGACCACAAATGTTGCGACAACCGCGACTGCCGCCAGAACCAGCGCGATGGAGGTGGTCACGACCCCTCCGGGGGTCCGGTAACCGCGGGGCAGGTCGGGTTCCTTCTTCCGCAGCACAATGTGCGAGAGGTTCAGCAGGACATAGGACACAGTGGCACCAAAGACGGCGATGTTGATCAGGAGCGCGCCGTCACCGGTTACTGCCGCCAGGATGAAGCCGATCGTTCCGGGGACGATCAGTGCCCAATAGGGGGTTCGCCGCTTGCCGGTCAGGGACAGCCACTTGGGAAGATACCCTGCCCGCGACAGTGCGAAGAGTTGGCGGGAATAGGCGTAGATGATGGAGAAGAAGCTGGCTATGAGCCCGGCGAGGCCAGCATAGTTGACGAAGTCGGCCAGGAAAGTGTTGCCGCCGTACGCCAGACGCAGGGCTTCCGGGAGGGGATTATCGGACCCACTCATTGCCGCTGACCCTGCGGCCCCCGGAACGAGCACCAGCATCAGGGCCGCGAAGACGACCAGTACCACCACCGCGACCATGATGCCCCGCGGCATGTCCTTCTTCGGGTCGGCGGTCTCTTCAGCGGCCAGGGGAACCCCTTCGACCGCAAGGAAGAACCAGATGCCATACACCAGTGCACCGACGGCGCCGCTGATTCCCATCGGCAGGAAAGCGCTCGAGCTGGGTGAGCCGTCCGGGACTATGTCAAAGAGGTTCTGGACGTTGAAATGCGGGGCCAGCCCCACCACGACCGCAACCAGGGCGACGACAGCGACTGCGGTGATCCCGAAGATCATCTTTAGGGCTTCGCCCACTCCGCGGAGATGGATTCCAACGAAGATTGCATAGGTCACCAAATAGACCGGCCAAGAGTTGGTCAGGCCAAAGAGTCCCAGCGCTTCAACATAGCCGCCAATGAAAATGGCTATTGCAGCGGGTGCAACGGCGTATTCAATGAGCACGGCCATTCCGGTGGCGAATCCGCCCAAGGGGCCCAGGGCCCGGCGGGCGAATCCATATCCCGCGCCAGTGGCAGGAAGTGCCGAGGATAGCTCGGCGAGGCCGAAGGCCATACACGTATACATGATGCCCATGAGAACAGTTGCAATGAGGAGACCGCCCCATCCGCCTTGGGCGAGGCCGAGGTTCCACCCTGCGAAGTCGCCGGAGATGACGTAGGCAACTCCGAGTCCTGCAAGCAGGATCCACCCCGCGGCCCCGCGTTTCAGTTGTCGGTGCTGGAGATATCGTTTGTCGTCGGTAAGCTGGGCTGAATCAGAGGATGCCACTGTAGTTCCCATCGTCCAAGGGTATTGGTATGAAATAAGACCATAAGCTCGTTACAGTGTGTGCCAGATCACGAGCGTGGTCAAGAGGGTTCCCTGATCTCGGCCAACTTTTCCTCGGTTCAACCGTGCTTCCGGCCGGTGCGGCGGTTTTTCCCGCTTCAATGGGCCCCTGCCATAGGCCTTTTTTTGGACCGATTAGGATAAGGGTATGGAAGAGGAACTGCTCGGAAGCCCCGCCCCGATTCTCCGCCCGGTCCGGCACGGCAACGCCTTCGAGGAGACCATCGAACGCTTGCTCCAGAACATCAAACTCGGTCTGTTCGGTGTAGGGACCAAGCTGCCAGCTGAGCGGGAACTTGCCGAGATGCTGGGCGTATCGCGCGCCACCTTGCGGGATGCCCTGGCCGAGCTGCAGAAGGCCGGATACGTTGAAGTTCAGCGCGGCCGCTATGGAGGAACGTACGTGTGCAGCCGGCCCCCTGCGGGTTCGGGGTCCTACCCGGAACTCGATCCGGCCGAGGTGGACGACGTCCTAACCTTTCGCGGCGTACTCGAGCCGGCGGCCGCATCCTTGGCGGCCAGGGCGACGTTATCACCTGCCCAGCGCGGTCACCTGTTAAGGGCTTTGGCCGAGGTGGCCAGTGCACCTGCGAATCTGTACCGGCCGAAGGACGCAAGATTCCATGTGGCGATCGCAGAAGTGGCAGGATCGCCAAGCCTTGCGCTCGCGGTGGCGGATGTCCGCTCAAAGGTAAGTGACCTGCTGGACCGGATACCTCTTATCCAACCCAACCTGGAACATTCCAACCGGCAGCACCAGGAAATCGTGGACGCCATACTCCGGGGCGACGATGAGGCAGCCTTCAAGGCGGCGCAAGATCACCTGCAGGGAACAGCGTCGCTGCTACACGGATTCCTCGGACATTCCCAGCCTGAGGTTTCCCCGCAATCGACTGCACCACAGCGTTGAGTTGACACGGCTTCCCCGCTGACCGCGACACCGCAGCGCTGGGGGAGTGGCACCCACCGCGAGCGGACGATGGCGAGAGATCCCGCCGTCGTCCGCTCTACCTGTTGCGAAGCTTAGGGTCAACTATCTCTGTCCGGATCACTGCCGCCAGCGTCTGGACCGTTGTGGTGATTCCGGTATTCCGCTTGATTTCCTTGCGGATGATGTCCAGCACCGAGTCGGACAGGATGACGTCCAGCAGCGCATCCGGCGATGTTGCCGCGCGGTGCTTCCACAGCTCATCGATCCGACGGCGCTTCAGCGCCTCCCGGTGGAGGAAGAACATTTTGTCCGCTTTTGCCTCCAGCGATTCAGGGCCGAGGAGGTCAACCTCGAAGGCGAGATTCAAAATCACGGGGAGCCCACCGGTCAGGTGGTAGGCCTGCCAAACCTGGCCGTTGGTGAGGATCATCCATTCCACACCCTCGTTGACCGCATACATTTGGACCTGGCGAAGGTGGCGCTCATTGAGTTTCTGGCTCACCCGCTTGACCTCTATGAAGGCAATCAGCTGCTTGTCAATTCTGACGCCGTAGTCCGCGAAATCCTGCCTGACCATGTATTCGGTGGTCAGGTCGCGGAATTTGTCATAGCCCAAACCCTCGCAGAGCATGTCCGTAATCAAAAGGCGGGTGTCGCCCTCATTGGCATCACGGGTGAGGAGATCGTGGAGTGGTTTGGTGAATCGCTGAACGGCGTCTTTAACCTGCTCATGGGCCTCGGACTCCCACTTCGGTCCCTTGGCAATTGGGGGAGCGGGTTTGATCTCCGCGATGACTGTGACGGCTTCGGCGGCGTGGCTGCTTCCGTGTTCCGTGTCCGGGGAAACGACCGCCACGAGGCTTAATTCCATCGCCGGCGGCGCTGGCGCGTCGGCTGAATTTTCGTCGGGTGGAACGACTTGGAGAGCGTGGGCCGCACGCACGGGCCGCGACAATTCGTCGGGGAGCTGGACATGTGGGTCCACAACACCAAAAGCCGCCTGTTTCAACAGCCACTGGATTGTCGGCAACCATGGCTGGACGGCCTCCCTGCTCACACCCGGGGCATCGACGGTCCTCGCCGCGGAGATGGCCTCCAGATCGGCGATGCGCGGAACAAGGTGACCCTGCCCAGCTGCCTCAGTCGCCCACTGAGACAGCACCTGCAGACGCGCCTGATACTTGATGTCTGTCATTTTTCCCCCATTTGAATTCAATCCCTACTGGAAATTGACTTCGTGTGAATGCCTTCCGGCAAGAGCCGTCCTGCTTTTGAGATTCGCCAATTAGACGAGACCATACACGGCCGCCTTGTCCGGCTCCGCCCGCGCCACGGCTTCGCCATCACCTCGATTCCGGCTAGGATCGCTCTCGAACCCGCCTGATCGGCATGGTCCGCGTCCTCGCCCCCACTAACTTCACATGTACGCACGGAACTAGCGCACGGCCGGAGTCGTTGGGACCTGAGAACTCGAGTATTCAAACTAGCTGGAGGTTGAGAAAATTATGGGATTGAGCTTGCAGAAGGGCCAGTCGCTGTCGCTGACCAAAAAAGACGGCGGATCGCTCACTAAGACCAAGATGGGGCTGGGCTGGGACTCGGCGGCCCCGGTCAAGAAGGGCTTTTTCGGAAAGGCCAAGTCGGTGGAGGTCGACCTCGATGCGTCGGCCATTTTCTTCGACGCGGCTGGCAAGTCGCTGGATCAGGTCTGGTACAACCAGCTGCAGAGCAAAGACGGCTCCACGCGTCATACCGGGGACAACCTGACGGGCGACGGCGACGGCGACGACGAGACCATCCTGGTCAATTTGGAGCTCGTCTCCCCGGCAGTGGCACACATCGTCTTCGTCATCAGCAGCTACACCGGCCAGACCTTCGACCAGGTGCAGAATGCCTTCTGCCGGCTGGTGGACGACTCCACGCCAGGAAGCCCGGAAATTGCCAAGTACCAGCTGACCGACTCGGGGACCCATTCGGCCATGATCATGTCCAAAGTATCCCGTGACGGCGCGGGCTGGACCTTTAAGGCCATCGGGGAGCGGGCCCAGGGCCGCTCGGTCGCGGATCTGATCGCACCAGCTGCCGCCGTCCTCTAGTCGTTCGAGGCTCCCTTCTGCCGTGTGCTGAACCAGGACACGGATCAGGAAGTGGTCCGCTACGATTTGAGCGAGGACGCGGCACCTGAAACGTCGATGATTTGCGCCGAGATTTACCGCAACCGTGCCGAATGGAAGTTCCGGGCGGTTGGCCAAGGCTATGCCACGGGCCTCCACGGCATCGCCACCGATTTCGGCATTTCGCTGGACTAGTTCGCAAGATCGATTCAACACGAAGGAATGGTACAAACATGGCAGGACTAACCCTTACCAAAGGCAGCAATCTGTCCCTGACGAAGAGCGCACCAGGCCTGACGAAGGCTGTGGTCGGGCTGGGCTGGGACCCGCGTACGACGACGGGAGAACCTTTCGACCTCGACGCCTCCGCCCTCCTGGTGGCGGCCGACGGCAAGGTCCGGTCCTCCGCGGACTTCATTTTCTACAACCAGCCCGCTGCCGCGGACGGCTCCGTCAGCCACCTGGGGGATAACCGGTCCGGCGAAGGCGCCGGCGACGACGAACAGATTCTGATCGATCTCTCCCTGGTTGCTGCCGACGTCGAGCGTGTTGTCATCGTGGTCTCCATCGACCAGGGTGAAACGCGCGGCCAGAACTTCGGCCAGGTGCGCAGCGCCTACTGCCGGGTGGTCAACCAGATCGATGAGAAGGAAATCGTCCGCTACGACCTGAGCGAGGACGCGGCGCCCGAAACGTCGATGATTTTCGCCGAGGTCTACCGCAACAACGGGGACTGGAAGTTCAAGGCCGTCGGACAGGGATACGCCACCGGACTCGCCGGCATCGCCAAGGACTTCGGCGTCGACCTTAGCTGATTAGTGTCCCGGACTGATTAGAGTCCGGACTGACTACTTCGGCTCCGCATCGTTTCCACCTGAGGTGGTGTCCCGGCCAATCGAAACCGGGACACCACCGACCTCTTGAAAAGGCAGCATCATGAATTCTCCGTTGACTCCCCCCGACGCCGCAGAGGCTTCATTGGTGCTTCAGGCTCCGGACGCCCCTGCCATAGTTCAGCCCGAAGACGCTCCCGGCATGGTGCCGGTCCCCGACGAACGACGGGCCGAGATCAATAGGCAGGCCAGGGAGTTCGTGGCCGGTCTGGCCCAACTGGACGCGCGCAGCCCGGAGTTCTCCGCGCAGGTCGATGGCATCAATAAGATCGGCAGCGCCGAGATCACAGCGTCCAGCAACTCCTCCAGCAGGCTGCTGGAGCGTTCCTCGACGTCCATTGCCGGCGCCAAGAAGTCCGGGAACAGCGCTCAGGTTGCGGTCGCCAACACCCTGGGTGAGCTGCGGAGCACGGTGGAGGAGCTCACTCCCAACCAGGCCAACATGAGCGTTGGCAAGAAGATCCTGGGCTTCATCCCCGGCGGCAACAAGCTGGCCAAGTACTTCCAGAAGTACGAGTCGGCGCAGACCCAGCTGAACCAGATCATCAAGGCCCTGATGACGGGCCAGGACGAGCTGCTCAAGGACAATGCCAGCCTGGCCAACGAAAAAGTCCAGCTCTGGGAAACGATGCAGGCGTTGAGCGAATATGCCGTCTTCGCCAAGGCACTGGATGCCGCCTGCATGGAGAAGATCGACTCCACCCGCGCCGCCGGGCAGATTACCGAGGCGCAAAAGATGGAGGCGGACGTCCTGTTCCCCGTGCGTCAGCGCCACCAGGACATCCTGACCCAGCTCGCCGTCTCGGTGCAGGGGTACCTGGCGATGGACCTGATCCGCAAGAACAACGTTGAACTGATCAAGGGTGTGGAGCGGGCGCGGACCACCACCATCTCGGCCCTGCGCACGGCGGTGATCGTGGCCCAGGCCCTGGCCAACCAGAAGATGGTCCTGGACCAGATCGACGCTGTCAATACCACCACCAACAACATGATCTTGAGCACCAGCGAAATGCTCAAGGACCAGACTTCCCGAATCCACCAGCAGGCGTCCAGCTCCGGGGTCAGCGTGGAGACGCTGCAGAAGGCCTTCGACAATGTGTTCGCCACGATGGAT
This sequence comes from Pseudarthrobacter sp. MDT1-22, assembly GCF_054511035.1. Classification (NCBI taxonomy): domain Bacteria; kingdom Bacillati; phylum Actinomycetota; class Actinomycetes; order Micrococcales; family Micrococcaceae; genus Pseudarthrobacter; species Pseudarthrobacter sp. MDT1-22. Next base: position 43,765 of record NZ_JBTNDK010000011.1, on the reverse strand, counting down.
GCCATCGACACCTTCCGGTCGGAGGCGGCCAAGAACATGGAGAGCACCGTCGGGGCCCTCGAAGCCAGCGTGCTGAAGGCCAAGCCGTACCTGGAACGCGCGCGGCAGGGCAAGACAGACTAAGTGACGGCGGAAAGCAGCAGGCGGTAACGCAGTGATTGGTAAGTTCATCGGCTCCCTGTTCGGCGGCGCCCCCGTGCCGGGCATCACCGAGCAGGCTCCCGAGCCAACGGCCGACGCCGAGATGGCGCAGACCGCCGGATCCCTGGACAACCTGCGCAGCGCCATCCGGCGGGCCGGCGTTGAGCTGCCGACGTCGGTGTCCTCGCAGTTGCGCCAAATCGACGATGTGCTGCGCCCGCTGGTGAGCCATATGGTCGAGCAGGGGGCTTCGATGGAGCAGCAGGTGCTGTTGAATTCCATCGTCTGCAGCTACATCCCGGATCCCCTGCGCACTTATCTGGCGCTCCCGGACAGTGCCAGGACTGAGGAATCCGGGCCGACGCGGCTGCTGGCGGAACAGTTCGCCACGCTCGAGGAAATAGCTCGTGACCTGGCCAACCAGGTGCGGATCGGTGCCATTGCCGAGCTGTCCACCCACGGCCGGTTCCTCGAGGATAAGTTCGCGCCGTCCAGCCTTCGTCTGGAAGGCCGCTGATGGGCAATCTTGTGGCCGGGGCCAACGCCGCGCTGACGGCCGAGAACCCGGGACTGAGCAAGATCCTGGTCGGCTTGGGCTGGCAGTCCATTCCCAGCCGGGGGCCCCAGTCCGAGCTGGTTCCGCTGGCGATCATGTGCGACGCCGGCGGCCGTGCCGTCTCGAACGATCACCTGGTGTTTTTCAACCAGATCGCCAGCCCGGAGGGCTCGGTGGCCTTCGCCGGCACCGAGGACCAGGAGCAGATCGACGTCGACCTGTCCCTGGTGCCGGCCGGCGTCGCCAAGATTACGTTCATTGTCTACGTGGACCCCGATCTCCGCGGGCCCGGCACCTTCTCCGCCATCCGCAACCAGTACATCCGGGTGGCTACCGCACAGAATCAGGAGCTCGTGCGCTTCGATATTCCCCAGTCCCCGCAGGACAACATCACCGCCATGATGTTCGGCGAACTGTACCGCCACCGCGAAGACTGGAAGTTCCGGGCCCTGGGCCAGGGCTACACGACTGGCCTGCGCGGCGTGGCAGCCGACTTCCGGTTCGATGTCTAGGCGATGGCACTGAACAGGTCCAGCACCCGCACGGACATCACGTACCTCAGCCGCCGGGTCAAGCCGGCCGCCCGCGCTGAAACATCCGCCCCGGCGACAGCGCCGCCGTCGTCTCCGGTGTCCCCTGCGGCCGTGACGTCGCTGTCCCTAAGCCGATCGTCCGCGCCCACATCGCCAGCACCAGCCACGTCAGCGGCGACCCCATGGGCCGGAGCCCGGCCGGCAGCCGAGACCCGGCCCACCAGGCTCTTTCCGGCTCCCGGGATCGGCGAGACGAGGCTGCTCAACGCCCAGACACCGATGATCCGCCTCGACCGGCGCCAGTCGGCGATTGGCAGCCTGCTGGTGACGGGGGCAACCTCGGCGGCATGGGAAAGCCCAGAACGCGTGACCGGGGCAATGACCGTGGACGGCGCCGTCTCCGGCACTTCCATCAAGTGCTCGGGAAACCGCCCGCTTGTGGGCTACATGGACGGGACCGCCGTCGTGGCACTTCGGCATATCCGCGAGCTGCGCCGGGCGCTTTTTATCGGACAGCCTTCGGCCCCGCTGACCGTGGAGATCTTCGACGGCGGCACCGTGACGCTGCCCGCGGCCAGCGGGGAGCTCAGATACATCCTGTCCCTGACCGCGATCGATGGAGTCATCGAGCTGCGCGCCGAACCGGTGCCGGCCCGCGCCGACGCCGCCGAGCTCTGGCAGGAATTCGGCTTTTCCATGACCACCAACGCTGCCGCCCGTCGGCAGGGACACTGACGGGACGGCATGCGCCATTTCAGTTTTCTTAGCGACGAGAATGCCTCGCGCCTTTTCCACATCGCTCCGCAGGAGCTGAGCCTGGGCTCGGCGCCAGCGGTGCTGGCCGTGGCCTTGGGCGCCACGCTCTACACTCCGGCGGACCGCCCGAACCTGGCTCAGGATATCCGCAAACAGGCTGCCCGCGGCTGCCTGAGCATGGTGATCTGCCTCGAGGATTCCATCGCCGATGATGCGGTGGACTCTGCAGAGACCAACGTCGTGAACACGCTGACCCGGCTGCATGCCGGTTCCGCCGGGCCGCGCCGCGGGAGCGGCATCGGCAGCGACGACGACAGGAGTGGCGACAGCGGCAGCGACGCTGTCGGCGCCTTCCACTCCGACGAGGGGCCGTTGCTGTTTCTCCGGGTCCGCACGCCGGAACAGATGCTGAGCCTGGCCAGCCGCTGCGGTAAGGCACTGGACCTGCTGGTGGGCTTTGTCATTCCGAAGTTCGAGAATGAGACCGGCCAGGCCCAGCGGTTCCTGGATGCCCTGCATACCATCAACGCTTCACGCGGGGGCGGCCGCAGGCTGCGGATCATGCCCATCATGGAATCTCCGCTCGTGATCCACGGCGAGACCCGGGCCAGGACTTTGTCCGGTATCTGCGACGTGCTGCAAGCCAACAAGGAGGATGTCCTGGCCGTCCGCGTGGGCGCCACGGACATGTCCAGTGCTTTCGGCCTGCGCCGCTCCCGGGACCTGACCATCTATGACGTCAAGGTGGTCGCCTCCGTGATCGGGGACATCGTGAATATGCTGGGCCGGCCGGACAACGGATTCGTGATCTCCGGCCCGGTCTGGGAGCACTACAGCAACAGCGAGCGGGTGCTGCGCCCCCTGCTGCGGCGCACTCCCTTCGCCGACGCAAATGAGATGCCGCTGCGCGATCGGATTCTGACGGCCAACCTCGACGGGCTGATCCGCGAAATCGAACTGGACCTGGCCAACGGGCTGCTGGGCAAGACGGTCATCCACCCCACCCATGTCCCGCTGGTCCATGCCATGTGCGTCGTCAGCCACGAGGAATACGTGGACGCGCTGGAGATCGCCGGCAAGAACGGCGGCGGCGCCTCGGCCTCGCCGTACGGCAACAAGATGAATGAGATGAAGCCCCATCAGGCCTGGGCCGGCCAGACGCTGCTGCGTGCCGCAGCGTTTGGTGTTGCCGCCGAGAACATCACTTACGTTGACCTTCTGGAAGCGAGCATGAATTGAGCCAGGACATCTGGACCGGCGGTTTTGTGCGGGACGCCCTCGGCGTCGGCATCACGACGGACCACTCCGCGAGCCTGCTGCCGGTCGAGGACCTCGTGGGACTGGCACTGCGCCGCAACCCCAAGCGGGCCCACCTGCTGGTGTCCCGGGTGCTCGGCAAACACGTCCCCTCTGAACCCGGGCTGGTCATAGCCGCCGGTGAGTTGCTGGGAGTGCTCGTCGGCGAGGCTCTGTCCGATACCCCGGAATCCGTATCCGTCACTCCGACCATTGCGGCCGGGCTCGCCGCGCTCCTGCGCGGGGAAACGCACGACGGCGGCCGGCGGGCCGCGTTGCAGAGCCTCCGTCTGCAGCTCGCCGGGTTGAAGACCCGCAACCCGCAGATCATTACCATCGGCTACGCGGAGACGGCCACCGGCCTGGGACGGCTTGTGGCTGACACGATCGGCTCGTATTACATCCATTCCTCCCGGCACGCCCCGGCGGGCGCCGCCGCCTACGGGTCCTTCGAGGAATCACATTCGCACGCCACCTCACACCGGCTGCTCCCCACGGATCCGCGGCGCCTGAACGCCCCTGAACCGGTGGTGCTGGTCGACGACGAACTCAGCACCGGGGCCACGATCATCAACACCATCACCGAACTCCACGCCTTGGCTCCCCATCCCAGCTACACGGTGGCTGCGCTCGTGGACCTGCGGACACCGGGGGACCGGGCCCGGTTCGACGAACTCGCGGAGCGGCTCGGGACCCGCATCCGGGTGGTGGCTCTGGGCACGGGGCAGATCACCCTGGGCGCGGACATTCTCCAGCGTGCCGAGGAGGTGGTGGCCGCACTGCCGCAGGCGCCGGCAACCCCGGATTGGGCACCCGGAACGGTGACCTTCCTCAGGCCCGGGACGGTCGGCGCAGCTGTCCGCAGCGACCGGTTCGGCAACGGCGGTTCCCCCGCCGCGGCTACGCTGGCCGACGTCGGGGAGTCGATCCACCGGGCCCTTCCGCAGGCGGCCGGCGCGGAGTCCGTGCTGGTCCTGGGCAGCGAGGAGTTCATCCACGTGCCCCTGGCCGTGGCCGATGCACTGGACCGGCTGAATCCGGACCGCGGCGTCCGGTTCTCCACTACCACCCGATCCCCGATCGTCGCCCTGGACCGCCCGGATTACGCCATCACGGGCACGGTGCGGTTCGCCAGCCATGACGTCACCGTGGACGGCCCCGGTGTGCGCTTCGCCCACAATGTTTCCTCCGTCGGCCGCAGATTCGGCACGATCGTCCTGATGCCCGAACCCGGGACCCCCGCGGAGGTCCTCTCGGGTCCCGGCAGCGTGACGGAGGCGCTTGTCGCCGTGTGCAGCGCGGTCGTGGTCGTCCTCCTGCCCGCCTCACCCGTCCTCCCGGCGCCGCTGGCCGGACCGGCGTTCGGTTCCTACGCACCGGAGGAAGTCACCTGGTTGCTCCAGGACATCGGTGATGCCGCGCTGGAAGCGCCCGCGGCCGATCGTGAAGCCGCGATGCAATCGGGCAGGGCGAGCTATGCAGAGTCCCTGCCGATCGAATATTCGCCCTCGCAGCAGTACCAGCAGCTGTACCGGGACGCCTTGAAACGCTCCGCCGCGCGCGTCGCGCAGGCCGTGGGCACCGTGACCGAGATGGCGCTGGCCGCGCGCCGGAACCGGCCTGTGTTGGTTTCCCTGGCCAGGGCCGGCACACCGGTCGGCATCCTGATGCGCCGCTGGGCCCAGCAGATCCACGGCATCGACCTTCCCCACTACACGATGAGCATCGTGCGCGGCGTCGGGCCGGACCAGACGGCCCTGCGATACCTGGCCGCCCACCATGACCCGGAGCAGATCCTCTTTGTGGACGGCTGGACCGGAAAGGGCGCGATCACCCGCGAGCTCTCGGCCGGCCTCGACCGCTTCGCCGAAACCGACGGTGTTGCCTTCCCCAAGGACCTCGCCGTGCTCGCCGATCCCGGGCACTGCGCCGCCATGTACGGCACGCGCGAGGACTACCTCATACCCTCCGCCTGCCTGAACTCGACGGTGTCCGGGCTCGTGTCCCGCACGGTCTTCAACACGGAGTTCATCGGCCCCGACGACTTCCACGGGGCCAAGTTTTACCACCAGCTGCGCGGTGACGACGTCTCGCGGGAGTTCTTGGCCGCCGTCTCTGGCCATTTCCCAACCGTCGAATCGTTCGCCCGGGCAGAAGCCGGGGCGCTGCTGGCCGCGGACCGGACGCCCACCTGGGCCGGCAGGCTCGCCGTGGAAAGCCTCGGCCGGGAACACGGGATCGACGACCTGAACCTCATCAAACCCGGAGTCGGCGAGACAACACGCGTGCTGCTGCGCAGGGTGCCGTGGAAGATCCTGGTGCGTCCTGATGCCGCGCCCGAGATAGCCCACATCCTGCTGCTGGCTCAGCAGCGCGATGTACCGGTGCTGGAGGTGCCGCACCTGCCCTTCAGCTGCGTGGGGCTCATCGATCCGACGTTCAGCGGGGTATCCGGCGCCGATGGAGTCACTGCGGCGGCCGCCCTGTGAATTCCGTCCTGCTGGCCTCGGACCTTGACCGGACCCTCATCTACTCCGCGAAGGCCTTCTTTCTGGACGTCCCCGACCACCTGGCACCGGACATGGTGGTTGCGGAGCTCCACGAGGGGGTGCCGATCTCGTTTATGACCCGCACCGCCGAGCGGCTGCTGCTCGAACTGACCCGGACAACCATCTTCGTCCCAGTGACCACCCGGACCGAGGCCCAGTACCGGCGGGTCCGGCTGCCCGGTGCCGTGCCTGAATACGCGGTCACCACCAACGGCGGTGTCCTGCTCAAGAACGGCGAGCCGGACATCGAGTGGCAGACCACAGTCGGGCAACGGGTCTCGGAGGGCTCGGCGCCGCTGGCCGTCATCGAGGAATTTTTGTCCCGGGAGGCCTACCGGTCCTGGATTCTCCGGCTGCGCCAGGCCGAAGAGCTCTTCCTCTACGCCATCGTGGACCGGGAGCTCATGCCCGCGGAATTCGTGCGGGAGCTGGACGCATGGTGTGCCTCGCTCGGCTGGACGGTGTCCGTCCAGGGCCGCAAGCTCTACTGTGTGCCGCACGCGGTGACGAAGAACAGCGCCGTCGCAGAAGTCGCCCGGCGGACTGGGGCCTCCCGGGTGATCGCCGCCGGGGATTCGCTGCTGGACGGGCCGATGCTGGCCGAAGCTGACGTCGCCTTCCGTCCCTCCCACGGAGAACTCGCCGACGTCGACTTCCGCAGGGATCACCTGCGCGTCACCGATGCCCGCGGCATCCTGGCAGGCGAAGAAATCTCCCGACGCATACATGCGCTGGTCCAGCGCTGAGCACACGTCTACAGGCGGCCACCTGCCCAGCCTTGGCCTGACCAGGAACTCGGCCGTGATGTACGGGCCCAAGGGCCTGCGCTTCAATGCAGTGGACCCCGGCCCCACCATCACCAACATCAACGGGGCCATCCTTGCGTCCGACGGCAGGAGGTCCCGCCGTCGTCCGCTCGCCTTTGTAAATCCTCATTGTGGTGGGCGCCCAACAGGGCCACCATGTTCGTATGGACGCTGAAACACCGAAGGCGGCGGAGCTGAACCTTCCCCAGGCCTTCCTCCTTCTGGCAACGAACGACATGAACGGCAAACCTGAAGTGCCGGTGTTCGCACTCAGGACCACTGTGGCAGGGGCAATATTGGCCGAGCTGGACCTGATCGGTGCGATCGAGCTGCAGGGGAAGCGCATCAGGGCCACCGGCGACGCCCCGGCAACGGACTTCCAGCGCGAGCTGGAAGTCATCCGTGGCAAATCCCGGCCCCACACTCCCAAGGGGTGGGTAGGCATGCTGGAGGGCCGCGCCGTAGTGCAGCGTGTCTACGAGGGCATGGCGTCACTGGGCATCGTAGAACATGTCGGCGAAAAGCACCTGGGCCGGTTCCGGGCCGTGCGGTACCCGGAGAAGGACCACGCTCCGGAGTCGGCGCTCCTGGAAAAGATCCAGGCCGCCCTCAGCGGCCCGCCGTCCGAACTTGAGCCGCCGGATACCATGGCGACCGATGCCGGCTCTGATGCGGGGACCAGTGATGCGGGGACGGCTGACGCAGGGACGCCCGATTCCACGAAGCCTGGTGCCGGGGCCCCTGCTGCCAAGCCTGATTCCAAGGCGCCCGATGCGAGGACCATAGTGCTGATCGCCCTGCTCCAGGCGGCCGGAATGCTCGGCAAGCTCTTCCCGGCGGCAGATCTGACCCGGGCAACTGAGCTGTCGAAGGACTATTGGCCGTCCCGCGCGGTGGAGGACGAACTTCGTATGATCAGGCTGGCGGAGCAAGAAGCCGCAAACCTGTGATTCAACGCCTTCACAGTGACCACAGGCCCTCGAGCAGTTGCTGCACGTGCTCCGGCTGCTCGACGTTGGCGAAGTGGCCGCAGCGCGGGATCGTCACAGTCCGGACGTTCGGAATTGTGGCGGCCAGCCGGTCAAGGTCGGAAAGAGACGTGAACACATCAGTGTCCCCGCGGGTCGCCAGCACGGGGGTGGCGCCGACTGCACGGACCAGGGCCAGCCCTGCCGGACCCAGGGCCGCCAGTGAGCGCATGAGCAGCCTCATGCCGACGAACGCCGGGAATCGGGACAGACTGAGCAGCGGCTTGCGGGCGGCCTCGGACACGCCGAATGTCGTGGCCGAAATGGCGGCGACGCTCGCGGTCCGTTCCGGCCATGCCGCGGCAATATGCAACGCCAGGAAGCCTCCCATGGAGTGGCCCACGAGGTGCCATTGCGGGTAGCCGAGCAAGGCCAGCACCTCAGTGACGGCGCGTGCCATCGCCTCGATGCCGAAGTGTTCCAGCCTGGCTCCCTTGGTGGATTCGCCCCAGCCCGGCAGATCAATCAGGACACGATCGCGGGGCGAAGCGTCGGAAAGCAGCGGCTCAAAAGTGGTCCAGGATCCCGCGGCGCCGTGAAGATACACCTCCGCTGTGCCGGACGCCGGGGACCCGCCGGTGCCCTGCTGGACACGCACCGTGCACGAGCCCAGCCCGGTTGGAATGATGTGCCGCCGCAGCGTGGCCGCCCACGTCGCGGATTCCTGCCGAACGCTCATGCCCGCCTTCCTCTGGTGATCTCTAACGCTGTTGATCTCTACAAAGGATTCGGAGCCGTGGCGTTACTGGACCGGACCGGACGTGCAGAGCACAGCTGCCTGGTGAGGCACCAAACGGAAACGGACGACGGCGGGAGGTCCCGTCGTCGTCCGCGTAACTGGGCGGCAGGAAGGCTAGAGGTCCAGCACCAGAACGGGGCACGTGGCGCGGGAGACGCAGACCATCATGCAGCTGTTCTCGGCTTTTTCTTCGTGGGTGAGGACGGAGTCGCGGTGGTCGATCCTTCCCTCGATGACCGTGGTTTCGCAGGTGCCGCAGGTCCCTTCGCCGCAGGAGGAAAGGATGCGCGTGCCGGCTTCTTCGAGAACACGCAGGACGGATTTATCCGCCGGGACGGTCAGCCGTACGCCGCTCGTTGCCAGTTCGATTTCGAACGCCACATCGTGCGCGGTGTCCACCTTCTTTGCCGTGAACCGTTCCAGGTGCAGGGACCCGGAGGGCCATTTCTCGGCACAGATTGCCTCGACGGCGGCCAGGAGCGGTTCCGGACCGCAGGTGTAGACGGCTGTGTGGCTGTCCGGGGAGCCCAGGGCCGTGGGCAGATCGATGATCCCCTTCTGGTCCTGGGGCCACAAGGTGGTTCGGGTGCCGTGGGCGGTTAGCTCATCCCTGAAGGCCATGGAGGAAAGTGTCCGGCCTCCGTAGACGAGTGTCCAGGGCTTCCCCTGCTGCTGTACTTCACGGACCATCGCGGCAATGGGCGTGATTCCGATACCACCGGCGACGAACAGGTAGCTGGGGGCATCGACCAGCCGGAAGTGGTTCCGCGGACCGCGGACAGTCACCGAATCGCCGGCAGCCAGCGATTCGTGAACGAACTGCGAGCCGCCGCGGCTGTTGGGCGCATTGAGGACACCAACGACGTAGCTGCTCCGATCTGCCGGATCGCCGCAGAGGGAGTACTGCCGCGTCAGGCCGTTGGAAAGAACCAGGTCGATATGGGCGCCGGGTCGCCACGGCGGAAGGTCTTCGCCGTCCTGGTGCTGGAGGGTGAGGAGTACGACGTCGTCGGCTGCGTGTGTCTTCGACGCGACGCGGGCAACGAAATGGGCCTCTTCGAGGGTGAGGTCCGAAATCGGCCCGGAGATGGTCTCTGTTGTGCTCATGGTCCTGCTCTCAATCTGAAAGTCGTCGCGTGGGATGGGTGCGGGGAAGTGTGTTCTAGTACTGCGTGAGTGACAGGCGGCTGAGCCGCCCGCCGATGAACCACTCGGTGACGTAGAGCCAGTGATCGTCGGCAGCGATGCCGTGGGGGCTGTTAAAGAACCCCGGGTCCACAACCGGTCCGTCCAGGCCCTCGGGGGTGCGGCGGTTGGGCCAGGCGTCGTCCTCGTTCGACCGGGGCCGGGTCTGTTCAAGGACGCGGGTGAATGCATCGCCGTCGAACCTCGCGACTCCGCCGAAGAGTTCGGTAATGTAGATCCGGTTCTCCACGAGAACGAGCGAGGACGGGCTGTCCAGGACTCCTTCGCCCAGGAGCCGCGACTGCATTCCGTTCGGGTCCATGACTACGATTCGGCGGTTGGTGCGGTCCGCCACGTAGATTTCGAGGCGCCCATGGTGGGTCCGCAGCATTATCCCGTGCGGGCAGGCGAAGGCGGTGCCCGTTTCAGCGCCGTCCCGCGTTCCGAGGTAGTGGCCCGAGGCGTCGAAACGGTGCACCAGGCTGGCGCCGTACCCGTCGGCTACCCAGATGTCACCGCTGCCGGAGTATCGGGAGTCGTCGACGGCGATCGACGTCGGGCGCCATGACTCCAGTGCATAGTCCAGCAGTGGCGGGCATTCCAGTTCCAGGAGGACGCTTCCGTCCCTGTTCAGGATCACTGCGCGCCCGGGCGAGAAGTGATCGACGTAGGCCGACGCATCGGCGGGATCCTCGACGAAGCGGTGCCCGGGATCGGCCACCGCGATGACTTCTACGCCGTCACGGTCGCAGGTGAAAATGCTGTGCATTTCGGTCAGGGACGTTCGTATGGTTTCGGAGCGACCTGAAGGGTCGATGACCAACAGGTCGCAGCCTTCCGGGTGGGCGCAGAGAATCCTGCCGTCGCTGAGCACGGCGACACCGGAGTGCATCCAGCCGCGTGACTGTGGCAGCAGGCCGGAGAGGTTCTCCCAGCCGTTGACCTCAGTCAACGAACTTCACCGGAAGCTTTGCGAAGCCGCGGACCATTTGCTTGGCCCAGCGCTCCGGCAACCCGACGACGCGGATCTCAGGGCCTTCGAGGAGAGTCTCCACGAGGACGCGTCCGGCCAGCCGGGCCAGGGGTGCGCCCAGGCAGGCGTGGATACCGTCGCCGAAGGTCATGATGCGGTTCTCCGGCGTCAGCTCGCGGCTGATATCAAAGAAGTCCGGGTTCTGGAAGACCCTTTCGTCCCGGTTGGCGGAGCCCAGCAGGAACATCACCCGGGAGTCCGCCGGTATGGTCACGCCGGCGATGGTGATCTCGGCGGTGGTCTGCCGGCAGAGGTTCTGGCCGGGGGTGTCAAAGCGGAGTGTCTCCTCCACAAAGGCCGGAATGGCGGCAGGGTCCTTCGCAAGGCAGCGCTGGAAGGCCGGGAACTTGTCGAGGGTGGCCACGAGGTTGGTGAGGAGGGCGGCGGGGGCGTCGATGGCTGCCGACAGAATCAGATGGGCGAGGCCCACCTGTTCATCCGGCTCCACCTTCCCGGCGTGCATGCCGAGGATGATCTGGGTGATGGCATCCGCCCCTGTGGCGGTGCCACCGGCTTCGACCTCTTCGCTCCGCTTCCCAAACACGTCCGCGAGGTGCTCTTCGGCTTCCTGATTGGAGACCGCGGCGTCGTCCGGCACTCCGAACTCGCCCACCGTCCGCACCATGGAGCGCAGGAGATGTTCCTGCAGCATTCCGCTGTCCTCGACGGCCATGCCAATCATTTTCGTGGCCGCACCGATAGCCAACGGAAGCGCCACCTCAGTGGCAAAATCACCGCCGCCGTTCTCGCGGAGTTCCGCGATCAGGTGGCGGGCCAGTTCCCTGATGCCGTCTTCCTTGGACAGTATCTCGCGTCCGACAAAGACGCGACGGACGGCTGATCGCAGCGAGGTGTGCCGGGGAGCGTCCACCATGATCAGGTTGCCTGCCCCGTAGGACGCATGAGTACCGTCCATGTCATTGCCCAGGGCGCTGGAGAGCTGCCCGTGGTTTCGCAGGCCTGCCTGGACATCGGCATAACGCGAGACGACGTACAGGTCGCGGCGCTCGTTGTAGTAGACCGGCGCCTTGTCCCGCAGGATTTTGTACAGCTCATAGGGATGGTCATACGCGGCGTAGGAGAGCGGATCGTAGAAGACGCCGGGATCTGTCTCCAGAGCGGGATTCGGGCCAATCCCGGGCGCCGCGACAGGGTCCGGCCTGAGTGCTTCTTCGCCGGCGAGTGCGGCGCCGCTGAAAGGGCATTGCTGGATGTCGGTGGTGTTCGGATCAGTGGCTAACGACATTGGTAGGCCCTGCTTTCGTGGGGTTTGCCTGGATGAGGGAACGAGACCTCAGCCGTGTGAGGAAGGGGATCTGAGCGCGATTTCCTCAAGACTAGCACGTGCCAGTTTTTCGTCAAGGGATGTCCTGACAAACTCGGCGGAGGGCCATCAACCCTGCGCGTATAGGATGTCCAAGTGATCTCTAAACGGCCGACCATGATGGACGTCGCCACTCGCGTCGGCGTTTCACGGCAGCTTGTGGGGCTCGCCTTCCGCAATGAGGCGGGCGTCAGTTCCTCGACGCGGGAACGCATCTTTGAGGCGGCTTCCGAGCTTGGATACAGCCCGGACATAGCGGCGCGGTCACTTCGCCGGCGGAGCAGCAACTACATCGGCGTGCTTTTCAATCCCGCCCACTCATCCGCGGACGACATTGTGGAAGCCCTCTATGCGGCGGCCCACGAGCGTGGCTACAACCTGATTCTCGGTGCCTTGACGGCGACGCGGGACGAGCGGGATGCCATCACGGAACTGCTCGGGTTCCGCACTGAGTCCGTCATCCTGATTTCGCCGGAAACGCCTGTAAACGAGCTGCGGAAACTGGCAAAGAGGCTGCCGGTGGTCAGCATCGGCAGACCTCTGCCGCAGGGTGTCTGCAGTGCTGTCCGGTCAGACGGGCAACGGGGGATCGCGGCGGCCGTGGACCATTTGGTGGAACTCGGGCACCGGGATATTGCCTACGTGCTGACGCGGTCACTTCCTGAATTCGCTGCCCGCCACCAGGGATACGTGACGGCCATGGACAGGCACGGACTGCCCTCGCGGGTCCGGGAGATCGGCGGGGACTTCACCGAGGAATCCGGCGCCAGTGCCGCCGAGTCGCTTCTCGCGGAGCCGGTCATGCCCACCGCGGTGGTCTGCTCCAACGACCACGCTGCCATGGGCCTGATCCATAGGCTTCTGCGTGCCGGATTGCGGGTGCCCGAGGATGTTTCGGTCACGGGCTACGATGACAGCCGCATCGCCAGGCTGTCGTTCCTTGACCTGACGAGCGTCCGCCAGGATCCCGCGGAAATGAGCACGGCAGCCGTTGAGGCCGCCGTTCAGATGATGTCAGACCAGGAGTCGGCGCCCCAGGAACGCATGATCGTTCCCACGCTGGTCATCAGGGGAAGTACGGGCCAGCCCCGGTCAGAGGCGCAGCTGCACCCCAGGTAGGCCGGCGCTGCCGCCGACGTCCCGGCGCAGCGTTTCCCGCGGAAGTTGCATGCCCGCATCCGCAATCCACGCCGTGTGCCCCGCGTCACAAAACTGGCACGAGACAGGACTTTTTCAAAAAGCCTTGCACGTGCCAGGGATTAGGCGTAAGAATGTCCTGACAATAAGTCGAAGATCGGCCGCTCCCACCGGACACCAGTTCCGGATGGAGGCAGGCTTCGGCACCTATGAGAGGGACACGACGAAGTGAAACCTATTTCTACCTTCAAGCGGGGACTCGGCGTAATTGCCATGGCGGGCGTGGCTACGCTGGCGCTGGCAGGCTGCACCGCAACGACCACTGCATCATCAACCACCGGCCTGGCCGACAAGTTCGGCAGCCGTGCCGAAAACCGCAGTGTGTACTTCCTGACCTACTACAACCCTGCCGGCGACGCATTCTGGGCCCAGATCCTCAAGGGAGCGGAAGACGCGTCCACTCTCGGCGGCCTACAGCTGACGCACCAGACCGCTGATGCTGATCCGGACAAAATGGTGGACCTCGTGGCAACAGCCACGGCGTCCAAGCCCGCCGTCATCGTGATGCCTTTCAACGAAGGCGAGAAGTGGGTCAAGGTGGCGTGTGACGCCTCCAAGGCAGGCATCAAGGTCGTCGCCTACAACGTGCCGGCACCCGAGAGTGCCGCCGACTGCGTCAGCGGTTTCGTCGGTCAGGACTTCTTCGAGGTCGGCACGCTCGTTGGCGAGCGTCTCGCTGCGGAAGCCAAGCTGGGCGCCGGCGACAAGGTCCTCTTCCCAGCGGAAGAGCCCGAGCAGAACTACGCCATCCAGCGTGGCGGAGGCGTGCAGAAAGCGCTCGACAAGGTGGGTGCGAAGGGCGAGTACCTCCGGACCTCCGCTTCCGATGAGGAAGCGCTGAACTCCCTCACCTCATGGCTCATCGCCAACAAGGACGTCAAGGCAGTGGCGCCTCTGGGAGGCACCCCGCACCGCAACATCCTGGCTGCCATGGAGGCAGCCGGCGTGAAGGTTCCTATCGTCGGCTTTGACACCTCCCCCCAGGTCATCGACGGCATCAAGGCCGGGGACATCATCGCCACGGCTGACCAGCAGGGCTTCGTCCAGGGATTCCAGTCGCTGATGCAGAGCGCCCTTGCCATCGACTTCGGCCTGGCACCGGCGAACATCAACTCCGGCGGCGTCTCCCTCATCGACAAGACAAACGTGGGAAACCTCGAAGCGCCGGACCTCCAGGGCGTCCGCTGGTAACTGCGTCATAGGGGGATGGAGCGGCGGCCACGCCCCCGCTCCATCCCCTTCCGGGCCCCAGCGCCCACCTCTTCCATTCCGCGGCATCGACGCCGCTGCCATCGAAAGATCAGGTCATGTCACCACAAGACACAGGCACCGACCAACACGTCCTCACGGCGCCGTTGGAAACAGGGGCCATCACCAAAATCCGCCGTCTTGCCGATAACCAACCCGTCACAACAGCCGAGAAATTCAAGGACTACATCCGCTACACCCGCGGCCGCGGAGCCCTCGAAATCGGCGCGATCCTGGCGGTCGTCATCATCGGCTTCGTCATCGCCAGCATCGCCAGCCCCGCCTTCCCATTCCTGTCGGCCAACAACCTCTCGGGCGTCATCTCCCAGAGCATTCCGGTATTGGCCATCCTGGCCATCGGAGTCGGCATCCTGATGATCGCCGGAGAATTCGACCTCTCCCTGGGCGCGAGCATCGGGTTCTCTTCCATCACGTTCATTCACGTCTCCAACTCGTTCGGCTGGGGCTGGGGGGTCCTGGCCGCAATCGCCGCGGCCACCGGTATTGCCCTGATCAACGGACTGATCGTGGTAATCACCGGCATCCCGTCCTTCATCGCCACTCTTGGCATGGCGTTCTTCTGGACCGGGGCCAGCATCTTCATCAACGGCACGGCACCGGCGCTGCTGCGCAAGGGCAAAGACGAAGCACTCGTCACCCTCTTCGCCGGCGATTTCGGCTTCTTCCGCTCGCAGCTGGTCTGGATGATCGTGGTCGGAGTAGTGGCGTGGTTCTTCCTGCACCGCCACAAGCTCGGCAACCACATCTTCGCCGTCGGCGGCAACGCATCGGCCGCGAGGGCCATCTCCATCAACCCGCTCAAGGTCAAGCTCCTCTCCTACGCCCTGTTCGGAGCGATGGTGGGCCTGGCCAGCATCCTGATCTCGGTCCGGACCTCCTCCATGCAGCCCGGTTCCACGGAGGATTACACCCTGATGGCCATTGCCGCTGCCGTGGTAGGCGGAACCTCCCTCCTCGGAGGCCGGGGCACCATCATCGGCATGATCGTCGGCGCCGCCCTGATCCGCATCATCGAAAACGGCCTGATCCTGGGCAAGGCGCCCGGCTTCTACATCCAGCTCTTCGTCGGCCTGATCATCGTGGTCGCCGCCATCTTCAACAAGCTCATGGAAGGCAAAGCATCATGACCATCAACGAGGACTACCTGCTCCGGATTGAGGGCATCACCAAGAAGTACGGCGTCAACACCGTCCTGGACGATGTATCTTTCGACATCGGAAAAGGCGAGGTTGTGGGCCTCCTTGGTGACAACGGTGCCGGTAAGTCGACACTGGTCAAGATCATGTCAGGCGTGGTCGCGGCCACCGCAGGCGACTTCTCCTGGGACGGCACCAAGCACCCGCACGTGAACAGGGCCCTGACCGAGAGCCTGGGCATCGAAACGATCTTCCAGGACTCGGCGCTGGTCCCGCAGATGTCCATTAGCCGCAACATCTTTATGGGCCGCGAGATCACGAACCGCCTAGGTCTGATGAAGATCAAGGAGATGGATGCCATCACCTCCGAAATCCTGGACTCCGTGGTGACCATTGAAGGCATCAAGAGCTCCAAGCAGCTTGTCTCGTCGCTGTCCGGAGGTCAGGCGCAAGCGGTGGCCATTGCCCGGGCCGTCCACTTCAAGCGCAGCCTCCTGATCCTTGATGAGCCTACGTCTGCGCTCGCGGTGCGCGCCACGGAAGCATTGCTGGACTACCTGCGGGCACTGAAGGCCGACGGAGTCAGCTCCGTACTGGTCACCCACAACCTCCACCACGCCTTCGAAGTCTGCGATCGGCACATCGTCATGAACCACGGGCGCAAGATCCTCGACGTTCGCCGCGAAGACACGAGCGTCGAAGAACTGACTGCCGCCGTCGTCGAAGGTGAACTTGGCATCCGCCGATACCGTGAGAACGCCACCGCGGCCTGACCCGACAATCCGGTGATGACGGGACCCGGCACCCGCCTCGGAAGAGTTTCCCCGGCGACGGCCTTGCCCATGGGGCGGCAGGGCCGTCGAGTCGAGCAGACGTCACGGTTTCTCATCGTCAACGGACGTCCGCCGGCTTCCTGCCCCCACCCGTTCGCAACGTCATTCCGGAGGACCACAATGCTGCAGGATCACATCGTCTTGCCCGAGGACCTTTTCGTGGATGTCGACCGCGCAGGTCCCGTTCCCCTCTACTCCCAGGTCTCGTCCTGCATTGAGCAAGCAATTCTCACCGGCCGCCTGCCCGCCGGTGCACGCCTGGAGAACGAGATGGTTCTGGGGCGACGGCTGGGCCTCTCACGGCCAACTATCCGCCACGCGATCCAAGAGCTCGTCGACAAAGGACTCCTGGTGAAAAGCCGGGGAATCGGCACCCAGGTTGTCCACGGCCAGCTCACCCGGGATCTGGCACTGTCCAGCCTCTTTGAAGACCTGTCCAGGATTGGCAAGCGCCCGAGTTCCAGCGTTCTGACGCACGAGCTCATAACAGCCCCTCCACAAGTTGCCGAAGCCCTCGGCACCGGACCTGGCGCCAGGGTCTTGCACCTGCGCAGGATACGTCTCGCAGACGGCGTCCCGTTCGCCATCCTCGAGAACTACCTGCCGGAAAGGTTTGCCGCCTTGTCGCACGGACAGTTGGAGCAAGGCGGCCTCTACCGGCTGATGCGAGCCCGCGGCGCAACCATGCGGGTGGCCAAGCAGAACATCGGCGCCCGCACAGCCGAGCCAGACGAGGAGCGGCTCCTTGAAATGCCTCCCGGAGCTCCCGTCCTTACCGTCAACCGCCGGGTCTACGACAGCCTCGGGAAGGCTGTCGACATCGGCCGCCATTCCTACCGCCCGGACCTGTACTCATTCGACATCACGCTGGTCGACAAGTAGGCGGCCGGCCGGCTCTGCAGGTCAATGACACCAACGCAAGCGGACGACGGCGGGAAGTCCCGCCGTCGTCCGCTTCTTGCCGGTAGCGGGTACTGCCTAGAGTGCGCCCTGTTGGGAAGTTCCGGCGGGGATCGGCACCAGGCGGACGACCTCCACGGGTTCCGCCAGGAGTCCCTCGAGCGAAGCGTTGAGCCGCTTCCTTGTTGCTGAGAT
Source organism: Pseudarthrobacter sp. MDT1-22 (assembly GCF_054511035.1). Lineage (NCBI taxonomy): Bacteria > Bacillati > Actinomycetota > Actinomycetes > Micrococcales > Micrococcaceae > Pseudarthrobacter > Pseudarthrobacter sp. MDT1-22. The sequence goes on along the minus strand of NZ_JBTNDK010000011.1, from coordinate 26,289 downwards.
GGGACAAAGGTGTCGCGGGTCAGCCACGCACTGGCAGCAACCCAGCGGCCGAGACCTGGTCGGATGATGCCAGGTTCGCGCCGGTCTCGCTGTCGAAGTAGCTGGCCATTCTGGCCTCGAGGGCTATGGTGCAGGGATCTCCGGCCATCAGGCGTGCTTGTCCCGTCTGGCGGATCCAGATGAGGTCGTCCTGGTTGAGTTCCAACATTTTCAGGCCGAGGGCAGGGTCCGGCTGGACTCCGATCAGGGTGTCCGCGCCGAGGTATTCGATGCGCCGGACGGTACCGGCCAGACCCGGGCCGCCGACGTCGGCCGAGACCGTGAGGTGCTCCGGTCGCAGGCCCACTCAAAGGTGCTTGTGCGTCCATTGGCTGCTGATTTCCGGTGCGGGAAAGATTCGGTGGGGGAGTGGAACCTCGAGGCGTCACACTGCGACTGAGGATGCCAGCACCGCGCTTGCTGGCTGGCACGACTGGCGTTCGATCAGCCTGACGGGAATGACGTTTTTGCGCCGGAACCTCTTGTCGGGCGTCGCGATTCGGGCGAGGATGCGCTCGGCAGCAATCCGTCCGACCTGACGAGGGTTCTGGTCGATGACTGACACCGAGGGTTGGAGGACATCCGCCATGGGAAAGTCGCCAAAACTGATGAGCGCAATGTCGCTTCTTTTCAAAGCCTGAAGGGCCGGGAAAACGCCCGTTGAGAACCGCGCGTTGGAGGAGAAGATAGCCGTAGGCGCATCGCTCAGTGCCAGCAGGGTCTTGCAGACCTGGGCGGCAGCGTCCGCGTCGCGCGACCCAAGCACAATCAGATCCTCGTCGATCTCCAAACCGGCATCGTCAAGGGCGGCACGATAGCCTTCCAGGCGCAGCCTAGTGGTGGGGACGTCCGGTGAGTCTCCGACGATGGCGATGCGGCGGTGGCCGTGGGAAATGAGGTGCTGCGTCGCTTCGAAGGCGCCGCCGAAATCGTCTTCGACGAAGTAGTCGGCGTTGAGCTTGGTGGGTACGCGGTCAATGAAGACGATGGGGAAGCTGTCCTGCCACCGTGCGAGGTAGGACTGATCGGCTGCGATCGGGGCGATAATGAGGCCGTCGATCTGGCGGCGGACCGTCGCTTCAATGATGCTTTGCTCCAGGGACGGGCTATCCCCGAGGCTGGTCACGACGATGGCCATGTCGTGTTCGCGTGCCGCCAGCTCAATCCCCTTCGTGACGGCAGCGAAGAAAGGATCGGCGACGTCAGGCACAGCGATGCCAATGACGGCGGATTTGCCCTCGCGGAAGGTGCGCGCGAGCATGTTCGGCACGTACTTGAGTTCGCGCATTGCCGACTGAACGCGCTGCCGCGTGTCTTCCGTGACGTGCGGATCGTCGTTAAAAACCCGGGAAACCGTCTTGGCACTCACTCCGGCGTGCGTGGCCACATCCTGCATCGTAGTCACGGTTCGGCTCCTTCATTGTTTGCTGGGCACACCCTACAGGCTGGGCTGTTCAAAAGCGGGAACACCTCCACTGTTAAAGATGTCATCGGTGACAATCCGCCGCCCACCCCATCCTGCCCGATGTCCGCAGTAACTTCAAGCAACGCATGTCATCGATGACATGCGTTTTTTGATTTCCCTTGACATCGATGACATAGGCATCTAAGTTTCTGTAAGGCAGGTCACAGCGAGTTCCTCGAAGCCGAAGGTTAGAGCCACTCGATCCAGACCTGCGAGTTTGATTCAAGGCAGCGCTTCAAGGGTGTAGCAGCAGAGCTTCTTCACCGTGGCATGACCAACGGAGGAGACAGTGATGAACACTGCTGAAGTTCGACCCCAGGTTTCCCAGCAGGAAGCCGAGCATCTGACGTGCACCTTGGACGAGCTGGTAGAGCGGGCCCGTACCCTCGCTGTCAGCGGAAGCCGGCGCATCCTGGGCATTGCGGGAGCGCCGGGTGCAGGAAAGTCCACTGTGGCGCAGGCTATCGCCGATGCCTTGGATGGCCAGGCTGCCCGGGTCGGAATGGATGCTTTCCACCTGGCCAACGGAGTTCTTGCTGCGCGTGGCTCGATGGACCGCAAGGGCGCTCCGGACACGTTTGACCCCTGGGGATATGCCAACCTGCTACGCCGGCTCAAGGCGAACGGCGAGCCGGTTGTCTATGCCCCGATGTTCGATCGCAGCCTGGAGGAATCCATCGGCTGCGCGATCCCGGTGGCCCAAAAGGTCCCCCTGGTCATTACCGAGGGGAATTATCTTCTCCTGGACGCCGAAGGCTGGCGGGAGAGCCGGGCGCAGATCGACGAGGTCTGGTTCCTGGACCTAAGCGACGTCGAGCGGCAGCTGCGGCTGCTCCGGCGCCACGAAGCCTTCGGAAAGCTTCCTGCGGAAGCAGAAGCGTGGGTACTGGGCAGCGACCAAAGGAATGCCGCGGTCGTTGCTGCTACCCGGGAACGCGCCGATTTGATCATCGACCTGAGCTATTCCCACAGCCGTGAGACCTTCACGAAGGCCTGAATGAAGAGGAAGACAGAAGTGACAGCACAACGAAGTGTCTCCGGCTGCAGGGCCGGGGCCGCCGCATTCGTCCCGTACCAGCTGACAGGTGTTACACCATGACAACAATCCCCGTTTTGGAAGCCCGCGGCCTCACCCGCAGCTTTGGCAATGTACGCGCCCTCGACTGCGTCGACTTCGATGTCAACGCAGGCGAAGTGGTTGCCCTCATAGGTGACAACGGCGCCGGAAAATCGACCCTCGTAAAGGCACTGTCGGGAAACCTTGCTTTGGACTCCGGCAAGATCCTGTTTGCCGGCGGCGAGGTTGAACTGACTTCCCCGAGCCATGCCAGCAGCCTGGGCATCGAAACCGTCTATCAGGACCTTGCCCTGGCACCACACCTGAACGCGGCCCAAAACATGTTCCTGGGCCGCGAAATCCCCAAGCCCGGCTTTCAAGGGCGGCTCGGATTCATGGACAACAGGACAATGCGTGCCAAGTCACGGGAAGCCTTCGATGAACTCGGAGCTACGGTTCGAAGCCTGTCCGACCCAGTCGGCAGCATGTCGGGAGGCCAGAAGCAGGCGATCGCCATTGCACGTGCTGTTGCCTGGGCCAAGGGTGTCATCTTCCTGGACGAACCGACAGCCGCGCTGGGAGTCGTACAGACAAAAAACGTGCTCGAGACGATCCGGCGTGTCCGTGACAAAGGTGTGGGCGTCGTGTTCATCAGCCACTCGATGCCGCACGTCATCGATGTTGCCGACCGAGTCCAGGTACTCCGGCTCGGACGCCGGGTGGCCACCTACGAGGCGAAGAAAACGACTGTGGAAGAACTAGTCGGTGCAATGACCGGCGCACTTGATGGAGCACACTCATGACCACAACCGAAGCCGTACCCCGGACAGCCGGGACGGCACCCGAGATTTCACGCGCACACACCCTCCGACAAGTTCTCCACGTTCAATCGTTCCAGATCCTGCTTGTTCTGATGGTCATCTTCCTGGCCTTCACAGCGCTGGCGCCGGACGTGTTTCCGACCTGGGGCAACGTCCGCCAGATCATCCAGAACGTCTCCATCCTGGGTGTCCTGGGTATCGGCATGACCTTCGTCATTGTCACCTCGGGCATCGACCTGTCCGTTGGATCCAACCTTGTCTTCTCCGGAGTCGTGGCGGCAAAAGTGATGCAGGCCATGGGCGATTCTGGATGGGGAACTGCCATTGTCGGTATCCTCGTCGCCGTCGGATGCGGGCTCGGTTGGGGTCTTCTCAACGGTGTTCTCATCGCGAAAGCCAAGGTGCCGCCGCTGATTGTCACCCTGGGAACACTTGGCGGCGCCTTGGGGCTGGCGCAGGTCATCACAGGCGGCGTGGACATCCGCGAAGTCCCTGCGGTTCTCCAGGACACCATCGGATACGGCAACGTTCCGGGAACCACCTGGCCGACAATTTCCCTGATCGCGATGGTCCTGATCCTGATCTTCGGGACCGTACTCCACCGGACCAGATTCGGCCTCTACACCTTCGCCGTTGGCTCCAATGAGGAATCCGCCCGCCGGGTTGGCGTGAAAGTGGATCGCCAACTGATTTCCATTTACGCACTCTCCGGTGGCCTCGCCGGCGTGGCAGGCATCCTGTCGCTGTCCCAGTACGGCACGACCGCTATCGCCGGTCAGTCAGCGACAAACCTTAACGTAATCGCCGCCGTCGTGATCGGTGGAACGTCACTCTTCGGCGGTGTCGGCACCATCTTCGGAACCGTCATTGGCCTCTTCATCCCCGCGGTACTCCAAAACGGCTTCGTCATCGTCGGCATTCAGCCGTTCTGGCAGCAGGTGGCAGTCGGCGCCGTTCTCGTCCTCGCCGTCTATGTCGATCAGCGCCGCCGGGCGGCGGCAGCCCGAGGGCAGTCCGCCAAGCCTGACGGCAAAAAGAAGCTGTACGGCCGACGCTCCAACTGATTTTCCCCCCGCATCAACCTATCCAAGCAAACTAGGAGCTACACAATGAAGTTGACCCCTAAAGCCACCCTGCTCGCGGCTGCTCTCCTCGCCGCAACGTCCCTCACGGCCTGTGCCGGCGGAAGCGCCTCGGCCGGGAGCTCAGCCGGAGACCAGCCCAAGCTCACCTTCATCCAAGGTGTGGCCGGTGACGAGTTCTACGTCAGCATGCAATGCGGCATCGACGCCGCTGCCAAGGCAGCCGGCGCAACGATCAACACGCAGGGGCCGGCCAAGTTCGACCCGACCCTTCAAAAGCCCATTGTCGATTCTGTTGTGGCATCCCAGCCGGATGCCATCCTGATCGCGCCAACGGACGTGGCCGCAATGCAGGCACCCTTGAAGGCTGCTGCGGCCGCGGGCATCAAGGTCATCCTGGTTGACACCACGGTGCAGGACCCCTCATTCGCCGCGTCTGCGATCGCCTCGGACAACAAGGGCGGTGGCCTTGAGGCCTTCAAGGCAATCAAAAACCTTAGCCCCAACGGGGGCAAAGTCCTCGTAATTTCCACCGACCCCGGAGTCTCAACAGCCGATGCCCGTGTTGCGGGCTTCGAAGAGGGCGCCAAAGCCGACTCAACCTTCCAGTACCTGGGCGTGCAGTACAGCCACAACGATCCGGCTGAAGCCGCCAGACTCGTTTCCGCTGCGTTGGCCAAGGACCCGGACATTGTCGGAGTCTTCGCGGCCAACACCTTCGCGGCAGAGGGAACAGCCACAGGCATCCGCCAGGCCGGCAAACAGAATCAGGTGAAGATCGTCGGCTTCGATGCCGGGCCGGCACAGGTCAAGCAGCTCAAGGAGGGCATCGTCCAGGCCCTGATCGCACAGGAACCGGCATCAATCGGCACCCAAGGTGTGGAGCAGGCGCTCAAGGCCATCAAGGGCGAGCCCACAGAGAAGGAGATCCAGACCGGGTTCAAGCAGATCACCGCGGACAACATCAGCGGTGACGGCGCGAAGTACGTCTACAAGTCCTCCTGCTAACAGCGAGCGTTGCGGTGCCGTTGTCCGCCCACTCGCAAGCTGGCAACGGCACCATCCCGCCTCTCCCGACCAAAGAGAAGAATGACATGACGTCCCTGAATGAAGCGGCCCTTCCAGAAGCGGCAGGCCTGCTACCCATCCCCTCGTATCAGCGCCGCGCGGTACGGACCGGGATTGTTCACTTCGGCGTCGGCGGATTCCACCGATCGCACCAGGCAATGTTCATCGACCGCCTCCTGAACCTGGGCGGCTCCCAGGACTGGGGAATCTGCGGCGTCGGAGTGCTCGCCTCGGATGCCCGCATGCGCGATGTCCTCGAAGACCAGGATGGCCTGTACACGCTGGTGTTGAAGGGAGCGGATGGCACCGAAGACGCCAGAATCATCGGTTCTATCACCGAGTACTTGTATGCCCCCGACGACCCGGCAGCGGTGATCCGCAAACTCTCAGATCCTGCTACGCGCATAGTCTCCCTGTCCATTACCGAGGGCGGCTACAGCATCAGCGACGGCACGGGTGAATTCGATCCCCGTACGCCGGACATTCTCCACGACCTGAAGCAGAACGCCGTTCCACGCTCCGCGTTTGGCCTGATCACCTCAGCCTTGGCGCACCGCCGTGACCAGGGCACGGCCCCGTTCACCGTCATGTCGTGCGACAACATTCAGGGGAATGGCAACGTCGCCGGCAAAGCGCTCGTGTCCTTCGCCCGACTCAAGGATCCCGAACTGGCCGGCTGGATCGCCGACACCGTAGCCTTTCCCAACTCCATGGTCGATCGCATCACCCCCGTCACCACCGACCATGACCGGGCCGCGGTGACCGAAGCTTACGGATTCTCAGACGCATGGCCGGTCGTTGCCGAGCCATTTGAACAATGGGTTCTCGAGGACAAGTTCACCGCCGGGCGTCCGCCTTTGGAAGACGTCGGTGTGCAGATCGTGGACGACGTCGAGCCTTATGAACTCATGAAACTTCGGCTGCTCAACGCAAGCCACCAGGTCATGAGCTATCTTGGCTACCTCGCCGGATATCGGTTCGTCCATGAGGTCTGCGCCGATCCGCTGTTCGCCGAGTTCATCAGCGGCTTTATGGAACGCGAGGCGACACCCACCCTGCGACCCGTGCCCGGCATCGATCTGCAAGCGTACCGGAACGAACTCATCCACCGCTTCGCCAACCCCGCCATTCGTGACACCCTCGCCCGCCAAATGGTCGACGCATCCGAACGGATCCCCAAATTCGTGCTTCCGGTGGTGCGTGAACAGCTTGAACTCGGAGGACCAATAGACCGGGCCGTGCTGGTGATCGCCGCCTGGGCGCGGTTCCTGGAAAGCACAGACGAACATGGCGAACCGGTAGCCATCACTGACCGGCGCCTGGACGAACTTCGCGCGGCGGCCCGTGCGGACCAGGTAGAGCCGGGTGCCTTCCTCAACCTGACCGAAATATTTGGCGACCTGGGCCGGAACGCCCGCTTCGCCGCCGCGTACCGGCAGGCCCGCAAAGCCCTGGAACGCTCCGGGGCGCGAACCGCCGTTCAGGACCTGACCGAACTCTTGATGCCTACAAGGAGTACTTCATGACCGACTCACCCACAGCCAGCACGGCAGTCGAAGCCCGATCTGCAACAACCGACTTCAACGGCCGCTCCATCCTGGTCACCGGAGCCAGCGGCGGCATCGGGGCCGCCACCGTCCGGCAACTCACCGCCGCGGGGGCGAAGGTCACCGCCAGCGCCCGCACGCTCGAGTCCTTGGCGCCGCTCTGCGATGAAACTGGCGCCCAGCCCTTGGCATTCGACCTGACCTCCGAGGAAAGCATCAGAGACGCCCTCGAGGGCCTGGACCTGTGGGGCGTCGTGAACTGCGGCGGCTTCGGCGGCGAAATCGCCACACCGCAGGACACCGACATCGACGTCTTCGACAAGGTCATCAGCATCAACGCCCGTGGGGCCCTCCTGGTCATCAAACATGCGGTGCCCTCCATGATCCGCCAGGGCAATGGCGGTGCAATCGTCAACGTCTCCAGCCAGGCCAGCATGGTCGCACTTCATGGCCACATCTCCTACGGCTCCTCCAAAGCCGCCCTGGACAACATCACCCGGGTGTCGGCCCTGGAACTTGGCAAGCACAACATCCGCGTCAACAGCGTCAACCCGACAGTGGTCATGACTGACATGTCCAACTTCTACTGGGGGCGACCCGACGTCGGCGGCCCCTTCCTTGAGCAAATGCCACTCGGACGATGGGCCACCGTCGACGACGTGGCCGGCCCCATTGTCTTCCTGCTCAGTGACGCCGCCGCCATGATCACCGGTGCTTCCCTCCCGATCGACGGCGGCTACACCAGCCGCTGACCGCCGTTCCCGGCGCGGGGCGCCGCGACCCGACCTCAATGTGAAATGGATGACAATGAACCTGACCGAAGAACGCGCATCCGAGGCGATTATCGTCTGCGGAGTGCCGGCGAGTGGCAAGACGACGTTTGCTCATGACCTGGCCCGCGAGCTCCACTGGACCATCCTTGACCTGGACACCGTCACGAATCCCTTGTTTGAGCACATGGGCGGCGAATTCCTGGTCGATGTCCCTACAGCACAACCCGCAGCGCGTGCGAGCGTGAACGATATTCGCTACACCTGCCTCTTCGACACCACCCGGGAGAATCTCGCACTGGGCAACAGCGTGGTTGTTGTTGCCCCGTTCACGTCCGAACGCACGTTCCCGGCTGCGTGGGCACGGCTTATTGAACGCCTCGCGATCCCTGAACCGCGGGTGCACCTCGCCTGGATGGACACCCCGCCGGGCGAGGTCGTGAGACGCATGCGGCTCCGCGGAGCGGCCCGCGACCTCGACAAGGTCAAGAACCCGGAGCGTTTCCTTTCTCCAGAGGTTACGCAGGCCCCCGGCGTCGGGCATATCCGTATTGATGGCCTGCTTACGCCGCGTCAACAGCTTGAGCACTTCCTCTCGGACTTCGCTGTGCGCGAGGCCGTGCACTGAGCCGCCGCTAGCGGTCACCCCGCCATTCCTCCACCGAGGGGCCATGCCTCCCAAGGCGCACCCCCTACGAGGCGCGATTTGTCGCGCCCTCACGACGGCAGTTTCCGGTGCATCCGGCCGCCGGACCCCAGATCCTCACAAGACCAAGACCATCTAATTAGGAGAAACCAGTGAACACTCTTACGACTCTCGAGCGCCGCGGCATGGCAGCGATCTCGACCCCTGGCGGCAAGATGCTCATCGTTGCAGCCGACCAGCGCAACGGCATGAAGGCCGTAATGAACGACGCACCCGGCGGGCCGAACTCCATTACAGCCGAGCAGCTCTCCGACGCGAAGGTGGATCTGGTCCGCTACCTGGGAAACGCCGCACCGGCCATCCTGCTCGATCCTGAGATTGCCCTGCCCCGTGTGGCGGATGAGGGCGTTCTCTCTCGCGACACCGCGTTGGTTGTCGGTCTTGACGCTTCGGGCTTCGACACGGTCGACGGCCTTCAGTACACAAAGTTCGTCCCGGGAATGACGCCCCGCAGGGTGCGCGAACTCGGCGGCGACGTGGCGAAGATGCTCTGGTACATGCGCCCCGATCTTCAGGACGCCAGCTCGCGCGTCGCGGATGAAATCCGCGAACTCGTCACGGCATGCACCGACGAAGGACTCCTCCTCATTGTCGAAATCCTGGTCTATCGCCTCGAAGACGAAAGCGAAGAGGCCTACGCTGCTGCGTTCCCCGGACTCGTCGCCGGTGCTGCCCGGCTGTCCGTCGAATGCGGCGCCAAGGTGCTTAAGCTGCAGTACCCCGGATCCGGTGAGGCCAGTGCCTCGGTCACCGAGGCGGCCGCAGGCGTGCCGTGGGCTGTACTGTCTGCAGGCGTGGACCACGAGACGTTCATCAGGCAGGTAGAGATCGCTGTCGCAAACGGTGCCGGCGGCGCCATGGCGGGACGCTCGCTCTGGAAGGACAGCCTGGCTGTCTCGGCAGAAGTCCGCGAGCGACTGCTGACGACGCGTGCGCTTCCCCGCCTGCAAGAGCTCGAAGCCATTGTGGACGGGACGCTGGTGGCGTCCCAACGCGCCACCATCTGATCAGCGCCCATGAGGCTGGCGGACGACGGCGGGAGGTCCCGCCGTCGTCCGTCTTCTGTTCTCAGGCGTCCAGCAGTCCGCCGCTTGCCCAGCGCCGCACGGCCAGCTTCTCGGCGGCGTCGAACTCCAGGAGCGCCACGCGGCAGAGCTCTTCCACGTTCGCGGTCCAGGCTGCTGCCAGACCTTCCGCGGTCGCCTCGTCGGTGAGCGGGAAATTGACGTAGGCCAGACCTTGAAGAACAAAGCTCACGGCGTTGCGGGAGACGGGCTGGTCCGCGTTGACGCAGTCGTCCCTCACCTGCCGGGACAGTTCGGTGCGGTTGAGTGGATGCTCACGAAGCCTGGCTTCCATGGCATGGAACATCTGGCGGAACTGGGCTGCGGAAAGTGCCGGCACGTCCGTCACCCTGGTGACCTGTTCCTCGATGCCCGGCTGCAGGTCCGCGGGCGCAGGAAGATCCTCGCTCGAGAACCGCTTCGCGTCCCAGACCCAGCCACCTTGTGCCGGAGAATATTCGACGCCCTGGCCGATCTGGGACACCCACGTCCCAAACTTTCCCCAGCCTCCCCAGTCCGTCTTCAGGGAAGGCTCTGCAGTGAGTGCCCGGTGGGCCACCATCGCGCCGTTAACCGGTCCGGGAGCGGCGCGGACGAACTCGAGGACCTCACGGATGGCGGGCGAGGCGGACTTGGCCTTCGCCTTCGCTGCGGCGGGGACAGTCTGGTGCTTCCCGGACGCCACCGCATGAACCGGCTCCACCGTTGAGCCGTTGAGGATGGCGACGAAGTCGTGGGATTCCACCACATGGTCCGCCATCTCCCGGTACGCGAAAGCAACGGCACCGGCTGCGATAACCGTGGTCATGCGGTCAGCGGCCCGGAACCGCTGGATCAGGGACGTGAAGTCGGCATCGGCCGAGGCAATGAAGAACTCTTCGATGCCAACGTTGCCGGACAGCGCGTCCATGGCGTCGAGCACCAGATTGATGTCCGTGCTGCTCTTGCCCCGCTGCGTCAGCGACGGGCAGTCGATCACGCGGAATCCGGCGCGGGTCCAATACGTCCGGTACTTCGAGTACACCACCGGGTTCAGGTAGCAGTTGCGGATCAGGAACCGGCGGGCGTCCTCGCCGGAACCACCTGCTGACAACGCATCCGCCCAGTGCTTCGGGTCTTCGGCAAAGCGCTTCGCTGCCAGCGGATCCAGTGCCTGCAGGCCGGTGAAGACGTTGTCGAAATCAACGAACATCGCAGCTCGGATGCCAGGCCTGCGGGACGGTGGGAGGGCCTCATTCATTGGCTCAGTGTGTCAGGAACGGCGCGAACTGGCGACCGGTCCGGCTGCGACACGCTAAGGGCGACGGCATGGCCCCGCGAACCGCGGCAGTGAGCGGACGACGGCGGGAACCTCCCGCCGTCGTCCGCTCACTGCGTGCTCCGGTTACAGAACCTTGCTGAGGAACCCCTGAGTTCTGGCGTTCCGCGGCGAGGAGAAGATCTCATCGGGGGAGCCTTCCTCGACGATCAGTCCCTGGTCCATAAACAGCACCCGGTCGGCCACTTCCCGGGCGAAGCCCATTTCGTGGGTAACTACCACCATGGTCATACCCTCATTGGCCAGGTCCTTCATGACGGTGAGCACCTCGCCGACAATTTCCGGGTCCAGGGCTGAGGTGGGCTCGTCAAAGAGCATGATTTTTGGATCCATGGCCAGCGCGCGGGCTATGGCCACACGCTGCATCTGACCGCCGGACAGGCTCCCGGGGAAGGCCTCCATCTTTTCGGCCAGACCCACCTTTGCCAGCAGCATTTCGGCTTTGGCGCGGGCTTCGTCCTTGTTGACCTTGGCAACCTTGAGCGGGGCCAGCATAACGTTGTCGATGACCTTCAGGTGCGGGAACAGGTTGAAATGCTGGAAGACCATTCCCGCTTCCTGCCGGACCAGGTTGATGTTCGTTTTCGAATCGTCCAACCGGTGCTTGTTGATCACGATGCTGCCGGACGTGATCGATTCCAGGCCGTTCATGCACCTCAGGAACGTGCTCTTGCCCGAACCTGAGGGGCCGATGACGCACACCACCTCACGCTCACGGATGTGGCAGTCAACGCCTTTGAGGACATGGTTCGGGCCGAATTTTTTATTCAAATTCTCAACAAAAATCACAGTCATATTCCGATCTAAACGCTCGCGGGCTCGGGAAGTTTGAGGGGGTCCACCTGGATGCCGGTCCGTTTCTCGTACAGGCGCCCCAGCAGGGAGATGCTGTAGCAAATGACGAAGTACATGGCGGCGACCGTCAGGAACGTCATGATGGGGTCGCCGGTGAGGTTGGTGACAATGTTGCCCGCGTGGGTCAGCTCCACCAGCCCGGTCACCGTCACCAGGGAGGAATCCTTCACCAGGCCAATGATGAAGCCGACGCCGGGGGGAACCATGATCTTCCTGGCCTGCGGCATCACCACATACCGGAGTTTCGCCCAGTAGTTGAGGCCGAGGGCATCTGCCGCCTCACTTTGTCCCCTCGGCACGGCTTCGATGCTGCCACGCACAATTTCTGCCACATAGGCGGCGGCGAAGCAGGTCAATGCGATGACGGCCGAGGTGAACTTGTCCAGTTCCAGGCCGGGGAACAGCAGCGGGATTCCGAAGAAGATGAAAAAGATGATGACCAGAATCGGGATGCCGCGGACGCAGCTGATGTAGATGGTGCTGATCCACCGGGCGATCCTGCTGGGGGACGTTCTGGCAATGCCGAGGATCAGTCCGAAGATGATGCCGAGAATGCCGGACATGGCGCAGAGCTGAATGGTCAGCCAGGCCCCCTTGGCCAGCGGAATGAGGTCCTGCCAATCAAAGGCCCTAAACACGTGCGCCCACCGCCCACCGAAACAGCGTTGTTTCGGCCCGTTTCGAGGCCAGGGACAGCAGGGCGGAAACGCCAAGGTAGAGCAGCCCGCCCACTGCGAGCACCTCGATGGTCCGGTACGTGGTGTTGCTGACGCTCATGATCGCGTTGGTCAGTTCAGGAAGCGAGATGATGGATCCAATCGACGAAGCCAGGAACAGCAGAATCAGCTGGTTGGTCAGTGCAGGGAAAACGTTCCGGGTGGCTGGCAGCAGGACGATGTAGCGCACGATCTGGGCGTTCTTCATACCCAGGGCCTTGCCGGCCTCACGCAGGCCGTGTGGCACCGACTCGAAGCCGGCCCGGTAAATTTCCGCCGTGTATGCCGCGTTGTTGAGGGTCAGGCCAATAACGGCGGCCCAGATGGGTTCGAGGTTGATGCCCAGCGCGGGAAGGGCAAAGTAGATCAGGTACAGCTGCACCAGCAGAGGCGTGTTGCGGATGGCCTCGATGTAGCACGAGCAGAAGATGCTGACTGCTTTTCCGGGCCCGACCTTCCCCAGGTACAGGAAGACGCCGAGTGCGCTTCCTGCCACCATGGCCACGAGCGTGATGTAAAGAGCTGTCCAGAGCCCCTCAAGCAATAGCGAGCTGAACGGGAGAAGGTCTCCGAAATATAAAGCCATGAGCAAAGGGTCCTATCCGTGAACGGCGGTGTGGGTGAATGACTGCCTGTCCTTCACCCACACCGGAGAGTGCGTCCGAATACTGTTAGTGGGCGAGGAAGGGCGGAAGTTCCAGCCCGAACCACTTCTGCAGGGAGGCCTCGTTCTGTCCGGAGATGGTGTAGTTCCGGATGAAGTTGTTGATGTAGTTAACCCACGTCTGGTCGCCCTGCTTGACGCCGATGGAGAACAGCGCCGGCTTGATCGGGTCGCCCTTGAGCACCTGGAATGCGGACGGATCACTCTTCACGAGCCCGCCGATGATCGCGTTGTTTTCAATCAGCGCGTCCACCTTGCCGCTCTTGAGGGCCTGGATGGAATCGGCCGTGGTGTTGAAGCCGGCGATCTTGGCGTTCGGGAAGGTGGCCTTGAGGATTTGCTCGCCCACACTTCCGCGCGACGTGGCCACGGATTTCCCGTCCAGATCCGCGTAGCTGGCGATCGGGCTTCCCGCGGGCACCATAAAGACGGTGGAGCTGGCGGCGTACGGCTCGGACATATCCACCACCTGGGCCCGCGCATCCGATGCCGTGAAGGTTGCAATGACGGCGTCCGCCTTGTCGGTCTGCAGCAGCGGGATGCGGCTTTCGTTCGTGGCCGTGACGAACTCAATCTTTGCGCCCAGCGAGGCGCCGAGCGCGTTCGCGACGTCAATGTCGAAACCCTCGTGCTCACCTGATGACGTCATCACGCCGTATCCCGGAGAGTCGGCACTGACGGCGATTTTGATCGTCTTCGTCTTGAGGATCTGGGTGAGGTGGCTGTCAGCCACGGCTCCTGTTGCGCTCGCAGCGCCGGCCGAGGCGCCGCCGGAGGAGCAGCCTCCCAGCGTGAGGGCCAACGCGATAGCCGGAACAAGAAGCAACTTCGGTGTTGCTTTGAACATGGTGCTCTCCTGGGGATTATTGATGCGGATCGGATGCGGGGGTGACGGAGTCCGGGGATCCCGGTCGTTCGCCGTCGAAGATCATATAGGAATACGCACTATCATATAGTCTATGTGACGCAGGTCAAGCCCCTCCTGAAAACCGCTTGGCTACGCTCGCCGGAAGGGGGCCGCGCCTCCCTCCTGAAACGCCAGAGGCGCCGCCGTGCCCCGGTAAATCAGGACACGACGGCGCCTCGCAGCTTCTACTCCGACGGGGAGTTACCCCGCCGGGGCGTTACTCGGCGGGACGTTACTCGACGGGACGCAGGCGCACCGCCTGCATGCCGCCGTCGACCGCCAGTTCAGTGCCCGTCGTCGAACCGGCCAGCGGACTGGCCAGATACGCGACCGCCGCTGCAACCTCCTCCGGCGTCACCAGCCGGCCGTGCGGCTGCCGGGCCTCCAGCGCCGCGCGTTCGGCTACCGGGTCATCCGCCTGGCTCAGCAGCCGGTTGATCCAGGGCGTGTCAGCCGTGCCCGGATTGACACAGTTGACCCGGATGCCTTCGCGGACGTGATCGGCCGCCATGCTGAGCGTCAGCGCCCGGATGGCGCCCTTGGTGGCCGCGTAGAGTGCGCGGGCGGGCAGCCCGGCCGTGGCGGCGATGGAGGACGTGTTGACGATCGCGGCGGCGGGGGACTGCCGGAGATGGGGCAAGGCGGCACGGCTCACCCGCACCGCGCCGATCACGTTGACGTCCAGAACGCGCTGCCACTCGGCGTCGTCATTGTCCGCAACGGTTCCCTGGGCCCCTATCCCTGCGTTGTTGACCACGACGTCGATCCCCCCGAATTCCCGGGCAACGCGTTCAACGGCGGCACGCACCGAAGCGTCATCGGCCACGTCGCATCGGATCGACAGCGCCGCTCCGGACGCCGCCTCAGGATTCAGGTCCAGCACCGCCACCCTCGCTCCGCGCCGGGTCAGATGCGCCGTTATGGCCGCTCCGATGCCGGAAGCCCCGCCGGTGACGATGGCACGGATGCCTTCAAACTCCATTGCCGGGTCCCCGTTCATGCGATGAATTCATGGCGCTGCCGCCCCAGCCCGTCAATTTCGATTTCCACAACGTCGCCGGCCTTCAGGTACGGGAACCGCCCGGACAGCGCGACTCCCTCGGGGGTGCCGGTGCAGATGAGGTCGCCGGCCTCAAGCACCATGTACTGGCTCAGATTCCAGACGATGGTCTCGACGTCGAAGATCATGTCCGCGGTGGATGAGTCCTGGCGGATTTCGCCGTTGACCCAGCTGCGCAGCCGCAGCTTGCCGGCGTCGACCTCGTCGGGGGTGACCAGGTAGGGACCCGTGGGGCAGAACCCCGGTGAGCTCTTGCCCTTGGACCACTGGCCGCCGGAAACGTTCAGCTGGAAGTCACGCTCGGAGAGATCGTCCACCACCACAAACCCGCCGATGTGGTCCCGGGCGGCCTCGGGGGAGTCCAGGTAGGAGGCGCGTTTGCCGATGATGATCCCGAGCTCCACCTCCCAGTCAGTTTTGGTTGATCCCCGGGGGATGGCCACGGCATCGTCCGGACCGCCCACGGTATTGGGTGTCTTGAGAAAGATGACCGGATGCTCCGGCGGCTGGGCACCCGATTCCGCTGCGTGGGCGGCATAGTTCAGGCCAACGCAGACGACGGCGGACGGGCGCACCACCGGGGCGCCGTAGCGTACGACGTCGGAGCTGACGTCCGGCAGCGTGCCTGCGCCCAGTGCTGCGGCGGCAGCCGCGGGGCCACCGTTGGACAGAAAGTCACCGTTGATGGCCGGTGTGATGCTTTGGAGCGAGTAGTGCCTGTCCCCGTGGACCAGGACGGGCTGTTCGGCGCCCGGGGCGCCAATCTGGGCGAACTTCATGAGGCATATTCCTTACTGCTTGATGCGCGGACTTCGCGTTGGGCATGAAGATAGCCGAACAGCTGCCGCAGGCCAAACGACCATTCCGGCAACTGTTCCGCCGCCCCCACGACGTTTATGAGGGCCCCGAGGTGGCGGCTGCGGATGGTCACCGTATCGCCCATGTGGTGCGTGAACCCCTGTCCCGGATGGTCCCTGTCCTGCGTTGGCGCGAAGAGAGTGCCGGTGAACAGTGCAAAGCCGTCCGGGTACTGGTGGTGCTTCCCAACCGTCGCGGCGACGAGCTCTTCGAACGGACGGCTGATCCGGGACACGGAATTGCGTCCCTCCAGTGAGTAGCCTTCCCGGCCTTCGACGCGCAGCAGGATTTCCTCCTGGCGCAGCGTCTCCAGGGTGAAGCCGTCGTCGAACAACCGGATCAATGGACCTAGGGCGCTGGACGCGTTGTTGTCCTTCGCCTTCCCCAGCAGCAGGGCACTCCGGCCCTCCACGTCGCGGAGGTTCACGTCGTTGCCCAGGGTTGCGCCCACAACTGTGCCGGCCGAGGTGGCAATCAGCACCAGTTCCGGTTCCGGGTTGTTCCAGGAGGAGAACGCAGGGATCCCGACCGCCGCGCCCAGCCCCACCGACGAGAGCACCGGGGCCTTCGTGAAGACCTCGGGATCCGGCCCGATCCCGACCTCCAAGTACTGCGACCAGAGGCCTTCGGCGATGAGCACCTTCTTGGCTTCGGCAGCCGCGGGGGAGCCGGGCCGGATGGAGCTGATGCTGCCGCCGAGGGCACGGCCCACCAGTTCCCGCATCTCGGCCGCGCGGCTGGCGTCTCCGCCGCAACGCTCCTCGATGACCCGTTCGATCATGCTGTCCACAAACGTCACGCCGCAGGCCTTGATGACCTGGAGATCCACGGGAGCCAGGAAATGAGGGCGAGCCGCGTCCTGCGTCAGCGACGCGTGAATGATCTCGCTGGTCTTCCACCGGGGCAGTGTCATCGCGGCGCGGACGGCGGCCACGAGATCCGGCCGTTCCAGGAGCTCGGAGACGGTTTCGGCCAGATGCTGGAGGTCGAAGACGTCCTGCTCCTGGACGGCGACCACGCGTGGTCCGCCGGTTTCAACGTCCCAGACGCGGCCGATCAGGAGTGCCCGCGCTGCGTCTTCCGGGAGTACCGAGGCCCCGCCGAGGTCCAGTGCGGCGCTCATGGCCGGACCTCGTTTCCTGCAGTCTGGACTGCAGTCTGTCCCTGCCGGACGGGCCGCTGCCACACCCCATCCACTCGCTGCGGAACGCGCCACGGATTGGCATCCTGCAGAGGTTCGGGCAGGCGACCTTCCGGGAACGACTGGTAGGCCACAGGCCGGAGGAAGCGCCGGATCGCGGCCGTTCCTACAGAGGTGGTGGCCGATGTTGTGGCGGGGTACGGTCCGCCGTGGTGCTGGGCGTAGCTGACCGTGACCCCCGTGGGCCAGCCGTTCCAGAGGACCCGGCCGCTGATGTCCGTCAGCCGTGCGGCCAGTTCTGACACATCATCCTCCGGCTCCGCCTGGAGCGTGGTGGTCAGCTGTCCCTCCAGCAGTCCGGTGAGTTCCAGGAGTTCCGATTCGTCGCCGTACTCCACCACCAGGCTGGCCGGCCCGAACATTTCCTGCCGCAGAATTGACGGATCACTGCGGACAGCCGCGGAAGTCGTGTGGAGCACGGTTGGCGCCGGTGCCTCGACGAAGTCTCCTTCCACGAGAACCTCCACGCCGGTGGTGCCCCGCAGATCCTGCACGGACTGCCGGTAGCCCTCGTGCAACCGCGGGCTCAGCAGCCGTGCTGCGGCAAAGTCCGCCAGCGCGGCGCTCAGAACCTGCCGGACGCCGTCGGCCTCTCCAGCCGGAACAAACAGCAGCCCCGGCTTGGTGCAGAACTGTCCCATTCCCATAGTGAATGAAGCGGCGTATCCGCTGAGGATTTCGTCGCGCCGCACCGCCCAGGCGTTCTCGGTGACGAATACGGCGTTGATGCCGCCCAGTTCGCCGAAGAAGGGAATCGGTTCGGGCCGGGCGGCGGCACGGTTGAACAATGCCCGGCCGCCCGCCGTCGAACCCGTGAACCCGATGGCCTTCACGGCAGGATGGTCCACCAGGGCCTCCGCGGCAGGCCGGCCGGTGACGAGCGAGAACAGCCCGGAAGGTGCTCCGGCGGCATCGAGTGCTGCGATGACGGTCTCGGCGGTGCGGAGCGCGAGGTTCCGGTGCCCGTCGTGTGCCTTGTGCACCACGGCGCACCCGGCGGCCAGTGCCGAGGCGCTGTCGCCGCCCATCACGCTGAAGGCGAAGGGGAAGTTGGAGGCTCCGAAGACGCCCACGACGCCGATGGGAACGTTGAGCCGGCGCAGGTCCGGCCGCGGGCCCATGCCCCAGTCCGCGTCCACGTGATCGATGGTGGCGTCGAAGTGCTCGCCGTCGCGGACCTCCGTGGCGAAGAGCCTGAGCTGGAAGACCGTGCGCTTGAGCTCGCCCCGGAGCCGCGGCTCGCCCAAATGGGTTTCCTGAACAGCGATCTCCACCAGCGCATCGGCGTCGTTCTCCAGTGCGGCGGCTATCGCCTCCAGCCAGGCTGCGCGGGTGCCGGGGTCTGCGGCGCGGCCCTTTTCGAAGGCTGCGTGGGCGGCGTCGACACTCGCGTTGAGGTCATGGACCGTGGTTGTCATCGGAGAGCACCGGCTCCGGTCACGGAGGCGCCCGTAACCGCGGCGCGGTCGCCCACTTCGAGCCATCCGGCGCCGGCGGGGAACTCCCAGCGGGCCCGGGAGGCGCTGAGCATTTCGGCGCCGGTGCCCGGGAGTTCCGGGGCGGCGTAGCGGCCGTTGACGATGCGGACCGGCTCGGCGAAGTGCTCGTGCAGGTGGTCAACGTACTCGATCATCCGGCCGTCCTGGCTTCCTGTGATGGCCGCGTAGTCGAAGAAGGAGAAGTGCTGGACGAGTTCGCACAGCCCCACGCCGCCGGCGTGCGGGCAAACCGGTACGTTGAAGCGGGCAGCGAGCAGGAGGTTGGCGATGTTCTCGTTGACGCCGCCCACACGGGTGGAATCCAGCTGGAGGACGTCGATGGAACCGGCCTGGAGCAGCTGCTTGAACACGATGCGGCTGGCGACGGCCTCGCCGGTGGCGACGCGGACGGGGGCAACGCCCTTCCGGATCTCCGCGTGGCCCAGGATGTCGTCCGTGCTGGTGGGTTCTTCGATCCAGTAGGGGTTGAACTCGGAGAGCTGGTTGACCCACTCGATGGCCTCGGAGACCTCCCACCGCTGGTTGGCGTCGATGGCGATCGGGAGGTCGCCCACGGCCTTACGGGCCAAGGCCATGCGGCGGCGGTCGTCATTGATGTCGCCGCCCACCTTCAGCTTGATCATGGAGAAGCCGTCCGCGGCGGCTTCCTTGCTCAGCCGGACGAGCTTCTCGTCGCTGTAGCCCAGCCAGCCCGGCGAGGTGGTGTAGGCGGGGTAGCCGTCCACCTTCAGGGCGGCGATCCGGGCGGCCTTTCCGTCTTCGCCGGCGCGCAGGATGTCCAGTGCCTGCTGGGGGCTGAGAGCGTCGCGGATGTGTGTGAAATCTACGACGTCGACGATTTCTTCGGCGGGCATCTCGCTGAGCAGGAGCCACAGGGGCTTGTTCTCGCGCCGTGCGCGGATGTCCCAGAGTGCACTGACGAGGGCGCCGGCCGCCATCTGTGTGACGCCCTTCTCCGGGCCGAGCCAGCGCAGCTGGGAATCGTGGATGAGGCGCTTCGACGCGCCACCGAGGTCGTAGATCAGTTCATCGATGTCCCGGCCGAGGAGCAGGCCGGCATAGGCGTCAATGGCGTGCGTGAGGATTTCGTTGCCGCGTCCGCAGGTGAAAACAAAGCCGTGGCCTTCGTCGCCCGCGTCGGTGCGGATGACGACGTACGCAGCGGAGTAGTCCGGGTCAACGTTGACCGCGTCGGAACCGTCGAGCTCCAGGGACGTGGGGAACCGCACGTCTTGGGTGTGGATGGAAATGATGGAGGTCATGGGTTTCTTCTCTCTCTGGTCAATTCAATTCGTGAACACGATTCCTATATGAATTCTCATAATCATATAGGAACGGTGACTCAGATCAAGTGCCCGAGAAAAAAGAAGCCCCGGCCAGCAGGCCGGAGCTTCGATTTCAGGTGACGATATGCCTTCTTGGTGGTCCGCCGTTCTCCAGCGGCGAGAGGTCTGCCGTGCCTTCGAAGGCCTTGGCGAACCGGGCGAAGGAGTTCCTGATGTGCTGGGCCATGGCCTCCTCGGCGCGGTCGGGCAGGCAGGACGCGATGGCCTCCCGTACGGTGGCGTGCTCGGCGATGGTGATGGCGCCGTCGATGTCTGCCGGGTAGAGGCGGAAGGTGTGCAGGTGGCAGTGGGTCTGGGCGAAGGCGTGCTGGACTACCGGGTTCCCGGCTGCCAGCAGGATGGTGTCATGGAAGCGGGTGTCATGGGCCACGAGGTCCTGCCGAGCGTCGCCGCTGGTGGTCTTCATGGAGTTGCGGATGGCCGACAGTTCCTTCTCCAAGGCCGCGGCTGGGTTGGCGAGGCGGTCCACGGCCGCGGACCGCGCGGCCCACGGTTCCACCAGCAGTCGGAACTCAAAGAGCGATCGCAGCGCGGGTAGGTCCAGCAGTGGCGTGGTGCTGTATCCTCGGCCGGGGCTGTAGACCACCAGGTTGTCACCCTCCAGCCGTTGCAGCACTTCGCGGACCGGGGTCTGTGAGACGCCCAGGCTGCGGGAGACCGCATCAATATTGATCCGTGCGCCGGGTGCGATTTCGCCCTTGAGGATGGAGGCCCGCATGGAGGCGTAGACGTCACTTACGGCTGCCTTGCCTTTGGATGCATCGGATGATTGACGTGTGGGCACGCGGTTACCTCTTTGTGCTGGTTGGTGGAGTCGCTGTGGGAATCATATTCCACGGGTGGGAGCGGCCGGGGGTGGGGCGTTTTCTTCCAAAAGTTGCTCTGGATCACATTAACTATATGATTATTCCGATTCCTACATGATCTTGCGCCGGAATCCTCGGCGTCTTCCCCGGTGTCCAGGCACCCGAAAGCCACGTTTACGTCAAAGGAGACGGTATGACTGTCCTAGGCAGCAGGCTCGCCCCCAACTCTTCCCCCAATCTTTCGTCCAAGGCTCCCCGCACCATGACCCGCAAGCGCTGGGTGATCATCTGGCTCGCGTTCATCGGGCTCAGTATTAACTACCTTGACCGCTCAAGCCTCAGCGTTGCCCTGCCGTTTATGGGTAAGGATTTTGAGCTCTCGGCAACCCAGCAGGGCCTCATTTTTGCCGCCTTCTTCTGGGCGTATGACTTCTGCCAGCTGGCCGCCGGGTGGTACGTCGACAAGGTTGGGCCGCGGAAGTCCTTCACCCTGGCAGCGGTTTGGTGGTCCGTGTTCACCATGGTCACCGCCTTTGCGCAGAATTTCTGGTCGCTGTTCGCCGCGCGGTTCCTGCTCGGTGTCGGTGAAAGTCCGGCCCCCAGCACCGCCGCCAAGGTGGTGGCCACCTGGTTCCCGGTCCGCGAACGGGCCTTTGCCACCAGCATCTGGGATTCAGGCTCCCGTGTAGGTGCGGTCATCGCGCTGCCGATCGTCACGTTGATCGTCGCCTTCACGTCCTGGCACGCGGTCTTCATCATCATTGGGATTGCCGGCCTGATCTGGGCTGTTGTGTGGTGGAAGATGTACCGGAGCCCCGAGGACCACCCGACGGCCAATGACGAGGAGCGGGCCTACATCCGGGGAGGCGGTGCCCGGAGCGCAGCGAACGACGACGCCGACGCAGCGAAGCTCCCCTGGCGCTCACTGTTCAAATACCGCACCATCCTCAGCATGATGTTTGGCTTCTTCTGCCTGAACAGCGCCATCTACTTCTTCATCACCTTCTTCCCGAGCTACCTCGTGAAGGAACGCGGCTTCGACCTGCTCAAGCTCGGCCTCTTCGGTGCCATCCCGGGCATCTGCGCGGTGGCCTTCGGCTGGCTGGCCGGCTACGTTGCCGACCGGGCCGTCCAGCGCGGGGTCTCGGTCACACGGGTCCGGAAGACCGCCATCGCTGGCGGTCTGATCGGCGGTTCGGTCATCATGTTCGCCGCCGTGGTCCCCGAGGCGTGGATGGCACTTGCCCTCCTGTCGGTGGCATACTCCAGCCTCACCGTCGCCGCCACCGGCATCTGGTCGCTCCCCGCGGACGTTGCCCCGAGCTCCCGCCACGTCGGATCCATCGGCGGGCTCCAGAACTTCGCCTCCAACCTGGCAGGCATCTTCACGCCGGTCCTGATCGGTGTCCTGGTGGACCAGACGGGATCCTACGTGGCGCCGCTCGCGGTCATCGGATTGGTGTCGCTGGCCGGAGCCGCGAACTACCTGTTCGTCCTGGGCAAGGTGGAGCCCCTGAAGGTTCCTGCTTCCGCCGCGGCGTAGTCGAGCGGCAGGTTTCGACTGATATGTGGAAACGTTTGTCAAGGGGCAGTGATGAGCGGCTCCTAACTTCTTTGTTGGGGGCCGCTGGTTTGGGTGCCGTCCGGGTGTGGCGGTCGTGCTGGCGAGTCTTGTATTCGACTGCAGTGTCAGACTGATATGCGCGGGTTGGGTTACCGCATGACGATTGTTCGGCTGGGGCTTATCGCTGTCTAAAATCGAGCGTCAACGGCCCGTGGACCGTGTGCTCATAGTCGAGTCTCGAGTTAGCCCCAAAGTGCTGCCACGTCACGCCCCGCCACGCATCCGGAGGGCACGTTCTCTACGCCGCGTTAATGCGTTCCCCTTGCTGCAGGGGTGAGGCCAGTGACCAGCACCAGCCGGCGAGTTCCCTGGCGATCGCGGTGTTGGCCGTGACGGACCTTTTCTTCCGGGCGTCGAACACTTCCCATTTGTGGTGGAGCCGGTGGTTGCCTTCCAGCGCGCGGATCCGGGTGGCCGGGCCGACCAGGTCCAGCTGGCGCAGCATCCGGAGCCCGGGTCTGGAGTAGGGGCGCCGGTGCTGCCACGCCGCCTCGATGAGGAGCTTGCGTGCGTATTTGCTGCCGGCCTTGGTGATGGGTCCCTGGTGCCGGGATTGGCCCGAGGACTGCTCGCTGGGGACCAGCCCCACGTAGGAGCCGATGGTGGCGCCGGTGAAGCGTTTCCAGTCGCCGATCTCCACGGCGAGCCCGAACCCGGTCGTGACCTGAATGCCGCGCAGGCACATCAACGCGTCGATCACCGGCGTGTACTCACAGTCCCTGGCGACCGCCGCGACGCGCTGGTCAATGCGCTTGAGGTGCGCCGCGAGCAGTTCGGCCTGTTCCACGGTGTCCTCGTAGGTGAACTGCAGCACCGGGGAGTCGAAACGCTGCCGGTGCAGCCACGCCTGATGCTGCAGGGTCCACGTCGACTCCTTGGGATACCTGATGCCGTGGCGGAGCAGGATCGCGTTCACGTGCTGGCGGGCATGGGCGAGGTTCTTCGCCGCCGTGGCCCGCAGCCGGGACAAATCCCGCAGGTCCTCCTGCTCCCGCGTCGGGACCCGCACTTCCGTGACTTGGCCCAGGGCGAGCATTTCCGCCAAAAGCCGGGCGTCTCGCTTGTCCGTTTTAATCTTGTCTCCCGGTGCCCGCAGCAGCTTCGAGGACGCAGCCACCACACAGTCAACGCCGGCCTCCCGCAGGAAACGGGCCAGGACATACCCGGTCGGGCCCGACTCGTACACGGCCTTCACCGGCGGCTCGAAGCGGCGGACCCAATCCAAAACGACCGCCGGGTCCGAGTCCATCTGCATCCGGACCAGTTCTCCGGTGTCAGGATTCAGGGCGCAGCCGACAACGGAAACCGCGTGAACATCGAGCCCAATAAACGTACGATTGTACATAGCCGGGACCTCCCAAAACTCACATGTGGCACTACCAATGCAACTCTCACGAAGGCCTCAAGCCAAGAGGTTGTTCACTGGCAACCCACGGACGCTCTGAAACAGAAGGCCCCGGCCCCTCACCAGCGGCAGTCGGGCCCCTGCCGTCCGGATACAAGGACATTTCCGCCGGGCAATAGGCCCCGCGGCGCCGCCGCCAAGACGACGGAAACCCGCCAGCATCAAGCCGGCGCCGCAGGACCGGCCCGGCGACAATGGCCGCCCCCGGACGGGCAGGAAACCCAACCACCCTCACCTCATATCGTCTAGCTCAACCACCGGGCGGACGACGGCGGGAGGTCCCGCCGTCGTCCGCTTGTCCACATCACACACCGCCGGTGAGTCCCGGAGGCTGATGCTAGGGGTGGAGAATGATTCTATGAGGATCGAACTGCTCCACATCGACGAGTGCCCCAACCTTGCTAAGGCGCAGGAGCGACTGGAATCAGCCCTGACCGCCTTGGGACACAGCGATATTCCAGTGACCATACGACTCCTGGAGTCCGCGCCGGATACGGCGGGCACGGGATTCGCGGGTTCCCCCACGATCACCCTCAATGGGTCCGACATTTTTCCGACCGGTGCCACTGCTGACGATCTGGCCTGCCGGATATACGCGACTCCAAGCGGGCTGGCGGGTCTTCCGACGATCAGCCAAATAACCGAAGCGCTCAAAAACAATGGACTCTGAAGGGACCTGCAGATGCTCCTGCTGCGGCAGGGTGATGAGTCGCAAGCAGCTGCATGTGCTCGGCATCGAACCCGTCTACATTTGCCGGCGCTGCGGTTTATGGGTTGTCCTCCGGCTTCGGCCAGACAGCCCTGAACGCATTTGCTGACTTGCCGACTAAAAGCGATCTGCGCTTAGGTCAGGTCCTCCACGCCGGCAGCCCGGTCGGCGGCCGCACCTGTTGAGATCCCGCTCAATGTGCCAATGTAATCCAGCGTTTTGGGACTGACGTGCCGCACTAGCGCAAGGGCTTCCCGGAGGGCCGCACCCTGGATGTGGTCCTCGAGCGTGCCGCGGAGCTCCGCTACCGTTTCGATGCCCTCACGCTCGAATACTTGCGTAATGTCCTCTATCTGGGCCAGGCGGCCAGGCGATGGCCAGTCGATGACTTCCGAGAGCTTCCCCGTATCGAGGTGCTGGCGGAATCCACTGGTTGTGGCGGCATCCGGCCATTCCGCGACGAGGGCTTCGACGCGCGGCTTGACGGTTTCGTTGTAGTTCTGGCGGCGCTGAAGCGTGGCATCCACAATGATGGCCCCGACGTGGAACCAGCCACGGCTGACTTCGGCCGCGGCGTCTGTGCCCTGTGAGTCCGTTGGCGCCGGAGTGTTGGCATCATCATTATCGATAGTCATACCTGAATACTTCCACGTGCCGCGCGACTGCGGGGCCTCGCGCCGTCGTTCGTGGCGCCATCCCGGCACGATGCGGTGTCTCAGTCCGACGAGGCGGGCCGGGGGACAGCGGGGACGATAGTTTCCCGGCGGAGAAATGATCCGGGGCGGTTGCATCGATCGCCAAGAACCGGCTCTCGTTTTGGCCACACGCCCCGAAATCCATTCTCGCTTAAATGTCAGACCCTCACTAGATGATGGAAACATGGGAAACGCGGCGGTGGCGAAGGCATATGCGGACATCATTGCTGCCATTGCCGTGCTGAATTCCGCACTGAACGGGGCTGGCGGGTCCGGTTCTGAAGTGTCATCGGAGGCTGATCTTTTGCGTGGCCTGGGCGATACGTGTCTGGACATCCTCTCCGGCGCCGCGGGAGTTGAGGCGCGGATGGCTGCCCTGAAGGCCCGGGCCGCAGTGGAATATGCGGACACCGCCCAAGCTATCGCTTCGCCAGGTGCGCCGGTGCAGGCGCAGGAGATGGCGGTGACCGCGGAGATCGCATGCGTCCTGGCCATCGGCGACAGGGCTGCGAGGGCGTTGCTGAACCAGTCCCAGCTGCTGATGACTGTNCGCTGTCCGCTCTGCAAGCGGGCACCATTTCGTGGCAGCACGCGCGGGCCATGGTGGATGAAGCCGCAACCCTTGACCCGGCCGGTGCCGCGTCGCTGGAGGCCCACTTTCTGGACCCGGATGCGCCGAACGCGGCCGGTGGTTGTCCCGCAGGGGAAATGCCGGCGTTCCGGTTCCGTCACAGGGCCCGCACCTGGCGGGAACGCCACCATACGGAGAGTATCGAGAAGCGGCACGCAAAGGGTGTTTTGGATCGTCGGGTCGAGTACGCCCCGGATCAGGACGGGATGGCATGGCTCTCGGCCTACCTCCCCGCGGACCAGGCGGCCGGGATCTGGAACCGGACCACCGCCGTCGCCCGTGGTTTGCAGGGCCCGGACGAGCCCCTGACCCTCACACAGCTACGGGCCGACATCTTCGCCGCCGCCCTCCTCGGCGGCGGGAACCCCGCAGAACA